>VBKE01000035.1 GCA_005879605.1 Deltaproteobacteria bacterium
GCCCAAGCCGATTGACAAAGACTTATACGAGCTGGAGCCCGAAGAGGCGGCCAAGGTGAAGTCGATGCCGGGCTCGTTGGATCAAGCTCTCGATGCCTTGGAGAAAGACCATGAATTTCTCTTGAGGGGAGATGTGTTCACTAAAGACGTGATTGAGACCTGGCTTGAGTACAAGCGGAAGAAGGAGGTCGATGCCATGCGGCTTAGACCCCATCCTCACGAATTCGCCCTGTATTTCGATATCTAAACTTACGTAGCAGCTCATGAACCAAGGAAAAGCAATGATCAACAGGCAGTCCGGAAGGAGGAATCCATGAAGAAGATCGAAGCCATCATCAAGCCGTTTAAACTAGACGAGGTGAAACAGAGACTCACGTCGGCTGGAATCACTGGCATGACCATAAGCGAGGTCAAAGGCTTTGGTCGGCAGAAAGGTCACACGGAGCTCTATCGCGGAGCGGAGTACACCGTGGACTTCCTTCCCAAAGTCAAAATCGAGATCTTGGCACCGGATGAGATGGCACCTAGAATCATCGAAGCGATCATGGAATCGGCGCAGACGGGTAAAATCGGCGACGGCAAGATCTTTGTCTCGACGGTCGAGGAAGTGATTCGGATTCGAACAAACGAGAGAGGCGAAGAGGCGATAAGCTAGTTCGCAGGACGACTTTGATTTTAGCGACAAACCCTCGGCGCGGCGGTTTCATAGACCGTGTCCGAGAGTTTTTTTTGGGTGGGGGGAACTGATCGCCACGAATAATTCAGGTCATAAGGCAACTATCACTTTTTTTTCTCCGAAGATTCTTCTCCCGGCTGTTTGCCCGGCTCGAAGCCTCCGACCTCGTGATAAAGGACTTTTTTCTCCTCCTCAAAGGCCCTGACCGTCGGAACCTGCCCGGGCAATCCGAGCCTTTTCCATTCGCCGGCGACCTTATCATAAATTTCTTTTCGCAAGGTGGTCCGTTTTGAAAAGACCGGCAGGTGGCGATGCTCTTTACAGGCATTAATCAATGCCTTCGATCCGTAAGGCCGCTTTTCTGGAGGATTTTGCGTCGGATCAAGCCAAGTGCTCCAGGTGTTTCGCAGGATGTCGATGTCGTCGATCGGGTTGCAGCGGCTGCTCATCGCCCAGATCACTTGATCCATATCGGTCGGATCAACATCCTCATCAACGGCGATGATCCACTTCGTATAATAGGCGCCGCCCGGCACCTGTGCTGCCAGGGCCAATGCTTGAGCCGCATGACCGGCATAACGCTGCTCCATGCTGAGCACAGTCATGCCGAATCCGCCCGCGCCCGCGGGATGCGCATATACACCCGCAATGCCAGGGACGCCCAATTTGTCGAGGTCGTCCCAGATGCGCGCGGAGCGCATAATTGAGAAAAAACCGCTCTGTTCACAGGACGGATAATCCGCCATCAGCGCATTCGTGAGGATTGGATTGTCACGATAGTGAACGGCCGTTACTTCGACGAGCGGACAGCCGGCCTCGGGCCTACCGTAATAACCGGGGAATTCGCCGAAAGGCCCTTCACGCTTCACTGAATTCGGTTTGATGATTCCTTCGATGACGAACTCGGCATTGGCCGGCAGCAACAGGTTCGTGGTCTTGCCTTTTACTACGGGGATGGGTTCGCCCTTGACGCCACCTGCAAACTCATACTCCGATACGTTTTTGGCAAAGGTCTGGGAACCGATGACCATGAAAAGAGGATCGATACCCCAGGCCGCGGCCACTTCGACCGGTTTGCCCATCTGCCAAGAGCGAGTGATGTGCAGGCGCGCGTCTTTCCCCGGCGAGAGATACAAGCCGACTTCGTTCTTACCTTGCAGCATCATGCGGTAGGTGCCGACGTTCAGATAACCCGTGTCCGGGTCCCGCGTAATGACCGCGTCAGCGGTTCCGGCGTACCGCCCGCCGTCCAATGGCCAGTGTTTGGGTATCGGCAATTGATTCAAATCGACTTTATCGTCGGTGAAACTATTCGCGTAAAAGCCAGCTTGCGATGACGGTACTTCCTTCGGCGGTTTCCGGTCGCGGAACTTGTCTTTGGCACGTCGGATGAGTTCGAGAGTCGGGGTATCCGGGGGTTCTTCGAGAGTGAGGGCGATGCGCCGAAGGCTCGGACCGAGAATGTTCCAAAGGAGTCTCGTCTTATAAGGGCTGTTTTCGTAGCCTTTGACGGAATCGAACAGGATTGCCGGCGAAGGATTCTGTTTGGCGACAAGATAGCTGATAGCGCTCATCTCTTCATCGCAGCTGATGGGTTCCTTGACGCGAACGAGTTCACCCATCCGCTCCACCCGTTCCAGCCAGTCGCGTAGGTCCTGAATCGCACGAGTCTTGGCGCCCTCTTCCACAACCTTTTCTTCTCTCTTTGCCATCGGTCTATCCTCCGAAGATAATCAGTTGAATATAGATGCTCTGTTCCTTTACAGCTTGCCGCCTCGGGGCAAAAGTGACTTGAAGTAGGCAAAGGCATCATAGGAACGATACGTCATGTTTTCTTTCATATAATCGATTTCGGTCTGCGGCATGATCGTTGGTTTCCCGACGCAGCTCGCTACCCACTGCATGTGGGCGGTCCGTTCCAAGTAAATCGCGTGGACAGTAGCATATTCCAAGCTATCGCCGCACACAACAACGCCGTGACCCTTGAGAAGCATCGCCATTCGGTCGCCCAGAGTCTCGCAGATCTCCTTCCCGTCTATGACTGTGTAAATAAGTCTAGGGCTGGGGAAGATCGGCGTTTCAGGCGCGAATGCTGCTGCCTGGTTGTAAATGGGCAGGAGCGGCGTACCGGCGACAGAAAACGCCGTCGCCAACGGCTGGTGCGTATGAACCACGGAGTTCACAGCCGGGCGCGCTTCATAGATCGAAGCATGGATCATCGTTTCCCGCGGCGGAACCTTGAGCTTGGTAACTTCGCGTTTGTTCCCAGCCTTGGCCCAGTTTTGCTCGCAGGTTTTCTTGTATTCGTCGATATTCACTTCGATGATGTCTTTAACCGAGATGGAACCGAGCGGCGCCAACACAGGCTTTATAAAGAAGTTTCGCGTGCCTGGGATTCTCGCGCTGACATGACCATGGTAATCAGCCAAACCTTGATGGAACATGATGCGGTTGCCGAGCGCGACTTTTTTCTTTAGTCCTTCGAGATCTTTTTGACTGATCTTCACTACGATTTCCCTTTCGACTCAGTAGATGACCCGTTGAACCGATTGCTCCTTACCGGCTGCAGAGGTTTCGGGACTATCCTGCCAATGGATGTTCATCCAATTCCACTGATCCGGGTGGGCTCGGACAGTCCTTTCGAGCCACTGCGTAATGCGCAACGTGTTTTCTCGGATTTCCGTCTTGTTTCTCTCTGCGCGAACCAATTCTACTTCTGGTTCAATTACTAATTTCAAACGATTGCCGCCGTCGCGTAACAGATATGCGGGTACCACCGCGGCACCCGTGCGCAAAGCGAGGGTCGCGGGCCCACGCCGAGCAAGCACGGTGCGGCCGAAAAATGGCACGTGAACCCCACTTCCTCCACGATGCTCATCAGCTATCACAACGGCAAGCCCATTTTTCTTCAAGGTCCGGCTCAGTTCGCGTAATGCATCTTGGCGTGGTCGGGCATGAATAGTTTTCTGTCGGACTTTGAGTCTGTATTCATCCATGAGCCTGGTCAATTGTCCGTCGCTCGGCTGATTGATCAAGATGTGGACCTGATAACCTTCCAGGGCAAGGCGTGTTCCGAGTAAAAAGAAATTACCCAAATGTGCGCTGAGAACGATGATGCCGTTTCCTTTGGTTAGAGCCGCGTCCAAATTTGCCCGCCCAATCACCGGGATTTCCGAGCGTAACTCATCGCCCGGTATGGCGAGAGCGATGGCAATTTCGACGAAATCTCGAAAAAAATTCCGCAGTGATCGGCGAACGATCTCTCGAGCCGTCCTCCCGTCGAGATCTCCCGCTAATGCAATGGTTACATTTCGCAGGGAACGGGTCCGAAAACCTCGAAACAAGTAAAATCCCATATTGGCCAGTATATCTGACAAACGGTATAGCCATTGGCGCGGCAGAAGTCTCACCGCGAGGCGTCCTGTACGCAGACCAACTCGTGCGGCCAAATAGGCTGATCGTTCCCTAAACCCGGTCATTAAGCTTTCTTTTGGTTCCCCGAACCAGGAGAATGGGCCCAGGGGTTTAAAGGAGGATCTACGACACTTTTGCCTTTGTCGCAAGAGAGCAATCGTCAGTGAAGCGACCAAAAAATCGGCTTTGGTTGGAAAAAGATTTGGAAAACCAACATGTTATGAACTTTCGCTAGGATCGTAGTGCTGCCCGCCCTGTTTTTATTGGAGTTTATTTGTGCTAAAAACTTCTGCAGCTTGAGCAAGGATATCTCCCATGCGAATGATTTTGCCTCCTTTGAAAGAGCGTCGGGTCGTAGACCGTCTCCTTTCATCCTTTTTCCATGAGTATAAAGCTCAGGATTTTAAAAGAGCCATATCGCTCCTTTGCCGCTTTTACCATTTGAAAAACCCCAAAGTGGACTGGTTTGAATACATCGATTGGGGTAAAACCGCGGGCAAGACTTATGAGAACGGCCAGATCTATCTGATTCACCCGGAAAACTGGAAAAACGGAAGAAAGTACAACTCGGAACGGCGATGGATGAACACGGTTTACCATGAAATTGGCCATTATGTTTTTTGGGCCGACGCGGAAAACAAAGCGGACACGTTTGCATTTCGCATGGTCCGAGGTTTGAACAACCATAAGAACAATCACCGATAGAACAGGCTATGTCGTTTCAACCCGCTGGTTTTAAAGAGTTATGGATCATAAGGACGGCTGAACCTGCCGAAGATGTGTTCGCTATACGCGCCAATCTGCCGCAGAACGGAAGTTGCCAAGCGGATCTAGATAATTTCTCTCTGTTAAGATAGAAATAATTTTCTTCATGCGCGAATTTTCTCACTATGCAGCCTAGCTTCGACAAGGTTGCCACGGAAGTCGATTTTCCTGGCCTCGAACGATCGATCCTCGATTTCTGGCAGCGCACGCAGGCCTTTGAGCTCCTGCGCAAAAAGAATCACGACAAGCCCAAGTGGTCCTTCCTTGATGGGCCGATCACTGCCAATAATCCTATGGGCGTTCACCACGCGTGGGGCCGTACATACAAGGATACTTATAGCCGCTATTTTGCCATGACCGGACACGAGCTGCGTTATCAAAACGGCTTCGACTGCCAAGGACTTTGGGTGGAGGTGGAGGTGGAAAAAGAGCTGGGCCTGCGGTCAAAGCAGGACATTGAAAATCTCGTGCCGGACAATCGCTTCGCGAGCATCGACCGGTTCGTTGCGCTATGCAAGGAGCGAGTGAACAAGTTCGCCCGCATTCAGACAGAACAATCGATTCGCCTCGGCTACTGGATGGATTGGGATCGAGACGAAGACTGGCTGAAACCGCCCGACGAGCGGCGCAGCTACTTCACCATGTCCGAGGAAAACAACTATACGATCTGGAGCTTCCTAAAAAAGTGTCACGAGCGGGGCTTGGTTTACCGGGCCTACGACTCCATGCCTTGGTGCCCCCGTTGCGCTGTAGGCATTAGCCAGATGGAGATGCACGAAGGCTATCAACGAGTCGCTCACAGGGCGGTATTTGTGCGTTTTCCCCTTCGTGGTCGGCCAAGGGAAAACCTGCTTATCTGGACGACGACGCCTTGGACGCTAACCAGCAACGTGGCCGTCGCAGTCAACCCCACTCTCACATATTTAAGGATTCGCCATCGAAACCAAGTTTACTATTTGGCCAAAGGCACCTTCACGGCGCAACGGCTCGAAGATGAGTTCCGGAGAAAGGAATGGGTCGAGGGAGTACCCAAACTCAAGTCGATTGAACAAATTTTCAAGGAGAAAGGCGGCTACGAAATCTTGGGCGAGTTGTCGGGGACGGAGATGTTGGAATGGCCATATGATGGCCCTTTCGATGAGTTCGAAGCACAGGGCCATCCCGGAGGCTTTTCGGCGGAAATCGCCGATGTGGCGGTGAAACAAAAGTGGGGACCGGCAAAAGCTGCGCGCGAAATACACAAGGTGATACCGTGGGATGCGGTGAGCGAGGCTGAAGGCACCGGCATCGTACACATTGCCCCCGGATGCGGCAAAGAAGACTTTGCCCTCGGCAAGCAGGAAGGTCTCGTTCCAATAGCGCCCCTAGACGAGACCGGCATATTCCTGCCCGGCTTTGGAGAGCTGGAGGGGCGATCGGCGGTTGATCCCGCGACCGTCGACTGGATACTGGCCAACCTCCAACAGAAAGAACTGCTCGTGGCAGTCGAGCACTACCCCCACAACTACCCTCACTGTTGGCGCTGCAAAACGGAGCTTCTCTTCAGGCTTGTGGATGAGTGGTTTATCGACATGCGTTGGCGTCATGCGATCATGGAAATCTGTTATGACGCCCGCTGGATCCCCGACTTTGGTTTGCAACGCGAACTCGACTGGCTAAGCAACATGGGCGACTGGATGATTTCAAAGAAGCGCTACTGGGGGCTTGCGCTGCCTATCTGGGTTTGCGACGGCTGCGGTGCTTTTGACGTCATTGGCAGTCGTGAAGAACTCAAGAGCCGCGCTGTGGCTGGCTGGGAGCGGTTCGAACGTCACTCTCCCCATCGGCCATGGTTAGATCTGGTTAAAATTCGCTGCGGCAAGTGCAATGGAATGGCAAGCCGGATTCCTGACGTCGGGAACCCCTGGCTCGACGCCGGCATTGTGCCCTACTCGACCCTGGGCTATAACCGCGACCGCGAATACTGGGAGAAGTGGTTTCCCGCCGACTTCGTCACCGAGAGCTTCCCTGGCCAATTCCGTAACTGGTTTTATGCCCTGCTCGCTATGAGCGCGCTGATGGAGGGACGGGCGCCCTTTAGAGTGCTCCTAGGGCATGCGATCGTGCGGGATGAAAAGGGCGAGGAGATGCACAAGTCCAAGGGCAACGCCATACCGTTCGAAGAATCGGCGGAAAAAATGGGGGTTGATGTAATGCGCTGGATGTTTTGCCGCCACAATCCAGCCAACAACATCAATTTCGGCTACGGCCCCGCGGACGAAATTAGAAATCGCTTCGTTTTGAAGCTGTGGAACAGCTACGCCTTTTTCTGCAACTACGCCCGGCTCGACGGCTTTGATCCTGAGAGCGCTGGTGTTCCCGTCGGTGAAAGGCCGGATATCGACCGCTGGATTCTGTCCGACCTGCAACTACTGATCCGGACCGCCCGGCGGGAGTTCGAAAACTATAACGTAATGGCCTTCTGTCTTGCGGCCGAAACGTTCGTTGCCGAAAAGCTCAGCAACTGGTATGTGCGCCGAAACCGCCGCCGTTTTTGGAAGAGTGAAAAGAGCAAAGACAAGTCGGCGGCCTACCAGACACTCCATACGGTCCTTACGACGTTGGTCAGACTCCTCGCACCTGTCATGCCTTTTTTGACGGAGATTATGTATCAGAACCTCGAGCGCAGCGGAAACGAAAAAGCGGCCCGTGCTTTAAGTATCCACCACTGTAATTTTCCCGAGGTCGATGAATCGCTCATGGACGCTGAGCTTTCCGCCGACATGGAGGCGTTGCTTCGGCTCGTATCGCTGGGCTCCGCGGCAAGGAACAGCGTGCGCATCAAAGTCCGCCAGCCGTTGGCCGAAATGGTTATCCAGCCAGCTAATGACTCGGAGCGCCACGCCATCCAGCGCTTTGCTGATCAAATCTCAGAGGAGCTGAACCTAAAAAAGGTGAGCCTGCATGATCCTGCAGAGGGGCCACTGCTTAGGTACGAGATTAGTCCGAACTTAAAAACGATAGGTCCGAAATTTGGCGAGCGAGTAAAAGAGATCCGCACAGCCCTGGCTGCGCTCGATCCCAACTCGCTGGTGGCGAAGCTACAGGTTGGCGGTAAGATCGGGCTCGACTGCGCGGGAACGACAGTCATCTTGGATGAAAACGACGTTCTCTTAAGAACCAAGGCGCCGGACGGCTGGGCGGGCCTCAGTGATCACGGCACTCAACTGCTGTTGGATGCACGGATCAGCGAAGAGCTTGCCCGGGAAGGGATGGCTCGGGAGGTTGTTCGGCACGTCCAGGAGCTACGGAAAAAGTCGGGTCTGGAAATGGAAGATCGGATCATCTTGTACTTTGGTACCGACGCTGCAGCGCTGCGGCGGGCCGTTGAGGGTCATAGCTCCTACATTTCTGCAGAAACATTGGCGGTTAAATGGGTCAGTGAGCCGCTCGATGGAAATGCGCATGCGACCAGCGTGAAAGTGGACGGCCACCCGCTGACAATACAGTTGCGCAAGGTGACGACGGCGATTTAATCAGATTCTCGCGGCGTTTTTGATCTGCTTCAAATGCTCCGCAGCGTAGGCTTGCTGCCGCTCAGCGCTAAATCTGGAGGATTTTCTTGACCGCCAAATCCAAAATCGTTTTCGGTTGGCTCGCTCTTATCCTGGTTACGGATCAGCTGACGAAGTTCATCGTCGACCAAACGATGCCCCTCAATCATTCCATCCCGGTAATCGATAGTGTGTTCAGTCTGACCTACATCCGCAATACAGGCGCGGCCTTTGGGATTCTCGCCGGAAGCGCGGCTGCATTTAGGTTGCCCTTCCTGGTTCTGTTTTCTCTTTTAGCAATCGGTTTCATTTTTGTGATGCTGAGACGCTTGCCGGACAAAGAAACGGGCCTTATCACGGCGCTGTCATTTATTCTCGGCGGAGCGATCGGAAATTTAATCGATCGAATCGTATATGGCGAAGTCATCGATTTTTTAGACTTCTACTGGTCCACCTATCATTGGCCAGCGTTCAACTTGGCGGATAGCTTTATCACGGTGGGCGTCCTGATTACTGTCTATTATCTGCTCCAGGCCAAAGGCGCCGACCCTTTCGCTCGGGAATAATTCTCAAAAGTTAGTACCCAGATCGTGGACATAGTGTTTGAGCCAGGAATTAGATTCCAAGATAGGCGCGTCTGACTTCTGGGTCTTCTGCAAGCTCGGAGGCGCTGCCGACGCGGACAATTCTTCCGGTTTCGAGCACGTAACCTCGGTCGGCAACGTGAAACGCTGAAAAGATGTCCTGTTCGACCAGCAGCACGGTCACACCTTCCCTGCGTATTTCAGCAAGTGTGTCGAGCAGCAGATCAACAATGACCGGCGCCAGCCCCAAACTCATTTCATCGACCATCAGTAGTTCTGGCGCTCCCATCAGGCCGCGCGCAATGGCACACATCTGCTGTTCGCCTCCGGATAAGCTACCGGCCAATTGACGGTGACGTTCTTTCAGCGTGGGAAACAACCGATAAACCCGTTCGAGGTCAGCGGCGATCCTGGCGCGGTCGGCGCGACGGTAGGATCCCATCAGGAGATTTTCCTCTACCGACATTTGATCAAAAAGCTGGCGGCCTTCCGGCACCTGCACGAGACGCAGACCGAAAACCTGATCCGGGGTAAGCCCGTCGAGCACTCGTCCCGCGAATGTTATGCGCCCTGTGCTTGGAATCACGCGCGATAGCGCGCGTAGCAACGTAGTCTTTCCCGCGCCATTGCTGCCCACCAGCGCAACGATTTCTCCTCGTTGGATTTCAAGTGTTATGTCGCGCAGAACCGCCATCTCCCCGTAGCCCGCATTCAATCGTTCGACCTTCAGCAGCGCATCGCTCATGGTCTTTTCCTCCCGAGATAAGCGGTGATAACCGCATCATTACTGAGCACAGCTTCCGGCTTGCCTTCGGCGATCTTTTCACCGTGATGCAAAACCAACAGCCGGTCGGAGAGACTCTGGATCGCTTTCATCACATGCTCGATCACAAGAATGCTGATACCCTGGTCGCGGACTTTTTTAATGACGTCGATCACTTCCTCGATCTCAACATGATTAAGTCCCGCCATCACCTCGTCGAGGAGCAGCAACTTTGGCCTCATCGCCAGTGCCTTTGCGAGCTCCAGTCTCTTACGATCCGGCCCACCCAACGCATCGGCGCGTTGCGCCGCGCGGTGATCGAGGCCGACGAATTTGAGCCAACGGTGCGCCTCTTCCTGCGCGCTGCTGAGCTTGCGAGAGCCGTCGGCGGCGCCAAACAGTGCCCCCACCGCGACGTTGTCGAGCACCGTCAGTCCAGGAAACGGCCGCATGACCTGAAACGTGCGGGCGATACCGAGCAGCCCACGCCGATAAGCAGGAAGTTGGTTGATCGGCGCGCCTTCGAACAGGACGGAACCGTTGGTCGGATCGAGCGTTCCGCTCACGAGACTGACTAGCGTCGTCTTGCCGGCGCCGTTGGGACCGATCAAGCCGAGAATCTCGTTGCGTTCAAGCGCGAAGCTGACGCGATCAATTGCTAAGAGCCCGCGAAAACGCTTGGTGAGATTACGGACCTCTAGGATGGCATCCACGTTAAACTCGGTAAGTCCTGATGTTCTCCTGAAAATAGCGCCAACCCAGGTGCCGGAACCGCTGCACCAGGTCGGCAAAACCGCGTGGCATAAAAACGATTGCGGCGACGATGACCAACCCGAAAAAGATGCTCGCGAGGCTTGTCACCTTGATGGCCAGGATCTCCGAGATTCCCGACAACACGAATGCGCCCAGCACCGGCCCGAAAATCGTACCGGCGCCGCCGAAGACGGCCATGATGATCATCTTCACATTAAGGGTGACATCGAACGCGCTCCCCGGATCGAGATAGGTGATCCAATAGGCGTGAATCCCGCCTGCAATCGCAGCGAAGACGCTGCATAGAGCGAATGCAAGAATTTTATAAAGGGTGGTATTGACGCCCATGACAGCCGCGGCGCCTTCATTTTCACGGATCGCGATGAGCCCGAAACCGAAGCGGCTGCGAGAGATCCAGGCAACCGTAAGCGTGGTCACAACCAGGAGCGCCAGCGCCAGCTCGAAAAACGGCGTATCTCCTTTGAGAAGCGGGAGGATGAGACCGACATTACGTCCGGCGATTTCGAGGTTGGAAACGATGGCGGTCATCACCTCCGCGAGTCCCAGTGTAGCGATGGCAAAATAATGGCCGCGCAACCTCAGAACCGGAAGCCCAAGGAGAACGGCAAAGATGACCGCGAGCGCGACGCCTATCGTCAAGCCTACTTCGAAGGGCAGCTGAAATTGCACCATGGCGATGGCAACGCCATAGCCCCCCAGGCCGTAGAAAACGGAATTGCCAAACGACGGATAGCCCGTGTAGCCGCCGATAATATTCCAACTCTGCGCCAGCGTGGCGAGAATGAGCGCGTTGATCCCGAATTGCACCAACACCGCCGAACCCCACGACGGCACGGTCGCAAGTACCCCGATCCCGACCACGGCGAGCGCCAACTTTAGGCCAACCTTCACGCAGTTCTCCCGAGAAGCCCGGTGGGTCGCACGATCAGCACTAAGACTAAAATCCCGAAACTGACGACATCGGTATAGGTCGGACCGATGTAGAGAGCGGTCAATGCTTCGACGATACCCAGAAATAAACCGCCGACAAGAACGTAAATCGATTTCTCCAAACCGCCGATGATTGCGATCGCAAATGATTTAGCAGTCAGGCCAGAGCCGATGTAGGGGTTGATTTGCGACACCACGCCATACAGCGTACCAGCAGCGCCCGCTAGGGCCGCGCCGATGCCGAAGGTCAGAGCATAGAGCTGGCGCGGATTTACGCCGTAAAGTCGCGCTGCTGTCAGGTTCTGGGCCGTAGCGCGGATCGCCCTGCCGATGCGGGTGTGATCGAGAAACAGCCAGAGCGCGAGGGTCAGTCCGAGCGCGACGCCAAACGCCAACAGCGGGACAAGCGGTACGGTTGCCCCCAGCCAAACGAAGTTGGCTCCGGCATAGCTCGGATTAACGGTGCGAAAATCAGCGCTGAAGGTAACCTGCGCGAGGTACGTGATCACGACCTCGAGGCCGAAGGTGATCAGCAAGGTGTTGAACATGGGCGCGCGGATCACCAGATTAAGCACGTAGCGCTGAATCAAATAGCCCAGGCAAAACAGCAGTATCATCGCTAACGGCAATGCCGCAAATGGATCCCAGCCAAAGCCGGTGAACAGATAATAACCGGCATAGGCCCCCAGCATGATGAGGGCTCCGTGGGCTAGATTGACGATGTTGAGCACGCCCCAGACGAGCACGAGCCCTAACGCCATCAAGGCATAGAGACCGCCCAGCAGGACGCCATTAATCAAAATCTGCCAGAGAAGCTGCACCTACCGCTTGCCCCATGCCGGCATCGGGTAAAGCGGCTTTTCAATGAGTCCATTTGGGCCGTAGATGGGTAACAACTTACCTTTCTGAATTTGCACGACCGTCTGCGGCAAACTGATCTGTCCGGCCGCATTGAAGCGGATGCGGCCATACAGGCTGTCGAAGTCGACCTTAGCAATCGCATCGCGGACTTTCGCGGGGTCGAGGGTGTTGGCCGATTCGATCGCCTTGACGAATGCTTCAACGTCGGCCACCGCCGATGCCGCGTGGTAATCAGGCTCATAACCAAAGCGCTTCTGATATTCGGTAGCGAACTGCTCGGCGTTTCCGAAGTAATCGTCCTTAAACGCCGGCGAGGGGACCCAGGACGTCATGCCGAAGGCATAGTTGGCGTCCTGTCCTAAGGCGGCGCGGAAATCTGCGCTCGGCACGCCGACAGTGAAGGAATAAAGTTTAGGGTTGACGTTGAGAGTTTTGGCCTGGCGGATGAAATTCAGAATCTCGGTCTCATGTCCGGCGACCAGGATCGCATCCACGTCCTGGCTCTTGATCAAAGACAGGATGGAGTTAAAGTCGGAAGCTTTTGAGCTGTAGCGCTGATCCACCGCGATTTTCAGTGAGGCCTTGCCGATTGCTTTGCGAGTGCCATCGGCGACTGAAACATCGAACGCATCATCCGCGTATAACAGCGCGATCGTTTTCGGCGCCGGCTTCAGCTGACCCATGAGATCCAAAGTGCTCTGAAAATAATCGCTCGCCGGCGGCAAGGTACCAAAAATGTATTTGTAGCCGCGGCTGAAGATCTGGTCCGATGCGCCGCCACCTTGAATCATCGGGACGCTATACTTTTCCGATATCGCCGAATCAGCAAGTGCGAAATCGCTCGCGAATGGGCCCAACAGGAAATTGACCTTGTCCTGGCTCACAAGCTGCACGTATTGGCGTACGCTCAGGTTCACATCGGACTGATTGTCAAGGATCTTGAGGCTCAGCTTCTCGCGGTTCTTGCCTACCTTGACGCCGCCAGCCGCGTTGATTTTGTCCACGGCGAACCGATAAGCGTCACCATAATAGCGCCCGGTATTGGCGAATTGCCCGGTTAATTGGACCGAGGCGCCGAACTCAATCGGCGCCGCAAATACTGGCACGGGCAGAAGCAGGGCCACCATTGCACATAGAAACGACAAGCTCTTCATGAAATGCCCTCCTTTCAGCGGTAAGCGGGTTAACTCCTCCTACGATTTGATCCGCTGGCAACCGGGCTGATGAGTTTAGGTGAGTTATCGAGAGATCGTGGCACAGGATGTTTTGAGAAGATGAATAGACTTTGTTCGACGAAGCGCGTCCTGTTCCAAAACGGTCCCTGACGCTCGACCAGCAAAACCAGCCGCGGAGCGCAACGCGGACTGCGTTTGAGGCGATCTAAATCGAGGCTAGCGAGCCGGTTTCGCCATGTCAATGTGCAGCTGGCTAGGGGGCGCTTCGCCGCAATACGACGACGGTGGACCCCCAACCGCCGGCTTCAGGCGGCGCATCGCGAAAAGAAAGAACCACCTCGTGGCTTTCTAAGATTGACCGCACGATATTTCGTTGCACGCCGATGCCGCGGCCGTGGATGATACGGAGTTCATAGATGCCGGCCTGGCAACATTGATCGATGTACTCTTCGACGACGCTCGGAATATCCTTGGGAGAGAAGGCATGGAGATCGATAGTGTCCTGTATCGGAAGGACAACCGGCTCGTCAAATTGAGAGTCGGGCGGCTGAGAAATGGCACCACGGTCGGATCGGTTTCCCATCGTATTCTATTCCATGATCTACACGGAATCGATCGGCGCGCAAGCCGTCGGTTTGCCGTATGGATCTGGCATCGTTTCAATGCGAATGCCTGGCCGCCCAAGTTGAATTAAAGGTTGCTATTGAGTAGTGTTTGCTGAGGTTCGGCGAGTCGATCTTCAAGTTAAGAAGGAGGATGGTTATGACTAGCGTTTTACGATTCATCGCTTGTCTTGCGGTTTTCTGCCTATCCCAGGCGAGCGCCCAAGAGTACCCGACTAAAGTCATCACTATGGTTGTACCTTTTGCTGCCGGTGGCCCGACCGACACGGTCGCAAGGTTGATCGGCGCGCCGATGAGCAAAACTCTCAAGCAACAGATCATCGTCGAAAATGTCCTCGGCGCCGGCGGCACCATTGCTGCCAACCGTGTCGCCAAGTCGGCGCCAGACGGATATACGCTCTTGATCCATCACATCGGTCATTCTACGGCGCCGGCGCTTTACCGCAAGCTGCCTTATAACGCGTTAAATGACTTTGAGCCCATCGGCCTCATAAACGAAGTGCCGATGACCCTCGTAGCGAAAAAGGATTTTCCAGCCAGGGACCTCAAGGAATTGATTGCTTATGTGAAAGCCAACAAAGAGAAGATTAATTTGGCGAACGCCGGGCTCGGCGCTGCCTCGCATCTATGCGGCATGCTGTTTATGAGCGCAATTCAGACTGAGCTGACCACCGTTCCCTACAACGGTACGGGGCCAGCCATGAATGATTTGCTGGGCGGACAGGTAGATATGATGTGCGACCAGACGACCAACACGACCAGCCAAATCAAGGCGGAAAAGATCAAAGTCTACGGCGTGACAACCAAGAAACGCGTGGCTTCTCTGCCGAACGTCCCGACCATGGACGAGGCTGGGTTGAAAGGCTTCGAGGTCTCGGTCTGGCATGGTCTCTATGCTCCGAAGGGCACTCCAAAGCCGGTGATCGATAAGCTGGCCAAAGCGCTACAGGCGGCGCTAAAGGACGATAACGTAAAGCAGCGCTTCGCCGAATTGGGCACCGAACCGGTAGCCGAAAACCGAGCGGCGCCTGCGGCGCTGCACGCACATCTCAAGGCTGAAATCGACAGATGGAGTCCGATCATCAAGAAGGCCGGCGTCTATGCCGACTAAAGTGGCATTTGCAAAGTTGCTGCAGGAAAGGCCGGGCATCGTCCCGGCCTTTTTTTTGTTTCGGAGTTGTTGTACAACGCGCGTAAGTTACTTCGTGATCAACGGTCGTCCTGAAGGAGGGGTGTCCTAAACTATATGATCCGCAACGCCAAAGATTTCTGGACCGGCTTGATCTATGTCTTCTTTGGATCAAGCGCGATTCTTATCGGCCGTGAGTACGGCATGGGAACGGCAATCAAAATGGGCCCGGCCTATTTTCCCACTATTCTCGGCGGTTTGCTCGTCGGCATCGGGGCGATTTCAGTGATCCGATCTTTTATCATACCAGGCACTCCGATCGCGGCGTTCGCGTTCAAAGGACTAACGCTCGTTACGGTGTCGGCTCTTGTGTTTGGTTTCCTGGTGCGAGGCGCGGGATTGGCGGTCGCTTTGCCGTTGCTCGTCATCATCAGTGCTTATGCAAGCACGCGCTTTCGTTGGCACCCGACGCTGCTCCTAGCGGCGGGACTGACGGTCTTCTGTGCTCTTGTGTTTCTTAAAGGCTTGGGCATTCCGCTACCGGTCATCGGTCCATGGTTCGGCGGCTGAAAACGGAAGACCACAAATAGGGAGATAACGGTGGAATTGCTCAATCATCTTGTGCTGGGGTTGCAAACGGCGGCGACTCTCGCCAATTTGTTTTACTGCTTCGTTGGAGTCTTTCTCGGCACCGCGGTTGGTGTCTTACCGGGGCTCGGACCTACTGCCACCATCGCGATGTTGCTGCCGGTTACGTTTGTGTTGCCGCCAGTTACCGCGCTCATTATGCTGGCTGGCATCTACTATGGTTCGCAGTACGGCGGCTCGACGACCTCTATTCTCGTCAATCTTCCCGGAGAAGCTGCCTCCGTCGTTACAACTCTCGACGGTTACCAGATGGCAAAGCAAGGAAGGGCGGGACCGGCGCTCGCGGCTTCGGCCATCGGCTCGTTCTTCGCCGGAACCGTCGCGACATTTCTGATCGCTGGGTTCGGTCCGCCGCTTGCCGCCGTCGCGCTTAAGTTCGGACCGGCGGAATTTTTCTCGCTGATGGTCCTTGGTCTGGTGGCGTCCGTGGTGCTCGCGCAGGGTTCGCTGCTCCATGCCATCGGTATGGTCGTGCTCGGCTTGCTCCTGGGACTCATTGGGACCGATGTAAATTCCGGCACGCAACGCTTCAGTTTCGGGATTTATGAACTGGCCGACGGCATCGGCTTCGTTACCGTCGCGATGGGAATGTTCGGCTTAGGAGAGATTATTCGTAATTTGGAAAACGAAGAAGAACGAGCGGTGATGATCACAAAAATCACCGGCCTCTGGCCCACTCGCGAGGACTTCAAACGCATGGTCGCGCCGATCCTTCGCGGCACCATCATCGGCTCGGCACTGGGCATTCTTCCCGGCAGCGGCTCGATCCTGGGTTCCTTCGCTGCCTACTCCATCGAAAAGAAGGTCTCGAAGAATCGCGCGCAGTTTGGGAAGGGCGCCATCGAGGGCGTCGCCGCGCCGGAGTCGGCTAACAACGCGGGCGCCCAAACGTCTTTTATTCCATTGCTGACCTTGGGAATTCCATCCAATCCGGTCAGCGCGCTGATGGTCGGAGCCATGATTATTCACGGTATTCAGCCCGGACCATCGGTGATTAACGAGCAGCCGGCGCTATTTTGGGGCATGATCGTGTCGATGTGGATCGGAAATCTCTTCCTGGTGATCCTTAATTACCCATTGATCGGCATGTGGGTGCGAATGATCATGATACCCTACCAACACTTGTACCCGGGGATTCTGGTATTTTGCGGTATCGGAGTTTTCAGCCTCAAGAATACCGAATTCGACGTCTACCTCATGGCTCTGTTCGGCGCTCTCGGTTATTTGTTTTCCAAACTCGGTTGTGAGCCGGCGCCCATGCTGCTCGCCTTCATTCTCGGCCCGTTGATGGAAGAGTACCTGCGCCGGGCGATGTTGCTCTCGCGCGGGAACCCGTGGGTATTCGTCCAGCGGCCGATCAGCGCGACCTTGCTCGGACTCGCCGTTTTAGCGATGTGCAGCGTGCTAATCCCGGCCTTCAGTAAAACACGCGAAGAAGTCTTCGTCGAAGGTTCGGGATAAGGAGGTTGGCACCAAAAAATAGGGCAGAGAAATTTTCTCCGCCCTATCCCGCGTTGGATTTTCGCTTACCCCGCGCAGCTCTCTCAGTCCCAGCGCTTGTCCCCGGTTAAACGCCCTCCCGCCTTGGAAAGAGCGGCTTGGACGACGGAGAGATCGATCAGTTTTTCGTAACTCGGTTTCTCCTCGGCCTTGATCGTGCCCAGTTCCACCTGCTTGTTGATCGTCCATTCGACCATGTCTTTAGGTAGGCCGTCGTTCACCGGCCAGGCGCCGGCGTTCGCCAGCAGATCGTAAGTTTGAGAGACCACATCCGCTTCCTGCTGTGTATATTTCGCCGCGACCTCGACGGTCTTCGCCTTGTTGTTGTAGATGAAGCGGTTGGCTTTGATGAGCGCCGCCATCATGTCGACGTAGAGCTGACGATTGCTGCCGATCTCTTTTTCCGGCGCGATGTAGGCGGCATAAAGCCATTTGGGGAGTGTTTCCCATAGGTTTACGAGAATATTAAGATCTGATTTTTTCTTCTTCGCCACGAGCGCCTGGTCCACGTGAAGAATCGCCGTGTCGATTTGACCGCTGAGAAGCCCTGGTACCCGACCCTTGGTGCTGACGGGTATATATTGGACATCTTTCGGCGTGAGTCCGCAGCTTGCCATCACGGCGCGGCTCATCACCTCGTTGAACGCACCGACTTCCTGAATGCCGATCTTGCGGCCTTTGAGATCTTTGCAGCTCTTGATATCGCCCTGGACCAACATCGATTGGGAGAGCTTATGCGAGTAAGTCCCGAGCACCTTTGTCCCCGCCCCCCGCGCCGCCGCGATAATCGCCGGATCGGAGCTTGTGCCGGTGATATCCAATCCGCCAGCCACGCTCCCGCGCAAGGTCTGGGTTCCGCCCTCGAAGGTGACAAATTCCGCGTCGATATTGTTTTCCGCGAAGAAGCCCATCTCCTTGGCGACGTATGGGGGGATGTGGACGACGTTAGGCGGCGTGACGGGAACGCCAAAGACAACTTTCCGCTTTGTCTGCGCCTCAACCGGCGCTAGCGAGAGCCAAATCCCAACCAATGACAGGGCAACGACTGCCTTTTTCATATGGGCCTCCTTTTCTCTACTCCCTTTCGTCGAAATTTCTCCACGGCGCGATTCGCCCCTCGATCCACTTGGCGAGCGACATAAGTCCCACCCCTAATATCATAACCACCACGATGGGGACAAAAAGCTTATCGGTTTCGAAGGCATTGGCGTAGCGAACGATCATATAACCCAACCCGGTGACTGAAGTATAGAACTCGGCGACGATCATCCCGACCAAGCCGCGCCCGATCGCCAGACGGACGCCCACGACAATGAAAGGGATGGCTGAGGGGATAATTAGATGCCGCCAGAGTTGCCCCTCGCTCGAGCAGAATGAGCACGCGACCTCCTGGAGATTTCGATCGACATCTTTCACCCCTTGGTAAGTATTGAGCAGGATCGGAAAAACCATGAAGAGGAAGACAATAGTCACCTTCGCTGGAACCCTGAAACCGAACCAGAGAACGATCAGGGGAACCATCGCAACCATCGGCATGGAATAAAGGGCACTGACGTAAATGTCCGTGGCCCACTCCACTAGCGAAAAGCGCCCCATCACCACGCCGAGGAGAACCCCCACGATCACCGAAAGAATCGAGGCGTAGAATAAAACCAGGAGGCTCTCTTTCATGTAGCTCTGCAGCTCTCCCGACGTTACGAGCCCAATGAAGGCGCGGAGGATAGCGGTCGGATAGGTAAAAAGTATCGGGTTCACGCGACGGCCGTAGAATTCCCATACGACCAACAAGACCAAGAGCGAGAGCAGGCGCACTTTGAGTCGCTGGCTCATGAATCGCTCCTTCCGACGCCGTCCTGGTCGAGATCCTGCTTGAGCATTTCCCAGATGGAGTTTCTGAGCTCGAGGTAACGCGGATGAGATCTCACGGAGGCGATCTTTCTCGGGCGCGGAATATCGACGGGAAAGATTTCTCGAACACACCCAGGACGCCGCGACATCATCACAATGCGGTCGCCTAAGAGGATCGATTCATCGATGCTGTGGGTGACGAAGATCATAGTTTTTTTCTCACTCTCGAGAATCCGCAGAAGCTCTTCCTGCATCAGTTCGCGCGTCTGAGCGTCCAACGAGCCGAAGGGCTCGTCCATGAGCAGCAGCGATGGCTTGATTGCCAGCGCGCGCGCGAGGCCGGCGCGCTGCTGCATCCCGCCGGAGAGTTGGTGGGGATAAGACTTTTCGAATCCCTTTAGCCCCATCAGTTCGATATAACGCTGGACCGTGGCTAGCATTTCTTGTTTTGCACCACCTCTGAGTTCCAAGCCATAGGCGATGTTTTCGTCCAGTCTCTTCCACGGGAATAAACCGAAGTGCTGGAAAACCATGGCGACGTCCGGCCGCGGCTGAACGACCGGCTCGCCGTCGATTAGGATCTCGCCTTGATCGCGCGCGATGAGACAATCGATGACTCGCAGTAGCGTAGTCTTGCCGCAGCCGCTTGGACCCAGGATGCAAAGGCTCTCGTTGGGTTGCACTTCGAGATTGATATTTTGCAAGGCCACGACCCCGCCGTTGCTGTAGGTTTTGGTGAGATCTCGGATAACGATCTTGGCCATGAGAATTAGGCCGCAGCTCTTTCCAGCCGTCTCTTGACCTCCTGCAGAAACCGGGCAGCGATGGCGCCGTCGACAATACGGTGATCGGCGGAGAGGCTTAGGGTCATCATGGAACGCACGGCAATGCCTTCGCCGTGAGGAACTACTCGCGGCGCGACCCGGCCGACGGCGAGAATGGCGCACTGCGGCGGGTTGATAATGGCGACAAAGTTGTCAACACCGAACGTGCCGAGATTGGAGACCGTGAAAGTGCCGCCCTCGTAATCTAATGGGAAAAGCTTTTTCTTTTGCGCCTTCTCCACCAACTCTCGGCTCTGTTGCGCCAAATCCTTTAGCGACAGGCGGTCGGCACTGCGGATGACCGGCACGACCAACCCCTCTTCCAGCGCCACTGCCATACCGATATTGATGTCGGAGTAAAGCTGGACCCCTTGCTCGGTGAACGCGGCGTTCATAGATGGAAACTCCCTTAACGTTTTGGCGCACGCACTGAGAATGAAGTCGTTGATCGACGGAACGAGCGGCTCGTTTTTTTCCTTGAGCATGTTCCTTTGCCGGGCGATCCCGGTCATGTCCACATCCATGCTCAGGTAAAAATGGGGCGCAGTCTGCTTGCTCCTGGTCATGCGCTCGCCGACAATGCGGCGCATCGCCGTGAGCTGGATGGTTTCCCCGATTTTAGGCGGGCCTGCTTTAGAGATGGCTTCACTCGCTGTGGACCTGAGCACGTCTTCGGCCAGGACGCTGCCACTAGGCCCGCTTCCTCTGAGGGATGAGAGATCGATGCCTCTCTCTTTAGCAATTCTCTTGGCTGCCGGAGAAGCGAGTATTCTTTCGCCGACATGCCACGTTTGGGCCGCGGCTTCGCCTGGCGACGTGGGTTTCGAAGTGGGACGGTGACCCTCATCCCTTCCCTCTCCCAGGGGGAGAGGGTGATCCTCTGTCGTTCCCTCTCCTTCACGGGCAAGGCGACCCGCACTTATTCCGTCTCCCTCTGGGAGAGGGCGAGGGTCCTGCAGCGCAGCCGTCGTCGCTACTTCACCCGGCGCAAGGATAACCGCAATTTTATTTCCCACCGGTACTTCGTCTCCCGATGAAGCGGTCACATTGGTTAATATCCCCGAAGCGGGGGCTTCTATTTCCACCGTAGCCTTGTCGGTTTCGACTTCCATCAGAGGCTCGCCCTTAATCACCGACTGACCTTCGGCCTTGCGCCAGTTGAGGAGCGTTCCCTTTTCCTGCGCTACTCCGAGGGCAGGCATGATGATGTCAGTTGCCATATTCGCTGCCGGTCAATTCACATGTAGGGGCACGGCGCGCCGTGCCCCTACGATCGTTCAATGCTTCACTCGCTCCAGCGATCCCGGGTTGTTCAGATTCGATTGTGCTTCGCGCGTGGCCGGCAATGGACCACCGGCGGTGAAATAGTGCGTGCCCGCCACTAAGAGTTTCTCCGACGGAAAGCGCGTGATGACTTCGCAGCCGTCTTTCGTGACTACAACTTCTTCTTCGAGGCGGGCGGCAGACCAGCCGTCGGATGCCGGCCAATAAGTCTCGAGAGCGAAGACCATGCCCTCTTCGATGACTTCGGGATGATCCAAGGAAACCAGGCGGCTAAAGATCGGTTTTTCCCAGATCGATAAGCCCACGCCGTGGCCGTACTGTAAGGCAAACGCCGCCTCTTCGTTGGCGAAGCCGAACTCCTCCGCTTTGGGCCAGAGCTTTACCACATCGCCGGTGGTGATCCCAGGCTTGACGATGCTGATTGCTGCGTCCATGTAGTCGCGACAGCGTTTGTAGGCGTCGACCATCGCCGCTGATGCGCTGCCGATGGAGAAGGTCCGATAGTAGCAAGTTCGATAGCCATTGTAGCTGTGCAGAATATCAAAAAAGGCCGGGTCGCCGGGACGCAGGACTCGGTCGGTATAGACGTGCGGATGTGGACTGCAGCGCTCACCCGAGATGGCGTTGACACCTTCAACATGCTCAGAGCCGAGGTCGTAAAGGACTTTACTGACCACACCGACGCACTCGTTTTCACGTACGCCTGGCCGCATGAAACGATAGAGATCTTCGTATGCGGAATCGACCATCATGCAGGCGGTGTTGAGGAGAGTGATCTCGTCTTGGGTTTTGATTTTTCTCACCTCGTGCATGAGCTGCTGGCCATCGACGACTTTGATTCCTTGCGACTGCAAGGCGAACAGCACGGGGAGTTCGATGACATCGACCCCCACCGGCTCATTGAGCAGTTTGCGTTTATCGAGTTCCAGCTTGATTTTTTTCGCCAGGTCGTCGGCCAAACCGGAAGACGGATGGGTCGCGCCGCGCAAGGTTGAAATGCCCGCGCGGGAACGCTCGGCCAGCCACGGGCAGTAAATTTGGTGATGGCGTGCCGCCGAACCGAAATCCCAAACAATCGGCTCATCGTCCTGCGGCAGAAGCGAAAATCGCACGAGCTTATCCATCGCCCAGGTGCCGATGTGGGTGGCAGTGATATAGCGAATGTTGTTCATGTCGAAGCAGAGAAGTGAGCCCAGTTCTGATTCCTTGAGCGCCGTTTTGATTCGATTCAAACGATCTTGTCGCAAGCGCTCCAGATTGACGCGCTCTTCCCAATCGACACCCATTAGACCGAAGGTTTTTAAGCCCATAGCCCACCTCCTTTTCCCAGGTTCAAGCCGTTCAAACAGTTCAAAACGTTCAAACGGTTAAATTCCTTGTGACGATTTGAACGGCTTGAACTATTTGAAACACGTCATGACTTGTTACACAGTACCTTCGCCATCCCGGCCACCGATTCCGGCGTCGGTACGGTTTGATCTTCGAGCACCGGGGAAAACGGCACCGGAACGTCCATCGCTCCCATCCGTTTCACCGGCGCGTCAAGATAATAGAATGCTCCATCGGCGATCACCGACGCGATTTCCGCCGTCACGCCGTAGCGCTCGTAACCTTCATCGACGACGATGGCGCGGGTCGTCTTTTTCGCCGACTCGATCAGGGTTTTTTTATCCAGCGGAACCGTCGTTCTCACGTCAATCACTTCAGCACTGATGCCGACAGCCGCGAGAATCTCGGCGGCGCTCAGGGAAACCTGCACCATGCTGCTTGTGGCGACGAGCGTAATGTCTTTCCCCTGCCGCTTGATATCGGCAACTCCGAACGGGATCGTATATTCCTCCTCGGGCACCGGGCCCTTCAGTTGGTACATCAATTTATCCTCAAAAAGAACTACGGGATTGTCATCCCGGATCGCTGTCTTGAGCAATCCCTTGGCGTCGTACGGCGTGGCCGGCAGCACGACCTTCAAGCCGGGAATGTGGCTGAACCACGCGTGCAGGCTTTGGCTGTGCTGCGCTGCCGACCGGCGCGTCGCCCCTAAGGTCGTCCGCATCACCATCGGCACCTTGAGTTTGCCGCCGGACATATAGTGCATCTTCGCCGCCTGATTGACCATTTGATCCATCGTAAGCGTGATAAAATCGCCGAACATGATGTCGACGACCGGCCGCATTCCCGTCATCGCGGCACCGACGGTAATACCACTGATTCCCGCTTCCGAGATCGGTGAATCGATCACCCGCTCCTTGCCGAATTCCTGCACCAGTCCGGAAAGCACCTTGAAGGGTGTCCCGGCCTCCGCGACGTCCTCACCGATAATGAAAACTTTTGGGTCGCGGCGCATCTCCTCGGCCAGAGCTTCGTTGATTGCCTGGGCAAAGGTAATCTCACGGATCGGCTTGCCGCTTGCGATGATCGATTGCTTTCCCTCACCCTGTCCCTCTCCCGCTGGGAGAGGGAATGAGGGTGAGGGCTTGCTAGGCATAGACATCTTGCTCGACCTCGCTTGGCTTGGGATACGGCGCATTGAGCGCGAACTGAACCGCAGCTTCAATTTGTCTTTGGATCTCATCTTCGATTTGCTTGAGCGAAGCATCATCCGCCGTTTTTTCTTTAGTCAGGCGCTGCGCCAGGAGCTTGAGGGGATCGCGCCGGTTTTTCCACTCTTCCTCTTCCTTTTTCGAGCGGTAGTAAGCGCGATCCACGTCACCCACATGATGACCGTAGAACCGATAGGTATTGCATATGAGAAATGACGGCCCCTCTCGCTTGCGCGCCCGCTCTACGAAATATTGGCTGGCCGCATGGACGAGAACGATATCTTGACCATCGATCGCTTCACATGGAATCTCGAAAGCTTTGGCGCGCTCTCGGATCTCCCCCGCAGTCGTTTCGCTATAATGAGTGTACTCGTTGTAAAGATTATTCTCGCAGACGTAGATCACCGGCAGCTTCCACAAGGACGCCATATTCATGCATTCGTAAAGCAGACCCTGCCCGAGCGCGCCCTCGCCGAAGAAGCAGACCGCGACCTGGTCGCTACCTCTCATTTTGGCCGACATGGCCGCGCCGGTGGCGATCCCCGCGCTTCCGCCCACGATGGCGTTGGCGCCCAAATTGCCCGTCTCCTGATCGGCGATGTGCATCGAGCCACCTTTGCCGCGGCAATACCCCGGCGCCTTTCCCAGCAGCTCCGCAAACATGCGGTCGAGCGAAGCGCCTTTGGCCAGACAATGGCCGTGGCCTCGATGCGTGCTCGTGATGTAGTCGTCCTGCCGCAGGGTTTCGCACACACCCACAGCGACCGCCTCTTGACCGATGTATAGGTGAGCCAGCCCCGGCATCTTCGCGCTCATATAGAGCTGATTCACCTGCTCTTCGAAGAGGCGAATCTTCATCATCTGGCGATAGAAATGAATCCAACGCTCGTCGCGAATGGGAGTTCGACTCTTCGATGCTTGTTTTCCTCCGGGTTTTGAGCGAGCCATGGTCAGTTATCAGTCTCGGGTTTCGAGTCTCGGGTCTCGTGTTGAAAGACTGTCTAAGTCATAACTCGAAACTCTAGACGCGGAACTCGAAACTATTTTTATTTATTCCCCGCCATCCGTGCCAGCGCTTCAAACAAAATCGCAAAATCTTTTTCCGCCAGGCCCATGCCACGCGCCGCCGTGAGCATTTGGTTAGTGATCGCCGTCGTCGGGAGCGGCACCTCGAGTTGGCGGCCCATTTCCAAAGCCAGCAGCATATCTTTTTGCATCATGTTGACATCAAACCATGCTTCGTCCGGCATCTTCAAAACGAACGGCCCGCGGTACTTGACCATGGGCGACGCGATCACGCTGTTCAGCAGAACTTCGACTGCGGTTTCCCGCGGGATGCCGCTCTCTTCCGCGAGCAGCACTCCTTCGCTGAAAGCGAGCATCTGCACGGCGAGGCTCAAGTTGGTGGCGATTTTCATCGAAACAGCCAAGCCGTTGCCCCCGACATGAGTGACCTTTGGACCGATGCCCTCAAGAATTGGACGAGCACGCTCTAAAGCGGACCGGTTTCCGCCGACCATGATCGAAAGCTTGCCCTCTTCCAATGTGATGACGCTGCCCGACACCGGAGCATCGAGCATCTGTGTCCCCTTAGATTCTACTTGTTTGGCAAGTTCTCGACTGGTGGACGGACTTACCGTGCTCATGTCGATGTAGATTTTGTTGGCGGAAAGTCCTGCCAAAATTCCATCCGCCCCGGTGGTGACCGCCTGGAGCGCTTCGGTGTTGGTCACCATGCTGAAGACAAACTCACCGGCCTGCGCCGCGGCGCGCGGCGTGTCCGCCCACTTCATGCCGGCATCCACGAGCCATTGCGCTTTTGATTTGGTCCGGTTGTACCCGGTGACGGCGTGCCCAGCTTCCAGCAACCGCTTCACCATGCGGCTTCCCATGACACCGAGACCGACAAAGCCGACGTTTGCCATAAAAACTCTCCAACTATTCGGCGTAACTGATGTCTGGATATTCTTTGTAATGGTTCTCCGGGTCGGCGGCGGAGAAAGCGCAAAAAAGCTTCAGCGGACCGCGGCCGGTGTTAATCATCATGTGGCGCGCGCCTGCGGGAATAAGGATGGTATCCCCACGGCCGATCTTGGCGGTCTCGCCGTTGACCCAAGCCTTGCCCGACCCATTTTCAACGTAGATCACCTCTTCCATACCCGGATGGCTGTGCGGGTGGCGCGGCCCGGCCTGCTTCGCCGGCAACACATCCACCACCCGGAGCGCGATGCCTTTGGATTTCAAGACGCGATGGGACACCAGCTCGCGGAAAAAGCGGCTCGGAAGCTCCTTGGCTGCCACTTGGTTCCGATTGATCTTGCGGATCGTCAACTAGTCCTCCATCACTTCCTTGATTGTCACCGTGCGGCAGCTTTCGGCGGACCGGAGAGCCGCGTAGATCACCGCCAAGGCGGCGATAGCCTCCTTGCCGCCGACTTCCGGTTTGCGCTTGCCGTGTATGCAGTCGCCGAACTCTTCCAATTGTTCGAGAAACATGTCCCCTTCGCCCAAGGGAATCGGTTTGTGTTCCGATGAGCCGCGATGCTGAATTTCCAGTTGGCTGTGTCGGTCGACGACGTCGGAGCGGCTCCAGAAATTGAAATCCACGGTGAAATAAAGATTGGCGTCCATGCCGTAGACGTTGGTGAAGAAAATCCCCTGTGAGGCCCAGTTGGAGCCGATGTAGGAGAGTTGGCCGCTCTCCATCTCGAGGATCGTCATCGTCACGTCTTCGATTTCAGCCGGGGTATAAAGCCTCTTGGCCATGCAAGTTACACTCTTGGCCGGTCCGAACAAGTAATTCAAGGTGTCGGCATGGTGAACAGCGAGCTGGATGAGCGGCCCGCCGGGGCTCTTGTCTTTGTACCAGCGCCATTTATCAGGGGTAAGCTCAAGGCTTCGGTCGTTGGAGAAATTACATTCGGCCATGACGAGCTTGCCGAGGCCTCCCTGGTCGATGATTTCCTTGATCTTGCGATTGCCTGCGAGCCGGCGCGCGCTGTGGCCGACTGAAAGGATCACGCCGGCGTCGCGGCAGGCGTGGTCGATCTTAATCGCCTCGGCCATCGTATGCGCGATGGGCTTGTCGACATAAATCGCCTTGCCCCTCGCCGCCGCTTCGAAGATCGGCTCGCCGTGCGCGTCGTTCGGCGTGGTGACGATCACCCCTTCGACTTCGGGGTCGCTGAGCAAATCCGCGTAGCTCTTGGCACTGCGGCACTTATACTGCTGGGCAAAGTCCTGCCGACTTTTCTCGGAGCGGCTAAAGCAATTGACGATTTTGATCTTAGCGCTTTGCTGAATCGCGTCGGCGAGAGTCTTGGCCCAACGGCCCAAGCCGACCGCGGCGACTCTTGCGGGACCGTCAGCCATTTTCTTCTAACTCCTTGAAGGTGGTTCGTATGTAATCCGCGGCCGCCTTGGCCACCCCTTCCAGGAATGCTTTCGCCTTCTCGACACTCGCCTTTTCTGGCTCGCCGTACCACCCGGTGGGTGCCAGCTCTCGGATATCTTTCAAAAAAGGATAAGCGGCTCTGCCCCGGCGGAGGCCATCGATTTTTTTTGCTCTCTCAGAAGACGAAGAATTGATAGCGCGCTCCAGATGAACGATAGAGGGATCATAGGCGAGAACGGGCAGCACCTCCAACTCCCCACCGTGGGTCAGGCCGCACTCCTTGCCGAATAGTTCAAGAGCGATGTAGCAGGCTTGAACCACCAGCACGCGCACGCCAAAGCGCTGCTGGGCGGAGACGGCTGCGAGGTTCATCGACGAGGTATTGCCTTCGTGCCAGTTGAGAAAAACGATCTTCCCAGCGCCGTGCTGCGCCAGGCTGGCGCAAATATCTTCCACTACCGCGATGAATGTCTGGGGCTGCAGCGTCAAGGTCCCGGCAAAAGACATGTGAAACGGAGTCACACCGACGGGACAGAAAGGGACGAGCAAGCCATCCACCTCTTCGGCGACTCTCTGGCCGATCACCAATGACGCGAGATAGTCCGTGCCGCATGGAAGATGCGGGCCGTGCTGCTCCACGCTCCCCATGGGAATAATGGCGAGGCCGCTCCGTTTGAGGATGGCCTCGGCCTCGGGTTGAGTCATCTTAAGCAGCGACGGTCTCATGCCGTAATTGCCACCTGCGGGACATCGTCGTGCAGCTCCTCGGCAATGATCTGTTCGAGCTCTTCCTCGTGGCGAATAAAGGCTGCGGAAAGCCGCTGGCGTGGACGGGGAAGTTTGACGTCGATGATGGTTCTTACCCTCGATGGACGCCGGCTCAAGACCACGATTCGATCCGACAGAAAGACCGCCTCGCGCACGCTGTGAGTGACGAAGAGAATGGTCTTCTGTGTCTCGGACCAGATGTCGACCAGCATCTGCTGCAAGCTACTGCGGGTCTGCGCATCCAATGCGCCGAAGGGCTCGTCCATCAGCAGCAGCTCCGGAGAGTATGCCAATGCGCGGGCAATCCCGACGCGCTGTTTCATGCCGCCGGAGAGACGATGAGGGAAAATTTTTTCGAACTCCTCCAGCTTGACCATCTTCAAATAGCGCTGAACGATGCCGTCGTGCTCAGCGCTAGGAATTCCCTTCATCTTCAGCCCAAAGCAAATGTTATTGCGAACGGTGAGCCAAGGAAACAGGGCGAATTCTTGAAAGACGACGCCGCGGTCCAACCCAGGGCCGCTCACCGGCCTTCCCTCGAGCAGCACTTCACCCGAAGTCTTATCGTAGAGACCCGCGAGGATCATGAGCAGAGTCGATTTGCCACAGCCGCTGGGACCGATGATTGTGACCAGCTCCCCTTCGTTCACTTCTAAGCTAACACCATCGATGGCCTTGATCGAGGAGTACCTGCCAAATCCTTCGTCGATTTGAAACACCTTGGCGAGATTGCGCACGATCAATTTCGGTTGGGCCATGACGGTTAATTAAAGGATGAAAGATGGGGGGCGAAGGATGAAGCATCCCCGCGGATTTTTTCATCCGTCTGCCTTGAATCTTTCACAGCTCCCTTACCATACCCCAACGCTGGACGGTAAAAATCTCAAGAGAGCGCAGCGCCACACGTTCAAGCAAAAATCCCAGCACGCCGATGACGATCACTCCGGCGTACATGACGTCGGAAGCGAGAAACGCGCGCGCTTCGAAGATGCGAAAGCCGATGCCAGTGCCGATGGAAGCAAGCATCTCGCCGGCCACCAGAATGCGCCAGGCGCGCGAAAAGCCCTGGCGGTAACCCGTGATGATCGCGGGAAGCGCGGCGGGCAGCAGGATCTTATAGAAAAGCGGATAACCGCTGGCGCCCAGCGCCCGCCCGGCGTTGATTAAAGAGATATCGACGCTCTTTACTCCAGCCCACGTGTTGAGCATGATGCTCAGACTCGCCTCGAAGGCGAGAGTGAAGATGATCGCCTTCTCCGACAAGCCGAACCAGAGGATGACAATCGGAAATAGCGCGATTCCTGGTATGGCGAGAAAGAAATTCAGCGGCGGCACGAGCAGCTTTTCAATCCAACGGCTGGTTCCCATGAGGAGACCGCTCAGGGTACCGACGATCATCGCAAAGAAAACGCTGGAGAGAAGCCGAGCAAGGGAATGCAAGACGTCTCTGAGAAAAATTCCCTCGAGCGTTAGCTCCCACATCTTTGTGAAAATCTCTGTGACGGTGGGAAAGAGCGCCGGGTGAATAATTTCAAGCCTGGCCACTCCCTCCCAGATAAGCAAAATGAGAGCTAAGGGGAGAAAATTCTCGAGGAAAGCGTGGAGGTAATAAAAACGCCAGGCGCGGGCCGCCGGTTTCAGTTCCGCGGCGGTTTCAGAAATGGCCGCCTCAGTCGCTTTATCCATCGGCAATGGCTACTTGGCCTTTTCGGCGAACCGGTAATCAATTACCGAACGAATGTCAGGTACGGCTTCTTCCGTCCTCGACTGAGAGGCGGGAGAACTCTTCGTTGTCTTTGATGTCTCCATCCTACGTTTCCACAAAGTTGCTATCTTTCAACGCTTGGCCGTTGTCGGCTTGATTGCTCTATCCGCTCGTTCGGCGAAGCTATTATCGACATGTTGCTTGAGATCCGGCAGCTTCTTTAATCTCTTTTGTTCAAACTGTATCTTCGCGCTCTCCATGGTATCGTCGATATCCGCTTGGGAGACTATAACCCGGTCGTAATTGGTTCCATCGAGTAGCTTTTTCACCGTTTCTTTGGATAGTTTGGTTCCTTCACGGGCGAAGAACGCCTGCATAAGATGCGCCACCTCGCTTTTGTTGGCATGGATGTAATGCATCGTCCTGGTCCAAGCGTTGACAAATCTTTGCACGGTGTCGCGTTTGTTTTTGATCATGTCCTCGGTGGTCATCACGAAGAACGGGTAGGTGACGCGTAGCGGCTCGGCCATGTCTTTCGGTTTTAGAATGGTTCGGCCGAGATTCTTCTCCAGAATGATCGTCGCAAAGGGGTCCCAGACAACCGCGCCATCGATGCCGCCTGCTTCGAAAGCCGCGGGAATTTGTTCCGCTTCGATGTTTTTGATCGTAAAGTCGTTCTCGGACAATCCTTTGGTCTTCAAGTAACGAACCCAGACGGTATGAGTCCCGGAGCCGACGCGGACGGCGATAGTTTTTCCCTTGAGTTCTTCGAGACTCTGAGTGGCGGTATCCTTTACCGGAACGATGATATAGCCGGCAAAGCCCCACGAGCTCAGCGCCACGACCTTGACCGGGAGATCTCGCGCCAAGGCCTGGATCGGGCGCACGTTGGCCCCAACGGCAAAATCCGTGGACCCGCCGATCAGAGCCTGCATAGCGATCTCGCCCGCCGACTCAGGCGTGGCGTTCATGATCAACCCCTCTTGATCGAAAAAGCCCTTCTCCACGCCCACCACAGAGGTTGTCGCGTAGATGCTTCCCGAATAGTTGAGCCGGACTATCGGTTTTTTGGTCTGCGCCTTTCCGATGTCGGTCGTGAGGGCGATCAGGCCCAATACCGCGACTAAGGTAACCAATCGCTTCCAGCCCATGTATCCTCCTCTGAAAAATGTATTGTTACAGCCGATAGTGGCGGTGCGTCCGGCACTCTATCTATCCCAAAAGATCCTTGTTAACAAGGTTTTCAGGAATCCTCCCGCGCAGTACCCGGATCACTTCGGAGACGGCCGAGCATGCGCCGCTCCACGTCGAGATTGCCGTAGCGCGTACCCAGGATCGCGACTTTGATTCGTGCTGATCGGCTCACGGATGTGCCGCGAAACGTTTGACTGCTAGGTTGAAACGGAGCCTTCGCGTTTTTGCGCTGCTTGCAGAACGTCCAGGTATTTGAGTCCCGAGGCGGTGTTAAAGAGCACCACCTCGTCCGTCGGCTTGACCCAGCCATTTTGCATCAAGCGGCGAAGAGCTGCGGCGCAAGCCGCTCCCTCCGGGCAGAAAAAAATTCCCTCGGCTCGTCCCAGGCGAGGGATCTCGGCTATTATCTCTTCATCGCTGACGCTCAGGGCCGTGCCGTTGCTCTCACGCAGCGCGCGCAACATCAAAAAATCAGCGACCGCCTGTGGGACGCGCAAACCCGAAGCAACCGTCTTGGCGTTCTGCCAAGGCTCGGCAGTCTCCCTGCCCTCGCCAAAAGCCTTGACGATCGGGGCGCAGCCGCTGGCCTGAACCGAAACCATCCGTGGCCGTTTACTCCCGATCCAACCGAGTTCCTCCATTTCCTGAAATGCTTTCCACATGCCGATCAGCCCCGTGCCGCCCCCGGTGGGATAGATGATCACGTCCGGCAAGGTCCAGTTGAGCTGCTCGGCGATCTCGTATCCCATCGTCTTTTTCCCTTCCACGCGGTACGGTTCCTTGAGTGTCGAGATATCAAACCAACCCTCGGCCGTCTTCCTCTCATTGATGATCCGGCCGCAATCGTTGATGAGCCCATCCACCAGTGTGAGCCGGGCGCCGTATTGCTGCACTTCGATCTGGTTGGCAATCGGCGTGTCCCGGGGCATGAAGACATGGGCTTCGATGCGAGCGCGCGCCGCATAAGCAGCCAGTGAACCGCCGGCATTTCCCGCAGACGGAATGGCGGCCTTTTTTACGCCCAATTCTTTGGCGCGCGAAATGGCGAGTGAAAGGCCTCTATCTTTAAAAGATCCGGTCGGATTCTGTGCCTCATCTTTTATCCAAAGCCGCTTTAACCCAAGCTCGCCTGCCAGCGATTTGGCCGGAAGCAGCGGCGTGAAGCCTTCTCCTAATGACACGAGATTCGCGTCATCTCGCAGCGGCAGAAGCTCGCGGTAGCGCCAGAGCGAGGAAACGCGCCCTTGAAGGGATGATATGCTGAAATTCGCAGAGGCTTTCTTCAGGTCGTAGCGCACCAACAGCGGCGAGCCGCATGTACAGAGGTTGAGCAACCTAGATAGGGGGAAGCGATGATCGCAGCGCGGACAAATAATTTCTTGTGCAAGCGTCATGCATCCCTCGTTCCGAGCGTCATCGCAAATAATTCTCTACGCCGCCTGAAATTAGGTTACGATGCCATGCTTGTCAACAACCATGCTTGACAACTATGGCTCTACGGATGATAGATGACCAAAGCAAATTCTTAGAAGAGTCCCGGAATCCAGCGCTTCACAGATTTTGTATAGTCGATGTAGGTTTGGCCGAGGCGGTCAGCTAGTTTCCTTTCGTCCACGAGAACTCGGGCGTGAAACCAGATGGCAACGCCAATGGTGATCGCTGCAGCGAGCCACGACCGTAGCGTAAATGTGAGTCCAGTTAGAAAAATGAGGTGGCCAAGATACATCGGGTTGCGCGTATAGGCGTAAGGGCCGGATGAAACCAAATGTTCCGGCGGCGTTTCGAGGCCTGGGCCACCACCGCCATGTTTGAGGCGATAGAGCCCGCATAGGCGGTATTGGAGGTAACCCCAGATCATCAACGAGAGAAAGAGCGGATGGAAAAGCAAGTTGCCGCGGTTAATTACGTATTCCCAAATCAGTGTGATGACCGGATACAGTATGAAAGTTCTCACGGGCGTGCGACTAATAAATCTCATGAAATCTTACTTCTTTAGGTTCTAAATTTTTCCAAGACCTGTCGTCGATCGAAACTCCCCTTTTCAGTGCCGCAACCGGCTCATACAACACCGCCCGGCTAAAATGTCTTTCGATCTCACAAACGTCCTTGTCGGTCTCGCGCTTCTGTTGGCCGGCTTTGTCAAAGGGGCTTCGGGAATGGGCTTCCCGTTGATTGCAACACCGACGGTGGCTCTATTGTTAGATATTCGCGTCGCCATCACTATACTCATCATCCCCAACATCGTCATGGATGTTGCACAAGTCTTTCGCGGCGGATTTCCTTTTGCAGTGATTCGGCGCTTTGGATGGTTTGCCCTGACAACGCTTATCGGTGTTTTTTTGGGCACCAAAGTTCTCGTTACCTTGCCGCTCTGGCTACTGAACTTCTGCCTCGGCGTGATGGTTCTGGTTTTTGTGGTGTCGACCTGGCTTCGTTTCGAGTTTACAATTTCACCGTTACTGGAAAAAAAGCTTGCGCTGCCAGCGGGATTGGTCAGCGGGTTTCTCAATGGCATGACAAACGCCGCCGGCCCCGCGCTGGCCATCTATCTCTACAGTCTGAGGCTCCCGAAAAGAGAATTTATCAAATCCATTGCCACGATTTTCATCATCACCAAGCTAAGCCAATTGATCGCCGTTTCGACCTGGAATCTCTTTAACCGGCAAACGTTAACTTTATCGTTGGGAGTGACTTTGTTTGTTTTGCTTGGATTTTACGGCGGCCTGAAAATTCAGGACCACATCAACCAACAAAATTTCAGTCGCGGCCTGATATTTTTATTGTTTCTCATCGGTGTAATCTTGGTCTTTCGGGCACTCACGCAGCCTGCGTGAGGATTCACTTAACCCCATAGAGCTTGAGCTGTCTTAACGATGAGATCCAGTTTCTTTCGTTGATCTTCGACGGAGATCTTGTTGCCGATGATAGAAGAAGCGAAGCCGCATTGTGGGCTGAGCCCAAGTCGCTCCATCGGAATATACCGGCCGGCTTCGGCAATGCGCTGCGCAAAAACTTCCAACGATTCAAGCGCCGGCTTTTTGGTCGTGATCAATCCGAGAATGACAAATTTGTCCTCCGGCACATCCCTAAGCGGCGCAAAAGAGCCAGAGCGCGCATCGTCGTATTCCAACAGCAGCCGTTGTGCGTTCAGTTTGCGAAATAACTCGCGGCTGATCGAGCCATAGCTACCTTCTGACAGCCACCGGCTGCCCTGGTTGCCGCGTCAGATATGAAAGCCGAAGGTCACGTCCGGAAAACCATCCATGACGGCGTTGTCCAACTCTAGGCCTCGACCCAGCCATCGATCCAAGCTCCAGCCCTGCCCTTCATAAAAACCGCGGGTCTTGGGATCGAGCAGAAGACCGTAGTGCGGCGCGTCAATTTGAACGTAAGAGGCGCCCAAGCGAACCAGCTCTTTGACCTCGTCACGCAATATTTGAACTATGTCGGCGAGGAAGCTATCGAGCGTCGGATAAGCAGCCTTCGAGTGTCTAGCGGACCAAAAGTTGGCCCACAGCCCCGGGCTAGGAAGCGTTATTTTGGGAATTCGGTTCGTTTTGCTCTTCAGATAGGAAAATTCGTCCGCCGACAGATAACGAAGACGCTTCAGTTTTGCGACGGCGCCGAGCCGTCGTGGCCGGCGTGTTCTCTCCACGCCTTGCTCGTCGTGCCACTCGCCCCAAAGAAAAGCGTCGAGATCAAATTCACCGAAGCCGCTAACGGCAGCCGTCATCTGGCTCTGAAACGATTGCCGGCGCATCTCGCCGTCGGTCACGATTTTCAAGCCGACGCTCTCTTGCAAAGCGACAGCGTCATCGACGGCCCGGTCTTCGATCAATTTGAATTCAGCAGCAGTGATGGCTCCAGCGGCGAGTCGCTGTTGAGCCGCAAGCAGCTCCGGTGGGCGGAGAAGGCTCCCGACGACATCAGCGTGAATGGTGATCACAGTTGACTGATTTGAGTTTCCGGTTACTTACTTGAACCCTACAGAAACCTGAAAGCGAAACGAGCTACAACGCCGGAGCAAAAAGGTTATCAGGCAAACTCTGAACGTATTCTATGGCTTCCTTGAGCGATATGACGTCGGCGTACTTCATGGCCATGTCGAAGAGATTGATTTTATGGGAGGCCTGACCACGGTCGAAGACGCACTCTTCAATCACCGAAACCTTGAGATTGTATGAAAAAGCGTCGATCACGCTGGCGCGTACGCAGCCGCTGGTCGTGGTGCCGGTAACCAACACGCTATCGGCGTGGACCTCGTTGAGCATGCTGATCAGAGGCGTGCCGAAAAAAGCGCTGGGCTTTTGCTTGCGGACGACAATGTCACCCGCCTGCGGTGCAATCTCCTCGACAATTTCGTTGCCCTTGTCCTACGCTTCCGTCATGTCTTCGCTCGAGCGGTTGTTTTTTGCTTGCCAGCGTCCAAAGGCGATTGTGTTGGTCCGATCATCGTGCCCGGTCGTGTAAAAGTCGATGGACGCCTTCCCATCCTTCCGCACCGCAGCTGTTGCGAAACCGTTTCACGGATTCCAAGATCGGTTCGGGTTTGTCGCCGACAAAATTGTAGTTCACATCAATCACTAATACCGCCGGCCTTTGGCCGAAACCGGCGCGTTTGCCGTAGCCTGAGAGAGCAAAAACCTGTTGATCGCGTTGTGTCAGAACATCATCCCATGTCGCCATGGTTTCCTCCTATTCTTTAAAGCCGGAGAACATAATAAATGTTGGGGTTTGTCAAGCTGGGCGCATTGCCGGTTGACGCAAAACCAATCAATCCTCTATAAGCACTGGATTCCGATGTTTCTCGTGGGAGGTTAAACACAGAGATGAGAAAGCCCGCACTTTTATTCGCGTTAAGTTTGCTGCTGCTGATTGCAAACGGCTGTTCTATCCCGGTCTGGACAAGTGGCGAAGTTCCGTTCGTGCCGACACCGATCGATGTCATCGACCGGATGCTTGAGATGGCGCAGGTGAAGAGCGGTGATGTGATCTATGACATCGGCAGCGGTGACGGTCGCATCATCATTCAGGCGGCAAAGAAATACGGAGTTAGAGGTGTCGGGATCGAAATCGATCCGGACTTGGTACAGAAAGCCGGGGACAACGCTTTCAGAGAAAAAGTTGACCATCTGGTCGAATTTCGTGCCCAGGACGCGTTCACAGCCGATGTCTCTCCAGCCAGCGTCGTAACGCTTTACATGTTACCCGAGTTCAATGCCAAGCTGCGGCCGCTGCTCGAGAAGCAGCTAAGGCCCGGTTCTAGAGTAGTGTCGCACGACTTCGAGATTCAGGGATGGGTGCCGGATCGGATTGAGCGAGTAAAGGGAGGTTTCATGCACGACCACACGATATTTTTGTTTGAAATTGCCCCGGCGAACCGTTGAACTCTCAGTGTACCCCAGGATACGCCGAGAGGGCAGGGAAAATTCCCGCGGTAGAATACCTCATGCCGCTGAGAAGCCGACGTTGGCCGGAAGGCAGCACGCCGTCCGGCCAATCAAACAGCGCATCTACGGTACACAAATAAGAAGTCAGACTCACTGCAATTTTCGCTGGCACCAGTATTGTGAACCCCTTTCATAGTCACCCCTCGTGTAATCGGTTCACGTTCTAAATTGACGAGGCGCGAAGACGACCATCCGGGATTCAGTATATGATCGAACCTTTCTCTATCTGGCTTTTACGTTGTTCATACTCTCTGCGGCTGATGCGCTCATGGCGGTAATCGTCTTCGAGCCTGTCCATCTGTCTTTTCGCGTTGATCTCATAACCAGCTCCAGTAGCCAAGGCACCCGTTGCGGCTCCGGCCATGAACTCACATCCACCCAGACCTAAACTTCCTAAAAGCAACAGTGTAGCTAGACTTTTCATGACTGCATCTCCTTTTTCCAAGGTCAGTAACGTTAAAATTCGGTCGTTCAAGCAGTCAATAGAGCAACGGATATGCCAGTGAGAAAGCTAAGGGTAATCAATGAGTTGTAGACAGTTCGCAGGTGGGCCGCGAGTAAAAAAGTAGGATGTGGAGGAGAAATTACTCGTTGCGATAAGGCGCGAGTTTAGAGTTCAAATGCGGAGGCGGGTCTAAGATCAATACCGCATCTGCGAGCCGGACAAACCATAGAAACGAGCGGGGTTCGTTTCGAGAATTTTTTGCTTGGCGCTCTCGCTCAAATCTTCTCTGTCCTGTAACATCTCTGCGGCAAAACGCTCACGGTCCCCATGCGGCATGTCGGAACCGAACATGATTTGCCCGTCTCCGACGAGATCCAAAACTTGCGGTAACAGCGCGTCTTCGACTTCGGCGCTGAAGTAGAGATTCCCTTTGCGCACGTAATCCATTGTGGGCAGCGCCTGAATCGGCGTCGTTCGCGTGACCACCTGGGAGAGGTTTTTGCCGGAGTGTTGGAAGCGGTGGTGCAGTCGCTCAAGTATGAAATGGACCCACAAGCTGCCCGCCTCGAGAAAGACTACGCGCATATCTGGAAAGCGGTCCAAAATCCCGCCGCTCATGAGCGATACGAAGCCCATTAATACGGGCATCAAGAAAGCGATAACGCCGGAGGGATAGATGTGGCTGTAAAGATTGTTAATCGCGGGACAGGCCCAGCCGACATGGACTGCAAGGGGAAGATTGGCACCCGCCACAGCCTCGTAGAAAGGCAGCAGGCTCGGATCATCGAGCAGCTTGTCGCCGGCCGTACCCAAAATCATGATTCCGACGGCCCCTAACCGTTTGCATTCGTGCACTTGCTTTGCCGCCGCGGGAATGTCGTCAAGGTTAACCACGCCGACCCATTTAAGTCTTTCATGGCCCGATAAAATGTCGGCGAGCCAGCGGTTATAGGAGTTGCACATAGCCGTCACATAAGTCGGATTGCAACTCAGGGGGTAGGCAAGAAACAATGTGGGATAGAGAACCTGGATGGAAAGATTTTCTTCGTCCATGATTTTTATTCGCGCGCTGAGATCGCTCAGTTCCATGCTCTCCACGCTGTCAACTTTACGCGCGGCGTGTTTGGTGGGCTTTCCTTGGTAGCTCACCGGCGTCCCGAGGTTATTGCAGCCTCGGCCGACGCGCCGCGGATAGAGCTGTTCGTCGATCATCCAATAGGCCAAGCCATCCATGCCGACGACCTCCGGTCGCTGGGACCGAAACGCCGGATCGAAATATTTATCGCTGAAAGTAGTCGGATTCTCTTCGACGTGGCCGTCAGCATCGATGACGCGCATGACGTGTCCTCCTCATGCTATATTCAGTAATGTTTATAACAAGCAGGGTTCCGGCGCGTCAATCTGCGAGGTGCAAAAGCGCGGCAAACGCGTTTCACTGGCATTGAGTGGCAACGTGGCTAGCGATAGAGCCCGTCGATGAAACCGCTGGACTGCATCTGGCGCACGAAGGAATCGTCGAAGAACTTTCTCGGGTCCATTTCTTTGGCTTTGGGGTTTCTGCCGGCAAGTTCCTCCAACACGGTCTTCATCGCATCGACGGTCGGAAGCGGTACTTTGAGCAAATGTTTGTCGACGTAGATGTCGTAAGCCTCGGAGAGAAGCTCTAGATCAGTGATGCGCAGATACTTGCCCATCACCTGCATGGAAAGGTTTCGGTCTTTTTTGGCGCGGGCAATGGCTTCGACCTGGGCGTTCATGTATCTCCGAACGAGATCGGGATCTTCGCGGATCAGCCTGCCGCGAGTCGTCATGCCTGTGGACGCGTAGGGAATGCCGAGGGAGGCGATGTCCAACAACGAACGGTGTCCGAGTTTCTTAGCCCGACCGATCGAAGGATACGAGAGAATGCCAGCTTGGATGCGATTACCCTGCAGTGCGGCAACAATCGATTCGATACTGCCGATTTGCACGATGGCGACGTCTTTTTCAGGCACCAGTCCGAAATGACGCAGCGCGATCCGGGCGCCGGTGTCGATGGAAGTTCCGAATCGGCTAATTCCTAACGACTTGCCTTTTAGCTGTTCGGGTTTTTCGATTTCCGGGCGGACCATCAAGTTCTGGACGAAAGTATCAATAGTGGTGCCGACGATCATGACGTCCGCTCCGCCCAAGGCAGCGCTGGCCGTCGTTCCACCGGCGATTTGCAGAAACTGAACCTCGCCGGCAATCAAAGCATTCATCCCTTCGACACCGCTCGGTGTGGAGATGACTTCCACATCCAAACCATATTTGTTGAAAATCCCGGCGGACCGCGCCATCCAGGGAGTAATCATGGATCCAGATAGGGATGTGAAGGCCATGCGGACCTTGCGGAGCGACGAAGAATCCGCTGCGTGGGAAACTGACATGAAGCAAAGGGCAAAGAAAAGAGCGAGAAAGACGACTCTGCGTTGGTACATGCTTGGCTCCGACCGTGGAAACTTTGCGGGTTCTCCGTCAGACGAACTGACGCAACGGAGCTTAGTCGGCCATGAGGAAAGTGTCAACGAGAAGAATTTGTATCGGTAGATGGAAGCGGTCTCACTCACCGGGACCGCGTCTCAACGATCAAGAGCGCTTGGTAGATTTCTTGTCCAAGCTTATCTTTAGATCGGATGATTCTGGCGGGCCCCAGCGGAGTTCTCGTCGCGAACTCCGCTGGGTGTCTAGAAGCGGTTTTACGGGAGTGGGTTTGATCAACGCTCCTCGATCAGTATTCACTCTGTTGACGTTGCAAGCGCTGGACGTCCTGGCGGTTGCGCTCGATTTCGGCTTGGTTCCGGTTGATTTGTTGTTGCTGCCGATAATTGGTGTTCTCATGGCCTTGCAGTTGGTCGCCGACCAAGGCGCCAGCACCGAGTCCCAAACCACCGCCGATGGCGGCTCCAGCTCCGGGATGGCCGACGGCAGCACCGATGAGTCCGCCCGCGGCTGCGCCGCCGAGAGCGCCAACACCAGCGCCCTTCTCCCGTGTGCTTAGCGGTCCGCCGGCGCATCCTGCGGCAAAGAGCGTTCCGGCGAGAAGAAATATTGAAGCCTTGCTCATCCATTTCATGTTCATGGTCGTTTCCATTTTAGTTTTTCCTTTCTGTTTGAGTTTATGTTTTCTACGTCGCGTTACTGCTCGATTGTTTTGTGCTCTCTACTTTTGGTTTATTCTTGTTGCGGCTCAGCTTCATCGGACTTATTTCTTAAACGTTAGCGTCTACGGGACCGTCGATCCTTACGCCCGCGCCCGCTCCGAAGTCATGTTGTAGGCCACGGGTCGCTGCTTCAATCTGTGGTAATGAATTGGCGATGCGCGTCGCCATGGCGTTTAGGATTGCCAGTACGGTCACGTAATTTTGTGATTTCATAATCTTCTCCTATCTTGTCCTTGACTGATTCGCTTCCATGTTCATGTCGTCGGCTAAGAAACGAGAGCAACGGATATGCCATCTCAATAAAAAGGGCAAAATCAGCTACTTGCAGCAGACACGACTGAAGAGTGCCAGTAAAAAGGTAATGTGATAGGAGAAATTACCAGGAGCGGCAAAGTGACTATTGGAGCCCAGCACAGAAGTGACCAGGGATTTTGGTCCGATTCATTCGGGGATGGCAGCGGAGCGAACGTTACTTTAAGTTCCTTAGATGTCGTTCAGAGAAAAACACAATGGCACTGCTGCCCTTCGGAGTTTAACGTAATGCTTTCAAGGCCCGGATGCGGTCTGAAGTTGCGGGATGGGTCGATAAAATCCCACCGCCGCTGTTTCCCTCAGCCTGGGTTAACCAGGTGAGCGTATGGATCATTACATCTTTGGGGTAGCCGGCGCGTCTGAGAATCTCGACCGCGTGACGGTCCGCTTCGTACTCTTGCGGTCGGCTATAGCCGCGCGCGATCAGCGCTCCGGCAATTGGAGCGAACGAGCGGCTACCCGGGATGAATTGTTCTAATAACATCGCCCCCAGGCCCAACCCCGTGCCCAGAACCTGCACCTTGGCCGGATGCCCGAGATCGTCGTGGGCGATCTCGTGGGCCAGCACACCCCGAAGCTCATCATCGTTAGCCCGGTTCAGCAATCCGGTGGTCACGTAGAACTCACCGTTGCCTGCGCTGGCAGCATTGATTTTCGGGTCGTCTATGACCCTTACACGTATCTGCTGTAAGTGGCCCGGATGATCGGTTGCTTTAACGAGAGGAAGCATCACGCGCCGGAGTCTCTCGACCTGGCTTTGTGAGATAGGAGAGCGCTCTCTACTCGGGCGCGAATCTTCGTGGAAGCGAGCAGGTGTCTCGGCGGGTGAGTAGGCGTAGCTGGTATTCCAGAAAGAGGTCAAGAGGATCGTAGCGAGCAAAACTCTTTGGACCGGGCTCATTTGTTTCACGCCATAATTATGAAAATTGCAGGAACCCAATTTGCGAGTCATCACGAGAGGCTATTGGTCGTTGGGTGTTCAGATGCAGCAGTTCCCTGGTTATTTGTCTTGACCTTTACGTTTGCCCTGATTCTGCTTCTTGTTAGAGTGGTTCTGCTCACGCTGCTCATGGCGGTCGTCGGCACGGATCCAGCCTCGCTCCGGGTCCGCCTTCCACTGGGCGTTTGTATTGGTTGTTCCTTTGCTACTCCTATGAGATTCCGCCTGGCCGCCGGCTTTCTTTTTCTCTGGTTCAGCATTAGCCGGAGAGTGGAGAGCGAAAAAGTGCAACGCATTGAGTAGCAAAACGATAGTGAGGGTTTTGCTCACTTTCATATGACCTCCGTTTGAGCATTAGTCGAGCAAGATGTCTTTTGTCTCGATTGCTGACAAGACATTCCAGCAACGTCCATGCCAGCAAAAAAGTCGCAAAATAAATAGTCGCGGGCGCATAAAAAGACGAGACGACGGGTAATTAGGTAACGGCGCAGGGAGAATTTACCCCGTACTAGAGAACGCCCGGAACGTGACTGCGGTAATGAACTTGCTCAAGAGGCGGCCCCCAAAGCCACGAACATAAGTCCATGGTACGGGGTTTATTCTTTGTTGTAGAGGGCTAACTTGGCGTTCAGCGTCTTGGGAGTGATGCCCAGAAGCCGCGCGGCTTGGGTCTTATTACCCCCGCTCGCGGCCAACGCTCGCTCAATGCATTGACGTTCGGCCTCGGCCAAGGAGAGTGGTTCGCTGTCGGGCTTTTCTTCCAAGACCGAGCTTAGGCAGAACTGTTGAAAATCTGCCGCGGTCAGATTGGGCCCCGCAGCCAATACCGCTAGTCGCTCCATCGCGTTGCGTAGTTCACGGACGTTTCCGGGCCAAGAGTGGGCTTGCAGCGCGGGAGCGAAGTCCGTGGCCCATGGCAGTTGTGGTCTTTGATACTTTTCAGCGAACGACTCGAGGAAATAGCGCGCGAGCAGTAAAATATCCTCAGCCCGTTCTCGAAGCGGCGGTAGCTCCAAATGAAAAACGCTCAAGCGGTAGAAAAGATCGTCCCTCAACTTTCCTTCTTTGACGGCGGCAGCCGGGGCACGATTGGTGGCGGCGACCACTCGAACCGAGATCGGAATAGAGGTAGTTCCCCCGATTCGCCGCACCTGTCCTTCCTCGAGAACGCGGAGAAACTTGGCCTGAACTTCGGCCGCCATCTCGGTGATCTCGTCGAGGAAGAGGGTCCCGCCGTCCGCTTGCTCGAAACAACCCTGGTGTCGCTCGATGGCATTGGTAAAGGCACCCTTCTCGTGACCGAAAAGCTCACTCTCCATCAGTGTGGGAGAGATAGCCGGGCAGTTAAGCGGCAAAAAAGCTTCCTCGCGCCGCGGTGAAAGATCGTGGATCGTGCGGGCAACGAGCTCCTTACCGGTACCGCTTTCGCCGCTCACCAACACGGCGGCGTCCGTTGCTGCCACCTGACTCAACCGCTGGTAAAGCTGGCGCATCGGAGCGGATTTCCCGATCAGGCCGCCGTAAGATCCCAGGGGCGATTCCAAACGTTGCCGCAGAGCTCCGGCCTCACGCGCTAGGCTCAGCTGTTTGAGCCCTCTTTCGAGGACGCTACGCAGCCTTTCCGCATCGAGGGGCTTGGGCAAGTAATCATAGGCGCCCAGTTTGATCGCTTGCACGGCGGTTTCGATGGTCGCCTGGCCGGTCAATACGACGATTGCGACCTGTTGCACACGCTCGCCCAGGGCTTTCACAAATTCAAGCCCGCTCATTCCTGGCATCATCAAATCCGTGACAATCGCGTGAGGAAGTTCTTTCTCGCAGAGCTTGAGAGCCGCGTCGCCGTCGGGAACCGCGTTGGCACTGTAGCCCCAGCCTTGTAGCAACGCGGCGAGCCCTTCACGGGTGGAAGCGTCATCATCGACGACGAGAATCTTGGTGTGAGTGCGGGCCATGCTCAGCGCAATTCCTCTAGCGGCAGAGTCAAACGAAACGTCGCACCGCGACCGGCGCCGTTGCCATCCTGGTAAACCAAGGATCCGCCGTGAGACTCAGCGATTAGCTGGCTCAGGGGAAGTCCGATGCCGCTGCCACCGGCTTTTGTGGTTTTCCCGAATTCGAAAAGCTCCGCCCGTCGTTCCGGTGGGACGCCGGGACCGGAGTCACTAAAATCCAGCGTCAGTTGACTATCGGTCTTGGACGCGGAGACCTGGATGGCTCCTCCGTGGGGCTGCGCTTCCATAGCATTGCGCAGGAGATTGTCGAAGCTTTGACGCAAGCGTGTTGCATCGCCTCGAATGCTCCACGGACCGGGGGCAAGCTTTTTTACGAGCGCAATTCCTTTTTCGGAGCATTGCGAGGATATGGCCTCGAGACTGGCCGTGAGCACCTCGGCAACGTCCAGCGGCTTTCGTTCCATGCTGACCGGCGCCGAGTAATCGGTAAAGTCGCGCACCAACCGTTCGACTTGCCGAACGCCTGAGTCAATAGCCGTCAAGGAACGCTGTTGCTGACCCTCGGCCGGCGCGTCGTCGCGTGCAGTTGCGGCATTGCGAAGCAACTCCAGATGAATAGCCAAGGCATTGAGAGGCGTTCGAACTTCGTGGGCCAGGGTCCGCGCCGCAATCGCCAGTCGTTGGACGGGAGCGGGCGCGCCCACGGTTTTGCGCTGCTTCATCACCAGGCGATCGATCAAGTCTAAGCTCTGTCCCACCTCGTCGCGGCTTAAGTACTGTGGGCGGGCCTGATAAGTGCCGGCTTCGGCCTGGCGCAGCGCTTCGCTGATCAAACGAAAACGGCGGGTGTAAAGCGCCGTGGTCAGAAGCGCGCTGAGAAGAGCTACCACGCCGCCGAGCGCGAACAAAAGCGTTAGCTGGCGCCACATTCCAGAAAGCAACTCCGTCCAGTCAGCCGGGTTGATCCACAGTCTTAGTCCACCAGGACCGCGTACTCCCTTGGGCATTTCGAGCGGCACGAGAACGTCGTAATAGGTGGAGTTCCCCTCGACTCTGGGATTAATCGTCGTCTCGCCGCGACGCAAACTGTCGCTCAGCTCTGCATCCAACGGCTCGTTTGTTTTTTCGTTACCCATCGAACTATATAGAGTTTTGCCATCGGAGTTCAGAACCCACATTGCTTCAATACTGCCGCTGCGGTCGATGAAGGCGCGCATGAGCCCTTTGACCTCGGCATTGCGGGACGCCGGACGAGGTGAACTCGGTTGAGGCCTGGGGGCTTGTTTGTTGCCCGGAAAGATGTTGCCGAGAAAGCTCCAAAAAGAACCTGGCTGACTTTGAGACTGTGCCATCTTCGGTTGTGATACGGGCCGCTCACGGAGGCTATCAGCCAAGGCAATCTCCACTTGCCGGGCCATCAATAGTGCGGTTTGAAGTGTGGCCTCAGTCGTGAGCCGTTGGGCAATGAGCCAAACACCGGCGGCGAATAGACCAAAAATGACAATCACCGTGCCGAGGAACACCGCCACCTGCTGCTGGCGTAGACTCATGCCCAATAGGATAGCAGATCGGCCATAACCGGCAAAGATCTTAAGGCGCACCCCCCTGACCTTAACTTGCGCCTGCGACACCTTTATTGCATAGTTAATAGGATGCCTGCTGACGCTTATAATCGATCCGTCAAGGATCTCAGAATCTCGGTGACCGACAGGTGTAACTTCCGCTGCACCTATTGCATGCCGCTCGATCAGTACGAGTGGATCTCTAAGAAAGAGATCCTGACTTTTGAAGAGATTACCCGACTAGCAACTCTCTTCGTCGGACTCGGTGTCGAAAAGATCCGCCTCACCGGCGGCGAGCCTCTCGTGCGGCAGAACCTAGATCAGCTGGTTGCCAAGGTTGCAGCAATCAGCGGTTTGAAGGACCTTTGCCTGACCACCAACGGCGCGCTTTTGGCGGAAAAGATCGACTCTCTCAAAGCCGCAGGACTCAAGCGGATCAACATCAGCCTCGACACTCTGGACCCTGAAAAGTTCAGACGCATGACCAAGAGAGGGGATCTAGAAAAAGTTCTAGAGGGAATTTTTGCCGCCAAAGATCATGGGCTTCATCCCATCAAGTTGAACGCGGTTATCGAGCGGGGCGTAAACGACGACGATATTCTCGAGCTGGTCGAGTTTTCCCGGGAACATGGCTTGGCCATCCGTTTTATCGAATACATGGATGTCGGCAACTCCAACAACTGGACGTCGGAGAAGCTGGTTTCCAAAGCGGAGATTCTGGAAAAAATCAGCTCTCGTTATCCTCTGAGAGAAATCGGCCGCGACCAGGGAAGCGCACCGTCGGTAGACTATGAATTTATCGATGGCCGCGGAGACTTGGGTGTTATTGCTTCGGTTACCGAGCCCTTCTGTTCGAGCTGTACGAGGGCGAGACTCACGGCGGATGGCAAACTAGTGACTTGTCTGTTTTCTCAGATGGGGCATGACGTTAAAGCGCTCTTGCGAAACGGCACATCGGACGAAGATCTGGTGAAATTTCTCAGCGGGGTTTGGCGAGCGCGGCGCGACCGTTACTCCGCCGATCGATTAGAAGCCATGCGCAGTTCCCACTACGATCCCAAAAGCCACAAAAAGATCGAAATGATCTCGCTCGGTGGCTAGCTCCACCCTTTTTCTCGGCTGTCATAAAAAGCCATCCGTTAGAGAAATAGGTTTGGCCGGCGGCGTTGACGATTAAAGTTGATTCAGTTGGACAAGTAATCGATGCGAGCATGAGGGTCGTGATCCGGATCACGTTGCTGGAAAGGAGATATTCCGTGCTTCTGAAAGATAGAGTTGCCTTGGTTACCGGATCGACTCATAACATCGGATTGGCAACCGCGCGGGCCTTTGCACGCGAAGGAGCCAAGGTCGTCGTTCATTCACGCCATCAAGAGGACGCGAGGAGAATCGCAGGAGAGATCGGCGGCGACTCCTTTGCCGCGGACGTGTCTCGATCTGAACAGATCGGTGCGCTATTCGATCACATCGGTAAGAATCACGGCCGCCTTGATATCTTGGTCAATAGTGTCGCTCATTCTTCAAAGCACGGTATCCTTGATCTTCCGCTTGAAGAATGGAACCGAATCATGGCCACTAACCTAACCGGCTACTTTCTCTGCATCCAGCACGCAGCGAGAATGATGAAAGAGCAGGGCGGAGGAGCCATCGTCAACATCTCCGCGGGGTCGGGCGAGAGATCGAGTCCCGGCGGTGCCGCGTACTCAATATCCAAGGGCGCGATCAACTCCTTGACGCGTCAGGCTGCCGTCGACCTGGCTCCCTACAAGGTCAGAGTCAACGGCCTCATCTCAGGGCTTGTCGGCACCCCGATGGGCCAGGACGACATGGGAAGTCGCAAGCCGGAATACGACATCATTCCGCTGCGTCGTATCGGCCGGCCTGAAGAAGTGGCAGAGGCGGCGGTGTTTTTGGCCTCCGACAAAGCGAGCTACATCACGAACGCCATCCTGCCGGTTGATGGCGGGCGTCTGAATGCGATGAGCAGCGGCTCGCGCGGTTAAAATTCGCCTTCGCCCGTAGGGCGCTAAGCTACGATGTGGTCGGGGATTGGCCCTTTAGCAGTTGGACGAACTTTTCGAACTGACCCTCTTCGAGGTCGGAAACAGCCCAATAAGTGATCCCTGCTTGTTCCCAGTGGAACACATGATAGCCTTGTCGGGTTACCGGAGCCGCCTCGCTTCGAGCGTTTTTGTTTGAAGGCCAGACAAATACGTTAATAACGTGCTTGGCTCGTTGGTAAACCAGCGCCGCCACCGGCCTATTGTTGAGGTAATCAAGACGGCCGCCTATCAACGGAAATCCCTGATTAACCAAGTCTTTGACCGGCGGTGAGAAATCCAATTTACCGTTGAACCACGGTTTCACCGTGTGTTCGTCCGATGAAGGAACGTCAGCCAGATGATTTACCATCAACGAGCGAATGTGGTTTGCAACAACTTCTTGAGTAAGAATGCTCTCAGGCGACGGCCCGCGAACCGGTGGAACGAGAATCAAGGCGACGACGGCCGCCGCTGCCAAAGGAGCCACGACTCGAATCCATTGCCAAGGCATCCGGCGCCGCGCCGGTGTTGTTCCGGCGGCTTGACGCAACGACCGCTGAACACGCGTCCGGAGATCGGCTGGAGCCGTGAAATATACGCCGTGAGCGCGAATGCCGTCGCGCAGTGCTCGTCGTTCTTGGTAGCTTCCGGAGCAGACGGCACAGCCGTGGAGATGATCTTCGATCCCCAAGTTACGCACCAGGTCTAGTTCGCCGTCGACGTAACCATCGATTAGCCTTTGACCTTCTTTACAGTCCATTCACGGTTTCTCCTTCAGCCGAGCGCACAGAATGCGCTTGAGCCGCTCTCGGGCGCGCGCCAGGCGCGACATGACCGTGCCCAAAGGAATGTCGATCACGTCGGCGATTTGCTTGTAAGAAAATTCTTCCAGATCACGTAACACTATGACCTCGCGAAACTCAGCCGGTAATTGCTCCAACGATTGTTTGAGCATCTCCATGTCGCTACTCTTGAGCGCCATTGCCGAGGGGTTCAAGGCATTGTCCTCTGTCGTATGTATCTCTTCATCGAATGGTGTCGTCATGTCCCGTGCGCGGTTTTGGTCCAACCATGTATAACAGGTGTTTCGCACGATGGTGAGGAGCCACGCGCGCGCGTCCGCGCCATGAAAACCATCAAAGAATTTGAACGCGCGCATGTACGCCTCCTGCACCATATCCTGTGCATCATGCTCGTTGCGGGTCAGCCACCGCGCCAAATTATATGCAGCATCCAGATGCGGCAATATAGCCTGTTCAAAATGCTCCAGTTTATCTTTTTCCCCCAAAGTTAAGACCGCTCCTCCATCGGTTTAATTCCCGGAAACCAAGAAAAAGCCAAACGGTTTACTGCTTCGGGATTGATCGGCGCAAAGTTTAATAGGCTGCCGATGGCAAGTCAATGAAGCGGGTTTCTTGGGAATAAAAACCTGAAACATTCGGTTGTCCGGATGGAAGGCAGCGTTCACATCATTGATAACTGGTTTTCTGTCGGGAAACTTTTCGTTGAGACAAAATAAAAAACCGCTTCCCTTGCGGGGAATATTTAAGTTGATTTTTAGTCTATTGGAACAAAGGCCGATGATCAGCCGGAAGGAGATAGTAAAGATGAGACGCTTTAGAGTTCTTTTGTCGGCTTTGTTGGTCGTTAGCGTATTAGGTTTTACCGCATGCACTACCGAAATGGTCAATAAGGATGAGCCGACTGCAAAGTCAACGGATGCAGCGACGGTAGAAAAAGGATGAACAGACTGTAAAGTCAAAGGGATCTCGGTCGAACGAGGGCTCTGAAGAAAAAGAAAAGGTTATGAGCTTCGATTAACACGTTGGCCAGGATCGCTTGGGGAGAAGATCTCCCTGGAAGGTCCGGCGACCATAGAGAAAAGAGAAGCATAAATATGGAAGTCGTGACGAGGTTAGCCACTGCTGACGCGAGCACTCTCTTACGGGAGGGTCTTAAGCGGCTACTGGGTGACGCTAACGATTTGCTTGTCGTGGGACTAGCAGCGAATGACGTTGCCCGAAACTAGGAGCAGTCCCAATCCTGTTGGCGATGAAGGAGCAAAACATACCCACCAAAGTTCTGATTCTGAGCCATTTTCCCGACGAATCAAAAATACTGAACAGTGCGAGCCTAAATCAACAACGAAACAAAACCGACAAGGAGAAGAGAAAAATGGCGAACAGATTACTAGGGTTAAAATCATTGGGATTCATGCTGATTGTTTTCCTGTTGGCTGAGGCGCCGGCTCGGGCTGATGATGTAGATCAAAAGATCAAAGCTTTGAAAGATGAGGTGGCGCGGCTCGAGAACGAGCAGGCGCAGATGAAAGCTGAACAGATCGAGATGAAAAAGGAAGCGACCGCGGCGGCAGCTCAGCTGCCTAACTTCAGCTATCGGCCGGGCAGCGGTCTAATGATTGAGGCCGCGGATAAAAGTTGGGCGTTTCGCACCACTATTGAAGCTAACTTCAGATTGGAATTTGAGTCCGGGTTAAGCGAGGCAGGCAGGGAAACCGGCGGAGTTTTCGGCCGTCGCTTCAGGCCGTGGTTTATTTACTGCGTAAACGACTGCTTGTACGAAATACGTGCAGCGTTGGACCTAGACGGTTTTGGAACGGGTAACGGCAAGAATGCGACCGCTACTCAAGTGGGTTCTATATTACAACGCGGCGATGTGTTGGTCCATCTGGAGAAATTAAATCCCTGGTTGCCCGTGTACTACTTTGGCATGGATAGCGAGGCGGCTATCAGTTCCTATCGCCGAGGTTCGAGTTGGCTCACACCGCAGAACGAATACGACCTGCTGTCCCGCAATAACGGTTTTAACACCGGCCGGGCGGGCAATAGTATGGGAGTGATCTGGCAAGACCTGCCGCTCAACGCGATCGGTATTCCCGGGAGAATCCCTTTGGCCAATCTAGTTTCAGGCACAATCGGTGAAGGCGATGATGGTCTGCAGAGCTTCCGGGAGCAGCGAAGCGTTTCAGCCTACTTCAATATCGAGCCCTTCTCGCAGTTAAAGAACAAATGGATCCGCGGCTTGGGATTCGAGATGGGAGCTTGGTTCTGTCCAAATGACCCGAACCACACTCCACAGAACCCGCAATCCATTGCTTGCGGTAGCTTGATGATTCGAGACAACGGAGATGGCGGCAGGCAGACTTTGTTTAACTCGACACAGACTGGTTCGGGTCTGACGCATTTTCTCATGCCCGGTTTTGCCTGGGCTGTCGGTCCTTACAAGTTCCGTGCAGTGGGTGGTTTCAACCGTATGGATGGCCAGAACGATCACATCAAAGGAACAGAGTTCTTGATTGCACACGATCTGTTTATCTGGAGCCCTAAAGGAGGATTCTTGAACGGCGATACCAACACGACGGGGTCGATTCTTCTAGGCACTCACTTTGAGCGGACGGATGTTTCGTGCCCAAGCCCAGCGAGTTGCAACAACGGAACATTTCTTGGTCGACCTCAATTCAGCCGCGACAGGATCCTGCTGCGCGAATGGGACATCTGGTATTTTCTTGCGCCGCGCATGAGCGTCGGCACCACTGTGGGATGGTGGGACGCTTCCAATCTCCGCCAAGCTACTACTCTTGGCGGCATCCAAGCGAACACGAACGTGGCGCGAAATCTCGGTTGCGTTAGTTCCCACCAGCATACTCTTGAACGTGTGGGCGCAGGCTGCAGCTGGACCGACGTCAACATCACCTGGCGCTATCAGTTCTAGCGCGAAGTTTGAGCTTGGAACAGCAGAGAGGGGAGCCAAACAGCTCCCCGCTCTTGTTTGGCGTCGTCATTCCCAACATCGTCCCGCTATGTGCGTTTTTCCCCTGGCTTCGTCTTCCTCCAAGAGGAAAAGCCAGCAGATGCGGCGGATCAAACCCTAAACGGCCGAGAGCGTTTCGAACACGGAAGGCAAGTGGCTACGTCCTCTTGATCCGCTGGTTTAGTCTAACGGTCACTCATTCCGCCTTGGATTTGCTTTAGTCCCTGCTGACGATTCGCCGCTGCGGGCGAGCGTGAGGCCCAAATAAAGCCGGGCCATATCTTCTTCTTTGTTTAGTGAAAGTGCTTTTTACAGACTATTCCGCGCCTGCAGTAGTTTACCGGTCGAGTACTCGCTTCTTCCCACGTAACTCCAGATGTTTTGCTGAAGCGCGGTTCCATAGACGTACGCGGGATCTATCTGAGCGGCTCTCTCAAAATATCCGAGAGCGTTCTCGTCCTTATCGATCAGAAAAGCTTTTCGACCTGATTCCACGTTGGTGCCGGCTTGGAAGCTGGCGCAGCCGGACAGGAAACAAATGATGTAAGACAATATCAGCGGGTATCTGGTTTTCATGGTCATCTCCTATTACCGCAAGTAAGCTGAAGCGAAAACTCCCGGGCCGATCGCTCTCATCTTTGCGGTAGCCATAACTTGATGACCGGTTTTTTTTTGCGAAATTCCACAGAGACGAATTTCAAAATAATTTTCCGCCGCGGAATTTTTCCAGTTGATTCTGGTCTGAGATGACAAAGGCCGACGATTGGCCGGAAAGGAGGAAAAAACAATGAAGACTATGAAATCAATTTTATCGGTGCTGTTTCTGGCCGCAGCTATGGGTTCGAGCATAGCGCCAGCGGCGGGCGCCGAAGGAGTGATCTCCAAAACGGCTTTGACCGAGGGTAGCTATTGCCACATGAAATTCCCGGCGATTGAGGAGACAACTTTGGGCTCGAAACGTCCGGTTCTTAAGGATCCTAGCTCGGGTGACATCATCGACTTCTACGGGCCGTGCGATCACGATCCGCTGGGAAAGGATGAAGTCTGGGCGCAGCTTCTCGAAGCGCAGCATCGTAGAGCCCACGACTACATGGATTAACGGCGCGGCGCCCAAAGGGGAGAGGGGTCATGCCTCTCCCCACGGGAATATTTATTCAAATGAAAGAGTCATAGAGGCATGTACAATTGCACAAAGGAAGCGACGACAATATGACAACTCACAATACGCAAACACGTAAGGGCTTTCGGTGGCTGTACGCCTTTATGGAGGGCTACCATCCTCACTACAAAGGAGGCTGCATATGAAATCGCTGTTGGCTGTTATTACATTGGTTCTTGGTTTGGTGTTCATGCAAGCTCGGGCCTTCGCCGCTCTACCAAAGGCGAAGCCTGAAAATCCAAATGTCGCCGCCGGACGGGAAGCTATCGAGGCGAAGGACTTCAAGTCTGCCGTGGGAAATTTAACG
>VBKE01000204.1 GCA_005879605.1 Deltaproteobacteria bacterium
TTGGGCCAGGCCCTCCGCAGGCCTAATGAACCCGAACAGTAGAAAAACCGCAGCGATCATCAGAGAAGAAACGCTGAGATGCTTGTGCATAGATCATCCTCCTAACCATTTGGACCCGCGGAGCCGACGGTCCGGTGGACCCAGGGTACGAAAAACCCTCCCTGTGTGCAAATTCACCTCTGCGTTGACAGCCCCCGAGGCATCGGCTACGCTCTTGCACTCAGTGGCTCACACATCACAGAGACATGGAGGCACCATCCCCAGGCTGACCACCTTTTTCATTACGGCCCTTCTTGTCTTAGCTTCTCTCCGTCGAATCGCTTGCGCCCAGCCGAACCCGGACAAGATAACCCTGGGGACAATCACTCTTTCCCTGAACAAGCTTCCAATTTATGTTGCCCAGGACAAAGGGCTTTTCGCCAATGAGAATATCTTCCTGTAACCATTAGCTTCCAATCATTATTCCCCCGCGATGAAAATCCGGTTTCTAGTTATCACAGCGATGGTGTACGGGCTGGCGGTCGCGGCTTGGGTCGCGCCAGGCCCCGTCTACGGCCAAACGCCTCCCAAAGCGATTGTTCTCGCGTGGGACGGCGCGGTCCCCGGTTTCGTCCGTGAAATGCTTGCTCAAGGAAAACTCCCGAACTTAGCAAAACTCATTGAAGGTGGAGCTTTCGCTGACGACGTCACGGCCGTTTTCCCGTCCTCCACCGCTCCGGGATTCGCCTCGTTGTTAACCGGCGCGCCGCCGAGGATCACCGGCATCAGCGGCAATCGTGTGCCGCGGACGCCGCGCAGCCAGTCTACGATCCTCGAGAGCAGCGCGGGGTTCAACACCGCCCTTTCGCGCGCCGAACCTGTGTGGGCGACGGCCGAGCGCGCCGGGCGCAAAGTAGTCGTCGCGCATGTTCCGCTCGGAGGAGAGACATCGGAGCTCGGCGTGCATCTTCAAGGGTACGGGGGCATCGCCGGCCGCGAAGGAATCGTCAATGGGCGCACTTCCGAACCGCAAGTCGCCGTCTCTTGGGAGAATCTCCCCGCGAGCGCCGCGCCTCCGCTGGAGATAACTTTCACGATCAGCGCCTCCACGTTCTTTGGCCTGCTCATCGACGATCCGTCAGATCCGCAAGAGGGATACGACACGCTGCTGATCGCAAACTCCCGAGATGGACAAAACGTCAGAGCAAAATTAAAAAGCGCGCCTGCCGGGCCCGCCGGCGAGCTCTTTTGGAGCCAGCCTGTCAACGTCAAAACCAGTGATGGTCGCGATGCGACCAGCTATCTCAGGTTGTTCGACCTCAAACGGGACGGCAGCGATTTTTTTCTCTTCTTTACCCGACCGGCGCGCGAAGTCATTTCACGTCCCGAATTGCTGGAAGACGCGAGCGCCACCGCAAGAGCCTTCATCGGCAACGGAGCCAGCCAGCTTTACAATCAAGGAGCGCTCGGCGCGACCCTGCCGAATGGCGGCGATGGAAGCGCCGAAGCTCGTTATCTGGAAACAGTTATTCTGGTGCAGCATCAGCTCATGGAAACTGATCGCTGGGCACTCGAGCATCTTCCCTGGGAACTTTTTTTCGCCTACACCCCTTACCCGGACGAAGCGGAACACCTGTGGCGGGGCTTTCTTGATCCGAGCCTTCCCGGTTTGCGCCAGGAAATAGCCGACCGCCTGCGTCCGTTTCTCGAACGGGTCTATCAAACTTCGGACGAATTGCTCGGTTTGATGATGGCCAATCGATCGGAAAATACGATCGTAGCGCTGATCTCCGATCACGGTATGGAGGGAACCAATAAACTCGTTGCCATCAACAAGGCCTTGCAGCAGGGCGGACTCTTGGCCCTGGACGATCGTGGTCGCGTCGATCTCGCAAGGACCAAAGCGCTCTATCCGGCCGTCAATAACGGTTACCTGCTGATCAATTCAACGGATCGAAAGGCCGGCATCGTTACCGCCGAAGAGCGGGTCGATGTGGTGCGCCGTATCCATGACTTGCTTTTTGAGATCAAGGACGGCGACCAACAACTGGTGACCGGCATCTATGACGCAGAAACCGACGATGATGCGATGGGGACTTCGATGCAAAGCTCAGCGCGGGTGATTTAATCACGAAACGCGAGCCCCACGGCATGCACGGCTTCAATCCGCGCCGAGCTTCCATGCGCACGCTCATGGTCCTGAACGGGCCCGGAATACAAGCTGGTCAGCGATTGAGCGGCGTTCGCATCATCGATTTCGCCCCTACGCTCGCCAAGCTTCTTGGCATTCCACAACCGCGCGATGCCACGGGGAGAATTCTCAAAGAAGCCCTCGTCGGCTCGCGCGATACATCGCCTTGAATGGGTTTTATTTGGTGTAAAATCTGAATAGACTAAGAACATATGGCAGACAAAGATCATTTGATCCTCACCGCCGTCGGCCCCGACCAGGTCGGTTTAATCGAAAAAGTTTCGCAGTTCATCGCCCGCCACGGCTGCAACATCGAAGACAGCAAGATGGCCGTGTTTTGTGGCGAGTTCGCGCTGATTCTTCTAATCAGCGGCGAAAGCGGGAGCCTCGTCAAAATCGCCAACGATCATACCCATCTTGAAGTCGAGACCGGCTTGACCATTTCGATCAAGACGCCCGCGACCAGAAAGCCAGCCGAATCGTTTCTGCCCTATCAACTCACTGCCTCCTGCATGGATCATCCCGGGATCGTCTACCGGCTGAGCGGCGTCTTGAGCAGTCTGGGTATCAATATCGAATCGATGGAAACCAAAACCTACGCCGCGCCGGTGAGCGGGACACCGATCTTTCGTCTGGAAGCCAATATTTCCGTGCCGACCAAAACCAATATCAATTCCCTACGGCAGCGCTTCGCGGAAATTCAAAAAGAAGAAAACATCGACATCGAGCTCGCCTTGATCCATGGCGGCGCGAGTAAAATGGCTTAGGTGATTCGAGCTACCGCGGCTAATTCTGATCCGACACTTCTCGCTGGCTTCACTCTCCACAGAATCGTTGCGTTTATCACCCCACATTAGATCCCCAGAAGACATTGACCGCAAAAACCCTGCTGTGTTAGGAGAAGAGCGCGGGGGCAGGAGAGCATGATTAAAGGAATATCGATCGTTTTATTGATTGCCATCGTGCTCACGGGTACGTCACCGATCGAGCTTGCTTTTGGCCAGACCCTGGAAAAAATGCGCCTCGGTTATAGCGGCACCGGTCTCAACAATTACGTTTTGGAAATGGGCCGTCGAGCGGGCTTGTTTCGCAAAAACGGCCTCGACCTGGAAATTGTGTACGTTAACAGCGGGTCATTGCTCAACCAAGCGCTCATCGCCGGCACCTTTGACATTTCATTTTCCCAGGGCTCTGAGGCAATGATGGCAAAACTACGGGGCGCGGACATGCGCATCACCGCGGTGGTCGCAAACCGCTTCAATCATGTTTACCTCACGGCCCCGGCGATCACTTCGATCAAGCAGTTGAAAGGGAAAAAAGTTGCAGTCAGCCGCTTCGGTTCCGGTTCCCACTTCCAGAGCAACCTTGCGCTCAAGGAGGGCGGCTTGGATCCGGAAAAGGACGTGACGATCCTGCAGATCGGTAACTCCGCCGCGCGCATGGCCGCGATCTTGAGCGGTACTGTCGATGGAACCATCATGGCCGCCGATTTTGTCCCGAAAGCCAAGAAAGAAGGCTTCAACATTGTCGCCGATCTCGCGGATACAAAAATCGAATATCCCTTTCTTTCCTTGAATTTCATGGGGAGCTACATCGATCGCAATCTCAAGATGGTCAAGGCGTTGATCAAAGGCATGTCGGAATCCATTCGCGCCTTGCAAACCGATTCTGCCACGGCCAAAGCGGTCGTCCGAACGGTCCTGAGAACCGATGACGTGGACACTATAGAGTACGCGACGATGCGCAGCATAAGGGTCCTTGACCGTCGGCCCTTCCCGACGGTCGCGGGAATCCAAACCGTTTTGGACGAGCTCGGTAAAGAGCCGAAGGCTAAGTCCATGAAGTTCGAGGACTTCGTCGATCTGAGAGCTTTAAGAGCATTGGAGCAAGAGGGAGTGTTTAAATGACCAACTGTCGCTTGACGATTTCAGCCCATGAGCACAACCCACGTGTGCGTGTCCAAGCGATCACTCTGCTAGAGCCGGCGTCGCGCCTTCAAGATTGTTCGAATCTCGCCGATAGTCCATCCTACAAAGCCTCTGCCTGAACCAGCACAATCCGCGCATCGCCCTCCGGCCCCGTGCCGGTGCTCTTCAAGAGCGGCGGCGGAAGGCTGGGATTGAGCTTTTGGAGCTTAACCCAATTGCGCTCAGCCAAGATGAGATATGCGCTGCCTCGGCCGATCTTGGCGGCAACCGTTTCCGCCGGTTGCTCGAGCGTTTCGATGGGACCACCTCGGTAAAAAACCACGGGATCGCTGTTAAACGCTCCGCCGTAAAGGTAAAGCTTGTCGCCCGGTTTGACACGCTGATTGACCTCCTCCATGAACGGACGATAGCTCTTGGCTTCCGCAATCACCGGCATCACAATAGCCCGAATGACAAACGCCAGCAGAATCGAAATCAATACGAGTCGGTGAGCTCCAGGGCGGAGCCTGCTCGACCAAAGACAACGAGCCAACGACAGCCATAAAAGCGATGATAAGAGCGAAACCATCGTAAAGGACCAACCAAACGTTGCCAACGAATTCTTGACAAGCTCAAGATTGGCGCGGTCTTTCGCCTTGAGAAATCGTTCGATGGAAGAGAAAAACCAACTGGGGTCATGATTCCATAGAGATCCCAACGCGATGATGAGAAGCAATGATGCCAACACGCCGGCGACCGCCGCTAAAATACGGTAAAAGAAGATTCTCCCGCCAGTTGCCACGCCATGGTGATAAAACCATAAGGCCATGAGCAGAGACAAAGCGGGATACAGAGGCAGAATGTAGACCGCCCGTTTGCCCATCGCGACGGAAAAGAAAACGAACATGGCGACGAACCAGACCTTCAGGAAAAGACTGTCTTCCTCGGAGCGAAAACCTTGCTTGACTGCATCCCACAAAACGAAGGGGAGAAAGAGACACCATGGCGCGCCAAGGGCGAAAAGATAGGGCAGGTAATAATAGGGAGGATGATTATGACCGGAGCCGCCGGCAAACCGGCTAAGGTTCTCCTGAAGGATTTGGCGATCAAAAAAGCCTTCCCCTCCACGCGTAACCGCCACTACGTACCAACCCGTTCCCAGTACCACTGTTAAAACAACTCCGGGATGCAAGCAAAACTTCGGAACCAGATCCCATCTTCGCTTCACCGCCACAAACGTGCCGATCACAAGCGCAGGCAGCACGATGCCCAACGGCCCCTTGGCCAAGGTGCCGATCCCGAGGAGAGCATAAAAGACGTAATACCATAACTGGCTGGTCAAGAAGCCACGGTAAAGCGAATAGAACAGCACCAGACTCAGCGTAACAAAAAAACTCAGTGTCATATCGACGCGCGCGCTCAGCGCCTGATCCGCGTAAACCGAAGTCGTAGCCAGAATGGCGGCACCGAGAAGTGCAACTCGTGTTCCGAATAGTTTTTGGCCCAGAAGGTAAAGAATCAACACGCCGACCGTCGCGTACAAAGCCGATGGGAAACGGATCGTCGCCTCATTAAGTTTGCCCGTGACTCTGGACGTCAATGCGGCGGACCAGTGGAAAAGAGGTGGTTTGGAGGGGATATCCGTGGCTCTCTTTAGCGGTACCAACCATTCTCCGCGTTGCACGATGTCCTGCACCGCCATTGCCTCCCTGGGCTCGCCCTTATCAAAAAACGGCGTGGAATCCAGATAAGGGAAATACAGGGCTCCGCACAGGACGATTAGAAGGATGATGTGAAATGTCGATTGGTTTCTGTCGACCACGTTGTTCTCCGTCAGCAATATTCTATAAAATTTTCTGCTAACATGACGCTCGTGAAAGAAAAACAGCACTATCTGAAACCGGATCGAGTCGTGATCTGGATCAGCGGACGGTTGCTAAAGAGCGCTAGGTCTTTGACTTGTTTCCCGAGTGACTCCAAATATCAGCAGCAGTGCCGGGAGTACTACTAACACTAGCGGGAGCTGAGCTACGAGTCCGGACACAATGGCGATAGCCAACGGCTGCTGCATGGCGGCTCCCTGGCCTATGCCCAAAGCTAAGGGAAGGAGAGCAAAGACCGCGGCCAGAGTTGTCATGGCGATCGGTCGCATACGGTTACTGCCTGCGTTGATCAGCCGGGTATGCTGATCTTCGTCTCTCCTAAGGCCCGCGTATTCCGAATAGTAGAATATGGCCACTTCCGTGACGATACCGACGATCATCGTCATCCCCATCATCGAAGAAATGTTCATTTCCGTGCCGGTTAGCCAGAGGCCAACAAAAACCGCCGATAATGCCAACAGCGCCGTCACGAGCATAGCGATGGCTACACGAAAGCTTTCGTAGAGGTAGAGCAAGAGCAGAAAAACTAGCGCCACCGCCCCAAAAAACACCGCAACGAGACCGGCAAAAGCACTCTGCTGCTCGGCATAGAGTCCCCCCAAATTATAATAGACACCTTTGGGGACCAGCCCCGGACGATTCAATACTTGCTTCACGTCCGAAATCACCGAACCGATGTCTCGGCCGCTGATCCGACCCGTAACGGCGACCATTTGTTTGAGGTCATCGCGCCTGATCTCTGGCTGCCCCGTCAATACTCTGAGCGTAGCGACTCGCTTGAGAGGAAAAAGGTGACCATCCGCCGCGCGCAGGCGCAGTTCCTCAATGTCTCGTTCGGTAGCCCGGAGGTTGTGGGGAATCCATGCCCTCACCCCGATCATCTTGGGACCACTTTGTATCTGTGTGGTCACCGCGCCGCTCAAGTAGTTAGAAACCATTTGTGTGATGGTATCAGGATCGACGCCTTCAAGACTCGCTTTTACGCGATCCACCTGGATATTCAGAGCGTCACCGGCAAGTACAATGCCGGGCTTCACATCGACGACACCGGGTATTTTTGCGATTGCCGCAGCTACTCCTGGTCCAAGTCTTAATAGAAGGTTTCCATCATCCGAGTAAAGTTTGATTTCAATCGGCTGCGGAACGGCGGTAAGATCACCGATCAAATCCTCCATCAATTGGGCCAATTCGATTTCCAGACCGGGAACTCCGCGCCTCACTTTTTTGCGCACCTCATCCATCACCGTCTCGATATCGCGCCGGGGAATAGGCTTCAGCCGCACGAAGAAATCGCCAGTGTTGGCCTCGGTCAAACCTCCACCAAGCTGCAGCCCGGTGCGGCGGGAGTAGGTTTCGACCTCGGGTGTTGCGCGCAAAATAGCCTCAACCTGACGCAGCAGGCGATCCGTTTCCGTAAGCGACGTCCCTGGCTCAGAACGGTAATCGAGGATAAAACCGCCCTCATCCATCGATGGCATGAAGCCGGAACCGACGTTTCGGTAAGTTACGCAGCCTGCCGCAAGTAGGATACCGGCAACCAACAAGACAACCGCTGGGCGGGCAAGAACCTGGCGCATCAGCTCTCCATAGAGCCGGCGGACTCTCGCAGTGAAACGACCGCCTTCTTCTTGCCGGGCGTCTTTCTCGTTCAGAAAATGATCCGCGAGAAGAGGAACAGCTAACCAAGCCACCAGAAACGAAATAAAAAGGCTACCAGCCATGGTTAAAGATAGCGCCTTAAAAAATGCGCCGGTTACTCCGGAAAGAAAGGCCAGAGGCGCGAAAATGATGATGGTCGACGCCGAGGAACCCGCGAGCGATTTGGTAAACTCCGCCGCCGCCTGGAGAACCCGGCCGTGGTGATTCGTTGCGTCTTCGCGCAGCCGGCGTACGATGTGTTCAACCATGACAATCGCGTCGTCGATAATGAGCCCCACGGCGGCCGCCATTCCTCCGAGAGTCATGATGTTGAAGCTCATGTGGAAAACATAGAGCAGCAGGATGGTGGCGGCCAGTACACCCGGCACCACGACGGCCGCAATCAGCGTGATCTTCAGATTACGCAGGAAAAGGAGCAGGATGAGAACGGCAAAAACAACTCCAATGAATATCGAATCGCGCACGCTGCCCGCCGAGGAGACAATCAGCTCGCTTTGATCGTACCAATTGGCAATCTTCATACCCGGAGGCAACTGGTTACGAAATTCGGCCAGCTTGGCTTTGATCTCCAGGGCGATCTCGACCGTGTTGCCGCCCGGTTGCTGATGGACTTGGAAAATCACCGCGTCATGGCCATCGGCGGTCACGCGGATCCACTGGGGCGTTGTCCCTTCGCCGACCGTAGCGACGTCGTCGAGCCGAACCAAGCCACCGGGCCCTGAACGAAGGATCGTCTTACGGATCTGTTCGAGGCTGAGGAGCCGAGTGTCGGACATGGCGAGATAGAGTTTGTAGTGATCTTCCAACCGGCCCACCGCCTGGATGACGTTGGCCGCCAAGAGCGCCTTGGCAACATCGCTCAGTGACAAACCATAAGAATCCAGGCGCGCCGGGTTTACGTTCACTTGGTACTCCCGCTGCGTGCCTCCCAGGACTTCGATCTTGGCTACCCCGTGAATCGTAGAGAGCAAAGGCCGCAGTTGATACAACGCAAGATCGCGCAGCTCGACTAATGAGTGCGTGTCGGAGGTCAGGCTGTAGGCGAGAACGGGAAAGACTGTCGGGTCCATTCGGCGGACATTAAAAGTGGTTCCTTGCGGCAGGCTGGGCACGACCTGGTTGATGGCTGACTCCACCTGTAACATAGCGGCCACCATATCTTCGCCCCAATCGAAATTGATTGATATTTCCGCGCTTCCACGGCTCGTGGTCGAACGTACGTTGCGCACGCCCGGAACGGCTCGCACCGCCTGTTCGATGGGAAAAGTCACCTCGATCATCATGCGTTCTGCCGGACGATCTCCGGCGTCTAGACTAACCACGACCCTTGGGAAACTAATGTAGGGGAAGAGGGCCACGGGCAGATTTCGAATTACAGCCACACCGCTAACAACCAGCACCACAATTAAGAACAAGAGGGACGAGCGATGCGTCTGTATCCACCCAGTAAAGTTCATCGCGACTTGTCCACCTTGACGGCCATACCGTCTCTTAGCTCGTAATTCCCCAAAGTCACCTTTTTCATTTTGCAGCCCGAGACGCACCGTGTGTTGTTTGGCGCTACCATTTTTGACGGTGAAGACAAAGTAATGATCTTCTTGGGGCAGGACCGCGGATCGCGGCACGATTAATCCATTCGCGGACGTTATCGGGATTTTTCCTAACACGTATTCTCCCAAGAGGAACCTGGAGGTTGACGGTAACGCGGTGAAGACCTGTACAAGACGAGTCGCCGCATCGGCGGAGCGCGAAACTTTACGGATTTGGCCGATGGTGGTCTCAGCTCCTGACGCATTCACCCGCGCGAGCGAAACTTCCTGTCCAGGTTTCACTTTGTCGCTGTCTTCCGGTTCAACGCCGATGCGCGCCTCAAGCCGGTTTTCGGCCACCATCTCGATCATGGTATTGCCCGCAGGAACGATTGCACCTTCTTGAACCCCGACCTTAGTGATCAAGCTCGCCACTTCGGCATGGATAGTTCGAGGGCTTGCGCTGCCTCGGCGGCGCATGCTCTCTAATTTCGTTTGAGCCTGTTCGAGTGCCTGCTTTGTTTGTAACAATTGATCGTTGGTAGCCAACTTGAGGTCGAAGCGTTGCTGCATAAACTGAAAAGCCTTTTGCGCCGCTTCATACTCGTTACGGGCCTGTTCGACTTGGAGGTTGGTCTCGGGACTCGGTTCGATATCCAGCAGAGGATCTCCTCGCGATACCTGTTGCCCCTCGGTGACGAGAATGCGACGGACTCGGCTTTCAAACGACACCGTGGTTGTCTGCACGGCGCCAGCTGCGGGTACGATCGTGCCGTAAACAGTGATCTCTTTTACGATGGTCCCTTTGTTGATGGGCGCAATCTTTACAGGAGCCACCGGTCCTTCGGATGGCTCTGCGTTAGCAGTAGTGCTTGCGTCCTGAGCGGTTTGCTGACCGCCGTGTGAAAACCACCAGTATCCACCAGCCAGTAAGGCGGCGGCCGCGAGGACGAATAACAGATTCGAAACTTTTTGTTTCATTCTTTGCTCTTTCTTTCTTCATGGTCTCAGATAGCGCCCCGCGGCAATTTCAAGGGCAACATGCATATCGGCAAGCTGTCGCTTGAGGTCGATAAGTTCCAGCCTTTTCGTGATCAAGTCGGCCCTCGCATTGTAATAAGTGAGAACATCTGCGTTACCTTGGAGTAAAGCCATGCGATAGGATTCGACGACGTTCTGCAGTATCGGGATCGAATTTTCGGCCGCTTCAGCCTGGCGCTGCAATGAGTTTATATCCGCAAGAATACGCGCGACCTCGCCGCGCGCTTCAAACAAGCGCGAAACGTACTCGTCAAAGAGTCTAGCCCTGGTGGCGCTTTCGATTGCAATGGCGCCCTGGTTTCGATCAAAGAGGGGCAGGTCTATCGTAATACCGAAGCCGGTCGTGATTACGTTTGTATTATCCCCAGCGTACGAAAAGCCAATATTTATCTTTGGGAACTGTGCGAGGATTGCCGCTCTTAACCGCTCTTCCTGTCCCTGATAACCGTGCTTGAGCGCGAGCAGATCTAATCGCCGCTTCTCGATCCCCTCGATCAGTTGTGCAGCGGCGGGTAAACTCTTTGAAGAAGGAGGCTCTATCTGCTGTTCCAGCGGAACGCTTTGTTCGTCGGGAAATCCAAGTGATTGGTTGAGCGCGAGCCGCTCTTCCTCTCTCTGTTGCTCGGTGGTGAGCACCGTGATGTGCATTTTCTGCAGGGCCGCGTCCGCAGCAGCCAAATCGATCCTGGTCAAATAGCCGAGCTCCGTCGCTCTTCTGACGCGGTCGAGGTTTTCTTTCAGTCCTTCCTCTTCCAGCCGGGCGACCGCCAGCCGCTGATCAAAAAACCCCAGATGGTACACGTGAAGCTTCGCTGCTTGCGCCGCTTGCCATTCCTGCCATGCCACATCGAGATCCACCGAAGCCGCATCGGCTTTCGACGCGGCTATTTTGGCGCCGCGAGAAATGATCGAAGTAATTTCCCAGCTCAGGCCGAAGTTGAAGGCATTCACGGTTCCTTGGGTTGCGCCTCCCGTGGGAGGAGCGAGACTATAGGAAAACTGCGGATTAGGAAGGATGCCGGCCTGGAGGAGCTGCGCTGCCGCTAATTGCCGTTCGTCGCGGCTCGCGCGCAGCTTAGGGTTGGCGATTACCGCCAGTACGGCCGCCTCGTCCGGAGACAGACCGTTGCGAATATCAAAGTCGATCGGCTTGAGGAGCGGGTGCTTGATTTCTTTTGCTTGCACGCGAACAGTGTCCATGCTTGGCGGTGCAAGTCTTGCCGCTACTATAGTTTGCTCCAGGGGCAACGGCTCGTATATCGCGCACCCCTGCATCAAAAACAGAAGTACCCCGAAGCAAGACCACAAGCATGCTTTTGCTGCTGGATTAACAGGCTTTCCAAAACGTCCTACGCTGCGACGCTTCGTTCCCGGTGTGCGACTCAGGCGAGCTCCAAAAGGAGGCCGCCCCGATCGGTCGAAATTGTTTTTCAGAAAGACAGCAATTCTCCTGAGCGACAAACTAATCCTATCTGACAGTCGGTGCAAAGTAACGCTGAAACCTTACAGGGGCCCTTCATCAAGATTACATTTTTGATAGTTAGGAAGCCCAATATAGACATGGAGGGGACTCAACGGAAGGAAAATCATCAAAATTGATGGCCTATGATGGTCGATCGGATGAGGTTGGTAATTGCAATTTGGGACCGGTTTGCTCGCCCCGGCGATTTCTCAATCCTGTTCAATTCAGTCAACATCACGTCGCGGCTTTTTGCCTCGCTGGCATCCTTGAAGCGAATGACGGACGGTTGCCCCGATGTGCTCGAGACCGTGGCGATTTTGTCGACGAGCTCGCCCACGGTTTTCTTGGTCGAAACTTTCGGCAAGATTAATACATTTTTGAAAGCCTAAGGAAAGAAAAGGGATTCAGTTGCCGGGAGGTCGAACAGTAGGGAGACCGAGAGCAAAAGCAGAGCCTACACCCGGCTGGCTGTGAACCTCGATATGTCCCTTGTGGGCATGAACGATCGCTTTAACCAGACTCAAACCCAGGCCCAAGCCAGGCTGTGACCGGCTCTCGTCGCCCCGATGGAGGCGATCCCAGATCTTTGGAATCTCTTTTGGAGGAATTCCGATTCCATTGTCGTTGACTACGACGATCATCTCCTGTTGCTCTTGCCGGACATTGATCAATACGTGCCCGCCTGTGGAATTATACTTGATCGCGTTGTCCAGCAAATTAGCCAAAACCTGGCGTAGCCGGTTCCGATCGGCTGTGATCACCAGGTCCTTCGAGCATTCAACGGATATCGAGACATTCTTCTCTTCTGCAGCGTACTGATACAAGTCGAGGATCTCCTCAACAAGAACTGAAACTTTAATGGTCTCGAAGTGGAGTCGCATGGTTCCCGTCTCGGCCTCTGAAATATCCATCAAGCAATCGAGCAACTTCAGAATTCGGTCGGACTCCTCAACAGAGTTGATCAGTGCCTCTTGAAGCTGTTCTTCACTGGGTGAGGCCTGCAAAGCCACTTCGGCGGCGCCTCGCAGGCGGGTCATTGGGGTTCTCAAATCATGGGCAACGTTATCCAACGCCTGTTTCATTCCCCTGATCAGTGTCTCGATCCGCTCCAACATTCGATTAAAAAGTTTTGTTAGCTCATCCAGCTCATCCCCGGAACCGCTTTCGGGCACACGGGCGTCTATCCGTCCCGTTGACACAATGGATTGGGTTGTCTGTATAAGATCGCGGACCGGCCGCAGGGCGCGAAATGCGAAAAACGCTCCGCCAGCCAAACCGATCACAATCATCCCGGAAATCACGCCGACAATGGTGTCGCGATAGTGCTCCAGAATTTCGCTTCGGTCCTCTAACGGTTTCCCGACCTGTACTGTAAATCCATTGGGAAGAGGCGCAGAGGTCAGTTCCATTAGGTCGCCGTCTTTTTTGGAGGGAACGTACTGCCATGCGCCGTAGGCAGACTGATGATCCAGCGTCTCGACTTCAAATTCTTGCCATAGCTTTGGGCTGCTTAGAAAAACGACTTTGTCTTTAGGGTCCAAAACACGAATGAAAAACGCGCTGCTGCGACGGTTTGGAGCCGGCCCGGCTGTGGCTATCCTTTCAATGGCTGTAACGCCGCTTTCGCGACCAAGAGCAGTAACCTGTTCGAGCTTTGCCTGAATGGTTTTGCGATTGTCGCGTAAGGATGAAGAGAGAAAACTGTACGAGATGATCGAGAGAGTTACAGAACTAACGATAAAAATCGCGGAGTACCAGAGCGTCAGGCGGAACCCGAGCTTCTTATGTAGCCGATTAAGAGACCCGAAGGGCATATCCTACTCCCCTGTACGTCCGGATAAATTTCTTCTCGAAATCGCGGTCGACTTTGTTACGCAGCCTGGACACGAGCACGTCGACAACATTCGTCTGCGGATCGAAATCGTAACCCCACACATGTTCTATAATCATCATCTTGGACAGCACCTTGCCGCTGTTGCGCAACAGATATTCCAGGAGGGAAAATTCCCGTGGTTGGAGATCGATCTTCTTACCGGATCGCACAACTTCACGGGTCAACAAATCCAACGAAAGCTCCCCGGCTTCCAAACGGGTAGGCTCACCTGATTGGCCGCTCCTGCGAAGCAAAGCCTGCACGCGCGCCAGCAGTTCTGCAAATGAGAAGGGCTTGGTCAAATAGTCATCGCCGCCGGCTTGCAGGCCTTTAATTCGATCATCGACGGAGCGCTTGGCGCTCAAGATAATGACCGGGGTGAAAATTTTTTGACGTCGCAGCTCTTCAACGACGCTCAACCCGTCCAGCTTGGGCAGCATGATGTCCAACACCGCAGCGTCGTAGCACGCCGAAAGAGCGAAGTGGAGCGCATCTTCTCCATTCTCGGCATGGTCGACGGCAAACCCCGACTCTGTCAAACCTTTGATCACGAATGAAGCAATTTTTTTGTCATCTTCGACGACGAGGATCCGCATCGATATTACACCTTAAGTTCGGCTGAATTGACTCGGTCGAAATTGTAAGAATAAAACCCAAAATAGCCAGACACAAGTACTCCCGGCGTTAGACCTGTCTCCGGCTGATCGAAGCAGAGATCAAACGGGATGGGCAGCTCTTATTTCAAAATCGATTCGGACGTAAAGTAGTCCGAACGAGCAGTTGTTTTGTTATTTCTTAGCGATCACTTCGGGATTTACCACGTTTATCGGATTGCCGGCCGCATAGGCGACAATCTGGTCGACCACCACGCCGTAGTAATCCTCATAGGTATCCTTTTCGACGTAACCCAGATGAGGCGTGCAGATCACGTTATCCATTTTAAGTAGCGGGTGAGCGGCGCCGAGCACGGGTTCGTCTTCATAGACATCGACTGCAGCCATACCGGGTCGCCCGGCTTTGAGCGCATTGACGAGCGCGCCTTGGGCGATAAGCCCGGCCCGACTTGTGTTGGCGAGTAATGCCGAAGGCTTCATGAGAGCAAGATCAGCGGCGGTGACAATACCCTGGGTCTCCTTGTTAAGCGGGAGATGCAAACTCAAGATATCGGCCCCGGCAAAGAAAGCCTCCCGACTCTTGGCAACTTCATAGCCCGCTTCTCGCGCTCGTGCCGTCGAGCCTTCCCGTCCCCAACAAAGCGCCCGCGCGCCGAACGTCTGTCCCACGCGCGCCACGATGCTGCCAATCCTGCCGAGAGCGTATATTCCCAATGTCTTGTGTTGCACGGCGATACCCAACGTCGATTGCCAGTGGCCTTCTCTCAATCGTCTGACTTCGTAGGGAATATGCCGCAGCGCGGCCAGAATGAGCGCCCAGGTCAGTTCCGCCGTCGCGTGTGGATTGCCTGCCCCACCTGCCGACACGACGATGCCGCGCTCCGTACACGCCGCGACATCGATGTGCGCCGTGGCTCGTCCCGTTTGGCTGATGAGTTTGAGCTTCGGCAGCCGTTCGATTGCGGCGCGCGGAAAGCGCGACCGCTGCTGCGTCAGAACCACCGCTTCAGCATCCTTCAAACGCTCTGCCAGCCGTGCCGGCTCTTTTTCCGTGTCGGTGTAAATCATGACCTCATGGTCCCTGAGCTTCGAGTAACATTTGAGCGTGGGGAATGCATTTTGATAGTCATCAATAACTGCGATTTTCATTGGGATTTTTCCTTTCTACATACTGAACTTTACCGACTTCCGCGCTGCTAATTTGCAATCCTGATTGACAGCACAACTTTGACCCGGATATTCTGATTACTGGTCGATCTTTATAATATTGGAGTCTCAGATGAAAGCCATTCGGATCCACGAATTCGGCCCCACAGAAGAAGTTCTCCGATACGAAGACGTCCCGACGCCTGAGCCCGCCGCGGATGAAATCTTGATCAAAGTCGAAGCTGCGGCTTTGAATCGCGCTGACCTCGGATTGCGCAAAGGCACATATCGCGTCTCGCCCGACCAGCTGCCGATCATTCCCGGGCGGGAGTTCGCCGGTCCGATCGCAAAAATCGGTGCGACCGTCAAAGACTTCAAAGTCGGCGACCACGTCGTCGCCTACACGGGCACCGGCGGCTACGCCGAGTATGCCGTCGCGAAAGCTTCCGAGGTGCGGCCGGTACCGGATGGGATCAGCTCCGCACAGGCGGCCGCGATTCCGACGGTCTTCCTCACCGCGTGGTTCGGCTTGTTGGAAGATGGAAAACTCAAGCCGGGGGAATGGCTGCTGATTCAAGCCGGCAGCAGCGGCGTGGGCAGCGCGGCGATCCAAATCGCGAAGCACCTTGGGGCGAAAGTCGTCGCTACCACGGGCAGCGAAGAAAAGGCGCGCAGACTGCGCAAATTGGGCGCGGACGTGACCATCGACGTTTCGGAAACCGATTTCGTTCCGGAAGTCACGCGCGTCACAGGGAACCGCGGCGTTGACATAGTGCTGGAAATGGTCGGCGGCGAAGTCTACGAAAAGAGCCTCGAGGTGCTGGCGCCCGGCGGGCGCCTATTTTCCATCGGCGGCGCCTTCGGGCCGATTCCCGACCCGCCTCCCGTTTTGACCGAGGGACGCAGAGCGACGCGCTTTTCCATCACGAACCATCTCAAGGCCAGGCCGCAGGACTTACGGCAGCTCGACGCGATTCTCAAGTTGGTTCAGGAGAAGAAGTTTCAAGTCGTGATCGGCAAAACCTTCCCCTTGGCGGAAACCCGGGCGGCCCAGCGCTATCTCGAAGGGCGCGAGCACTTTGGCAAGATCGTGCTGACGATGTAAGCGCAGACACATCCCGCCCGAGGCATACCGTCAAGCGGTGCCCAACCCCCAACTCTATGTACGGCCGTAAAAGCCGGGAACCGTAGCGCCATAATCGAGACGCGTATATCTGCGTGTTTTCACTTCCCGCGCCCGAGACCCCAAATT
>VBKE01000205.1:0-8866 GCA_005879605.1 Deltaproteobacteria bacterium
CATGGCTCACGGCGCCGAAGTGGACCCGGTTCACTTAACATCCGTCGGCGGCCATGTGGCTGCTGGACCCGTGCCGTCCGCGCTCAGCGTCGGGCAATGGGTCGAGGCAAGCGGGAGGGACATCCTTCGCGCAGTAGTTTTAGGTTATGAGGTCGGCGGAAGATTGATGACCATCTTCTATCGCGAGAGAGATTACCTTACGCGCCGTTTCTACCACACTGCGGTCGCTGGCGCGCTGAGCTCAGCCGTGACTGCGGCGTTGCTTTTGGGTTTGGACCGCCTGGGAATGCAGGTAGCCCTGGGTTTAGCGGCCTATCAGGCGGCGGGTCCGGATAACATGACCAAGGACCCCGGACACATGGGCAAAACTTTTCAGGTAGCCACGGCCAATAGAAACGGCGCGACCGCTGCGCTGCTTGCGCGGAAGGGCTGTCATGTTCCTTTGGATATTCTCGATGGCCCGCTGAGCCTTTTTGATGCCTTTCTGGAGACCCCTGACGCCGGAGTCGAGATGATGAAAGACTTGGGGCGATATTATGCCATAACGGACGTGATGCATAAGCGCTACCCCGCGGGGAGCCCGAACCAAACTTATCTTCAGGGGATATTTCGCTTGCTTCATGAACACGGGATCGGGCCTGAAGAAATCCATCAAGTTGAAATTCAGATCCCCCAACGCGGCGTCCACAGGATTCCGGCCACCCGCCACGCCGCTATTTCCGGGGAAATGGTATGCGCCATGGCGCTGGCTCAGGGGAAGCTAGATTTTTATCAACTGCATGATCAAGCGACAGTCGCTAGTCCGCAGGTACAAAGGATGCGCGGCCGAGTACACTTCGTAGGCCGTGAGGACTGGAAGGGGATGGAACAAGGACGCCACGCGATTGTCAGCCTGACGACCACAAAGGGGCAGAAGCTAGAGGAAGAGATTTGGCATGAGCCCATGACTCAACAGGAACTTAAACACAAGTTTCACTCTCTGGTGACTCCCCGCCTAGGGGAGGAAAAAACCCGCCGCGTGGAAAGTCTCCTTAAAGGACTCGAACGAGCCGAGAGTATTAAACCGCTGATGGAGGAATTGGAGGGCTGAGGTTTGTGCCCGGCTGAGCCCGTTGCCTGACGACTCTAGTAACCGGCTTTTTGCTGAACGCGGTTGGCAGAAACTGGGAGTGAATTCCCGGCCCGCCTGCAACCACGATCATAATATCCTCAGGATGATCGGCAATCCCGATTTGCTCCGGATCGCCTGCGACTTGAAACCAGCGGGAGCGGCGCTCAAAAATCCCCCGCTGCGTCCCTTCAGCGAATTTTGCGAGGGGAATGCGCGCCCTATCGAACAGAAACTGTGGCAAGCGTCCCCGCGTGCTCGGGGCCCAGGACGAGCAGTGGTCCGGATGGAAATATGATGTTGTTGTGACCGAGACCGCAGAGCGCCCCGACAAAAGTCTCCAGGATTTCCTCTCCTGTTTTGCATCCGTACGTAAAGAGATTCTGTGGGCCACCGGCACCAATGAGAGTGACCGCACTTTGCTCTTTCGCGTATCCCCGTTCCACGTGTAAGGATTGCCAAGGGCTTTCATCCTCGGCTTCGGCTATGCAGAAGGTATATTTACCTGGTTGGCCATGAGTTGCCGGGTCAGTGATGCCGGGGATCTCGCCTCCGATATTGATCAAAGCCAGTCTGATGGCCCGTCCGATGGTGGCGTTGGCGCGTGACCCGGGTCCAAACAGATTTCCACTCGCGTTGAGGCAGAGGATTTTGACGATAGGACCATTGACGATAATCAGCGGGGCCGTAGCATTGGTCGCCGTTTGCATGCTGTAGAGAGCGAGGTCTTCGTCCAGGAGCCCCTCAACGGCGGCAAGGATCACGGGAAAATATTCGGGCACACATCCGGCCATCACCGCATTCACAGCGAGCTTGTCGACCGTAACGGGGTTCATCGCCGGGGGCAGCAACCCGAGAGTGGTATCCGGAGAGTAGACGGATTGAGACAGCATGGCGCGAACGTTGATCTCGGTTGGCGGGATGATGGGAAAGCCGTCCGTCCAGCCCCGCTCATGAAAGAGTTCAAAAACTTCCTCCACTCCTCCGTTGATGGTCAGGAGATTTTCTTCGCGGTCATTTTGAGAAGTTTGTTTTTCTTCCTGCTCGCCGGCAATGGTCAGGGCGTGGGTGATTTGAGGCAAGGCCTCCTTGACCTGTTCGACCACGGTCTGTAGGGGCGCAGTAGCCATAGGATGGAGAATTTTCACGAAGGGGACTGAGGACATGCCCTCGTGTTGTGCTTGAGCTTTGGCGGGTTTGAGAAAGGGAGCGCTGCAGACTGTCGTGGTGACAACTCCGCGCTTTTCCAACTCAATGGCGTCCCGGACACTCCAGGACGTAGATGTCCCTCAGTCGCCGAAGCAGAAAATCACAAATCCGCATTGTTCGCTGAGCTGGCGGAGCTGATCGTCGGATAGCGGAACGCCAGGGGATTCCTTCCTGACGACGATGAAGTCATTGGGACGAAAGCGCTGGCGGATTTGCGTCTTAATCTCGTCGATAAACAAATCCGCATTCACTTTGCTGGTATCGACGAATCCCCAAACCTGTCCGGTCAGGGATCTGCCACGGGGAGCGATGGAAATCGGCTGTCGCGGCTTCGTGAGGGTTGGCTTATGAACGGTTATCTGCAATGTCGTTTCCTGTCGGTTGGATTCCGGCTCACTCGTTGAGTCTCAGAATATCACGTCCAATAAACTTTTGCATAAATGCAACCGTAATAAAGGTGAAGGTCAGCATCAGGATGCTCAGGACGGAAATAACCTCGATGACACCGTGGTTCTGAAGGTCGATGATGAGCACGGAAAGCACCCATGATTTCGAGGTATAGAGGAGGATCGAAGCGCTCAGCTCCCGTACCGCGCCGATAAACATGAGTAACCACGCTGCGACGATCCCTCCCTTGGCCAAGGGCAAGGTGACGTTTTTCATGGTCGAGAGCCGATGCGCTCCAAGAATTCTCGAGGCCTCCTCCAACTCAATATGGATACCTTTCATGGTGGTCTCGACCTGCGTGTAACCGACGGGCAGCTCCTTGGTGAGGTAAGCGAGGAGCAAGATCCAAATGGTGCCGTAGAGGAAGAAAGGCGGTCCCGAGTAGGCGATCAGAAGCCCCGCCGCCAGTACAATGGCCGGCACCACGGTGGGAGCGACGGAAAGATAGGCGAGTATCTGATATCCGCGGAAGAGCTTACGATTGACGGCATAGGCTACGAAGGCCGCAAGACCAACGCCAAGGGTTCCCGTCAGCGCGCCTAGCTCCAACGTGTTGATGACGGCGTCCTTGGTTGCGCTGTAGCCGGCGACGGCCACGCGCCAATTGTCCAGTGTGAGATTCTCCAGTTTGAGAGGCATCGCCCACGCCTTCGAGAAGGCGGCTTTAATTAGGACGAGGTAGGGAAGAAAAACCGCCAGAGCGACGACGAAAAAACAGAATACAAGAGCCGGGTAGCGCCAGCGGCCGAGTTCAATTCGCGAGCGCCGCATCCCTCTCCCCGTGATCGTTGCAAAGCCTTTTCTGCCGAGAGCCCTTTTTTGCAAAGAGAGCAGAGCCACGGCCATTAGAAGAAGGAAAACAGAAAGGGCAGCGACGATCTCAAATTCCTGGGGGACCTGCGAGAGGAGCACCCAAATTTGCGTGGTGATGGTATGAAAGCCGGCCGGCATGGCCAGGACGGCCGGAACGCCGAACAGCGCCAGTGCATGCACGAACGCGAAGATAAACCCTCCGAGCAGCGCCGGAGTAATCAGCGGAAGCGTTATCGTCAATGCGGTTCTGAAACGGCCGGCGCCCAGGATCGCCGCGGCTTCTTCCATCTCCGACGAGACCAGTTCGAGGGCATTGGTGATCATGGTGAAGGCGTACGGATAGCTGTAGAGAAAGATAACGAATATCACCCCTTCAAAGCTGTAAATGTTAAAGAGATGTCCTTCTAGCCCTGTCGTGTACCGATAGAGATGGTTAAACCAACCCGCATTTGGACCCGCTAGCATCGTCCAGGCGAATGCGCCGACAAACGGCGGAGTAACAAATGAAGCCAACACCAAGGCGCGAAATAGCTGTTTGAAAGGCAAATCGGTGCGTGTAACCAGCCAGCCCATCAGAGAGCCGACGGCCGTCGCCAACAGGCTCGCCCAAAAGGCGATCAGCACGCTATTCCGCACCGCTCGCAGCAAAGCCCGATCGGAAAAGATTTGCCGATAATGGGCCAGTGTCAGGCCCTGTTCTCCTCGGAGGCTCGTCGTAACCAGCCACCAGAGAGGGACGCCAACGAGGACACCAACCAAAACGCATACCCCGATCCAAGTCGGAAGGCTTGGATCGAGTCGCGGTCGAAAATTGACTCCGGAGGTTTTTGCAAGAGGCTCGCCTAATTTACTGCTCGTGCGGTTCACTTCGGAGGGAAGAGAATTTTTAGAGGCCGAAGATTTCGGTAAACATCCGCTTGATTTCACTCTGGCGCTTCATCAGCTCGTCCACCGGGACCGTCAGCGTTTTTAGTTGGCTGAGGGACGGCATATCAGAAGGATATTTTACATTGGGATGAGGGACATAGAGCCGGGTATTGTCAATCAACAGTTGTTGAGTCTTTTCGCTAAACATATATTCCAAGAAAAACACGGCGGCATTGGGACGGGGCGCCTTTTGGGCGATACCTGCGGGGGAGAGGACGAGCACGGCTCCCTCGGACGGAAAGATAACGTTCACCGGGTTTCCTTTGGCCTTGACCCGCATGGTGTTGTAATAGTTCCCCTCCACAAGGATCGCCCTCTCACCCGCAGCCACAACACTGACTCCTTGGGAGGCAGCTTGGACGATGACCGGATTGTTTTTGCGCAGACTACGGTAGTAGTCCCAACCGTAGATCTTCGTTAGGGCAGCCATGACGTTGGTCCCGGCGCCCGAAACGTAGTGGACCTTAAGCTGTTTATCTTTCCATGCCGGGTCGATCAGATCCTTCCATGACTTGGGAACGGCGCTCGCAGGAACAAGCCTGGTATTGTAAACGGGCTGGGCGATCGTGGCTCTCCAGGCATGGAAATATCCGTCTTTGTCCAACAGGAAGTTGCTAGGAAAGCGCTCGTAGTTTTTGGGACGATACGCCCTCAGCAAACCTTTTTGTTTGAGAAGCGTGAAGTCGCCGGCTTCCGAAATCTCGATAACATCGACGTTGTTAATCCCCGCCTGCGCTTCCTGGAGGACTCGGGCGACTATTCGCTCGGAGGCACTCCGGGTCAATTCCACCTTGATGCCGTAGGTTTTTTCGAAGATATTGGCGACCTGCTCGGCGATCTCAAGAGCCATGGCCGTGTACCAGACCACCTTTCCTTCTTTCTTGGCCTGTTCGAGTGACCCTTCCTGCGCGCGAATCAGCCCCGGCGTTAGGAGGACCGTTATCAAGAGCAGGAATAATCGCAAATTCCTGCCTCTCGCCATCGTTGTCTCCCCGTCTCGCGTTAAAACGCGTTTGAAAGTAATTTCATCAACTAGCATTTTTTCCGACTGAAGCTTTTCTCGCTGAGGGTCAGCGCCCCAAAGCCACCCGCGCAAGTCCGTGGTACGGGGTTTATCCTGAGGGCCGAAAGTTTACAAGAGACGAGCTGCCTTGAGGAGCGACGATTAACAAATGTCTTGGGGAATTTCCGCCTGAGTTCTGGCAGGAAACGTCAGGGTCCATCGCTGGCTGAGGTAAAAAAAGGGACATCTTCTTTTCTCTTGCCTGATGAACATGGACGGAGGTAGACGGATGTTTGCCACGCACGGCCCGAGCCTCGGCAGGAGGCATGCGTTATCACGTCACGGTTCAGTGGTTGGGTTTCTCGCATGGCGGCTCAGCTTGGTTTTGAGCGCAAGCCTAAGACCAAGAGGGCGACGAGAAGAGAAATAGAAATGTAGAATGATGTCCCCTTTTCTTTTTCTGTGGGCGATGTACTGCCTCGCCCAAGTTGCCAGACCCGGCGCGCGACCAAGACACTATTTGCCGACGGTGCGTATCTGGCCGCGTATCTCGCCCCCCGGCGAGAGGCTCGAGTGTACGTTCGCGTAGGTAGCGCCGGCACGGATGGCAGTGACGACTGCAGCAAAGTCACCAGCCGCGAGCTGCTGGGTTGTGGTAGATCCGGCTATGACGTTTGCGGCCGTGATCTTCCCAGTCACGACCCCCTCTTGAAGGCATTGAGGGGCAAGGCCGGTGGGATCAGGATTTGTCGCCGTCTGGCACAGAAAGATGACGATGCTGCCGGTTATGCTTAGTTGGCCGACATGGATGTGGGACTGAGTCACTGTCCCTTGCAGCCCGGCGAACCTCAGCCTGTAGTCGATGGACTGACCGTCATCGCTGATAGTGCCGGTGAACTCGCCGGTGGCGGTCGTGGACACTGCCGCGGGCGTCTCCTCGTAGCCAGTCAGCGCAGTACCGATCTGATCAGCTTGGGCTGCCGTGGCTGTCGCCAAAAGGCCAGCCATAACTATAATAAGAATTCGTAATCGCTTCATAGGGCACCTCCTTGTGATCCCTAAAATTGGAAGCCAGTTTTCTCCTCAGCGACTCCCCCCGCGCACTGCCGCAATATCAATTTTGAAGATCTCTCGTCAAGCCCAAAATGGATGACATAAACGAGGGAGTGTCCCCGCTATTATAGTTCATCTATAGACTCTAATTATCGTGGTGCTGATCTTTCAGTGACTCGCATCGGAGAATCCATCAAGATTATCAAGTCCGCGCAGTCGCCGCCCGCGGTTCGTGACCGTTGCCCGTAGACCATTCCCTACCACGCGACCATCGCGCGCTCGAACAGGCGGCCAAGCTCCTCGGGTCCGGCCGGCCGTGGCGAGAGCTTCGTCACCCGATGCTGCGGGAGCGTCCCTTCCACGAGGGCGGGAATGTTCGCGATGGTGTAGCCGATCGCCCGGAGCCCGTTGGGCACCTCCAACCGCTGCATGAACCAGGTGATGCGGTCCGCGAGGATCTCGCCAGCGTCGTCGGCACGCCGATGCGCGACGTCCGCCCCGAGCGCTTCGGCCGCTTCGAGATGACGGCGGGGACTTGACGGGGCGGTGAAGCGGAAGACCGCGGGCGCGTTGAGAATGACCGAGATGCCGTGTGGCACGAGTGGATGATCCACGGCATAGCCCGGCGCCCGATACCCTTGCACGCGCCCGGACACCGGATACGACATCCCGTGTGGCAGGTGCACGCCGGCGTTCCCGAAGCCGATGCCCGCGTATGACGCCGCCAACAGCATGCTCGCACGCGCCTCATCGTCTGCAGGGTCTTCGACGGCGCGGATCAGAAAGCGGGCGACCAGGCGCATGGCCTGCAGCGACCAGACGTCGCTGATCGGGTTGGATCCCTGATAAGCGGGTCTGAGCGAGGGACGATTCGGCCGCGGATGCTCCGTGAACGGCAGGGCCGTGAACGACTCGACGGCGTGGCTCAGGATGTCGAGGCCGCTCGACGCTGCGACCTCCGACGGCATCGTCTTCGTGTTCTCCGGATCGAGCAGCCCGAGCGTCGGCTTCAAGCGGCGACTCGCGATGCCGGTCTTGGCGTGGAGCCGGGAAAAGTCGAAGATGCTGACGCCGGTCGTCTCGCTTCCCGTGCCAGCGGTCGTTGGAATCGCGATGAGCGGTCTGAGGGCTCCGGGCACCGGAAGCCCCTTGCCGATCGGCGGGTTCACGTAGTCCAGGAAATCGGCCGGCGGGTACGTGCTGTAGAGGTTGGCGGCCTTGGCGGTGTCGATCGTGGACCCGCCGCCTACCGCGACGAACGCATCGTAGGTGTCCCGGCCGGCAAACGCGATGGCGTCGAGAAACGATTGGTCCGTTGGCTCCACGCGCACGCGGTCGAACAGCGCGAACGCGATGCCGCTGGACTCGAGCGACTCGAGGACCGCCTGCACGGGGGGCAGACGCGACACGGTCGGGTCGCTCATGACGAGCACCTTGGTGGCGCGGAGGTCCGCGAGGTCTGAGCCGACCTCACGCGTGACGCCGGCGCCGAACCGCACGGCCGATGCGGCTATCTCGAACGCGTAGTCGTGGTCCATGGTCTCGTCGGAGTCACAGTCAAAACGTCGTGCCACCAGCCTCGAGGTTTGCGTCCCCTTTTCTCTGCCGCCAATGATGCTTGCTTAGTGCTCAAACCCACCTGGCCCGCTTGAAGGGTTCGACCTTTCACCCCCCTGCGGTGGTGGAACGGGACATGCGGCAAGAACCAAAAGACAGACAACAAAGACTGCGCTGCAGATGGCTTTGAAGATCACGGGGGCGATCCTAGTCCAACGTCGCCGAGCATGCAACAGGAAGGACAATGAAGGTGGATCAAGAATTTCTTGCAACCTAAAACGCCTCCGAGACAAGGCCATCATCCGTGCCCCAGCAACTCCGGCGCAGGGCCAAGGCGTTGGCCGAATCGCTGATGCCGGCAATCTTCAGCCGCGAGAAGTCGCTCTGCAAGCCCAGCAAACCGCCGCTTGAAGTGGAAAAGTAGCCTGTCCCGTTTATTTTTTCGATTTCTGCAGATATGTAAGTCGCTGGATGAAGCGCAGAATCGAGCTGATGGCGAAAGTCTCAAAGACATGCCCGAAACACCAGCTGTGAAGAAAGCAAATGCTATGATCGGAGGCTGCGGCTGTAACGATGGCATGGACGCTGCCTGGGCGAAGGTGGTCCTTCTCGAAACTCCGCGCCTGAGAAAGCGAGGACGAAATGAGCTCATGGGCCATTACTTATTCAGTCGATGCCCAATCACAGCGGATCTACACTTTTGCTGTGGGGTCGGATAACCACCTCCATGTGAAATACTGGAATTGGGT
>VBKE01000205.1:8916-9445 GCA_005879605.1 Deltaproteobacteria bacterium
CGGATCTATGCCTTTGTCGTCGGAGCGGATCACCATCTCCATGTGAATTACTGGACCGGAACGCAGTGGCAGTGGGCCGATCAGGGCACGCCTTCGGGCACAACGCCATGGGTCACCTCGGCGATTACTTTTTATAAGGCGCCAAAGCAACAGATCTATGCCTTTGTCGCCAGTCAGAACGGTCACCTCCATGTGAATTACTGGAACGGGACGAAATGGGCCTGGGCCGATCAAGGCACGCCTTCGGGAACAATCGTATTTTCGAGCCCCTCGGTAATTACTTACCTTGACGCGAGCAAACAATGGATCTATGCCTTTGTCGCGGGCGAGAATGGCCACCTCTGTGTAAATTACTGGAACGGGGCGAAGTGGACATGGACCGATCTGGGGACGCCTCCGGGTACAACGGTGGCGCAGGGGTTGGCGATATCAAAAGTACCGCCGGCGGCGATCACTTTTTATAGGGCGCGAAAGCAGCGGATCTATGTCTTTGTTGTTGGCGGGAATGGCCACCTTTATGTGAAGTACT
>VBKE01000206.1 GCA_005879605.1 Deltaproteobacteria bacterium
GCGTGAAAAAATTCACCTTTCACAATTACCGGAACACTGCTCTAACGCGATGGGCACGCCAGGGCATCAATGTTGATGTTGCAATGCGAGCAAGCGGCCACAGTTCTGTGCAGATGCACAAGCGCTATGGGGATTTACAGCGGGAAGATATTGCAAAGGCGTTTAGCGTAGAGTTGGAAATGGCAACGGAAATTGCTACAGAACAGAGGACGGCCAACCGTAAGTACTTCAAATCATTACTGGAGAAGGAAGGTGCCCGGTGGTGCCGCTGGTCTTCAAAACCAGTCTGGGGGTCGTAAGGCCCCCGGAGGGTTCGACTCCCTCCCTTCTCCGCCAAGATCAGATGCTTATCAGGCACCCGTCACTGAGCCCTATGTGCCTTTGTACTGGTCCCTCTCACCGACAACCAACAGAGTATCCTTTGTCTCCGGCAGCAAATACGACGTAGAACATTCTGCACGCGAATAGAGAAAAACGACTCCCGACCCACCTTTTCCACGAGACTAATACTAGGGCGTAACGGGCGTTCCGACAATGGAAAGTGTCGAACCTTACAGGGCCTTACGCCGCTTCCAAGCGAAAATCAAAGATCTGTCAGAATGGCAAGCCAGATCCCGCAGTCCATCGCCGTATCCAGGATGGTCGAAATGTCGAGGTCTGATCATGCCTCATCTCTTGGTCTACCGAAGCAATAGAAAAACCCAAGCCTCCTCTACATAAAACTTTTCCTACAATTTCTTTCCTAAACAGAATTGTCCGGTCTGGTCCGATCATTCTCTGTTCCACCAGACGAAAAGCCAAAACAACGCGAGGACGACAACGAAGAGAATCACAAGGATGAGGTCAGTCGAGTTCACCGCAGCATCAGATGCTAGGTTGGGGCTACGCGCCCAACCCGCGCCGTGGCGAGGGAAATCACTTCGATACTCGGCGAGCAGGGTCGGCACTGCGTAACGTGAGTGATCGCCCTATCCAAATCCCAGTCACAACACCAAAAGAGATACGCGATTGCGACCGTGGGAGATCGGCCCGTCCCTGCGGAGCAGTGAAGATAGACGGTCTGGCTCGACTGCATTAGTTCATTTAACATGGACACGCAACCCGGGAGCTTTACCTCTAGATCGTCTGGGTCAAAGTCGCGCACCGGCACCCGACGAACATCGATCGCTGAATTTCTGTAGTGACCTAGCAACGAATCCCAATCCAGTTTAAAGTGCCGCATATCGTCGTCTGTTTGCAGATTGAGGACCGCCGTAACCCCGGCTTGCTGCTTTAGCAGCTTGATGTCATCGGCTCTTCCGGGGTAGGAACCCACATAAAGCTTTGGGAGAATCAAATGGTAGTCCATGGATCAGTTGTGATTTTATAAGTTCCCGCGTCGATAATCCAAATCCTACGCACCGCCGCACAGGAAATGCCGACGATTGGCCGCACGAACGAATTGGCTGAGACGAAAGCGCGCGTTGAGCGCCTTCCTGTACTGTGAAAATATCCCCATATTCCCCTCCCAGGAAAAGATTCCGGACATTTTTTCTCTCCTCATGTTATACTGGGTTTCATGTTTTTATCACATCAAACAATTGAGAAGTATATTGATGAAGGCAAAATCAACATTGAGCCTGACTTTAATAAGAAAAACATACGCCCCGTCGGTATTCGCATCCATTTAGCCAAAAATCTGCTTCTGCCCGAGCCTGATCAGGTTGTAAGTCTAACGGTGGCGCAGGATCTCAAATATAAGGAAATAGATCTAACCAAAGAGGATTTCTTGTTGGAGCCAGGGCAATTTGTGCTTGGAGCGACTTATGAAGCGATACAAACCCCGCCAAACATATTGGCCATTTTAGACGGGAGAAGCACGGTGGCTCGTCTCGGTCTTACGACTCATATAACCGCTTCCGTGATTGACGGAACGTTCGAGACGCCACACGTGGCAGTGTTGGAAATAAAGAATGTGGGAAATTTTAAAATCAGATTAAATTTCAAAGATCCAGTGGCCATGATGCTTTTTGCAGAGTTAAAGGATCCTGTAACGCAAAAAATACAGACCCAATACGGTGGTGGTCAAAGCAAAGCAACTCCTCCTAATTTACGATTTAGGACCGGCCATGATAAATAAGTCATCTCGTTCACTCGATCGTCCCTAGAACCCCTCGTTTCCCGTTTATTTCACGGGTCGTGATAGTTAAACTCGTTGTGCTGGATCGTATTGATGAAGCAGAGGGCCAGCGGTCGGCTTGCATTTTTGGCCAGCTCGAGCAGACGGGCGACCGCCTCGCTCCTTCGAAAGAAGGCTCGGTAGCCGAGTCTCTCGTACGCGCTTTTCTCCGGAAGACTGTTTGCGTAGATAATCGCCGCGCGGTTGCCGGCCAAGTTCAGCGGCAAGCTCCGCGCAAGCGGCAGCCCCTGGCCCGCGTTGTTTCCGAAGAGGACGTAATCCACGGTGCCGCCCAGCTCTTCCAGCGCGCCCATGATGGCCGGCAACGAAACCTCGTCCCAGTTTCTCATCTCGAACTTGGCTTGCTTGGTTGTCAAAAGAGTTGGACATCCTTCCGCGATTTGGAATATCCCATTACGCTGGATCAAACGGCTCCATGGGACTGGCGGAGTTATGACAAACTCCCCAACCGTCACTTCGTTATCCAGGATCAGGGCTACGAACTGATTAGCCCATGATTGGGAAAGCTCGATAGCCATATCGGTTTACCACCTCAGCAATCAACTTATCCCGCACAGCTTGCGCTCGCCAGAGGCGTGAAATAGCTTTTCTAGCCACTGACGGTTTCGGACAGACCGACGAGGCCAATCATTTCCCGCGCCTTCTTCCGGCGAGCCTCCTGGGATACTCCGCGCATCTCCAGGCCGAACTCGACATTCGCCAAAGCCGTGCGCCAGGGAAAGGTGGATTCTTCTTGAAAGACCATGCCGAGCCACGGGTGTGGGCCGTCAACTCGTTCATTGCCTACGTTCAGTTCGCCATCAGATGCCGGAATCAGTCCGCCGATGATTCTTAACAGCGTCGATTTGCCGCAGCCCGACGGTCCGATGATGGAAAAAAACTCCCCAGCATGGACTTCCAGGGAAACGTCATTCAACGCCGCGACTTGGTCGAGTCCGTTGTCCGGGCTGCCGAACACCTTACTCACATTGCGCAGTGTCAAAATGGTCATCGAATTGATTGAATCGGCCCGGTAAAAGGTGGCTTAAAATAGCCGCAATCAAAATACAAATGCATGCTAGTGCTGAGAGAAAAGGCGTGACCCTGAGCGTGATCGTGAAGCGTGTTCGCGATCGTGACCTCTGGCGGGAACTTCCACGTTTCGAGAATGCTCAAAACCTCGAAACGACGGCAATCACCAGCTTGAGGTGCCAATTCGGCACCTCAAGTCTGATTTGGATCTCTGGCAATCTCGCGTCTGTCTGACACTTCAATTGCTAGTAGGCGATCTTCAGCGCGACGCCGAACGGCAATGGATTATCGCCGATACTCAATGCCGTGCCTAGTTTTTCCAGCTCCCAGGCTGAAACCTTTTCTTTGGCAACGCCGTCTTTTACTGCCGTCTCCAACTTGTCGGCTTGGGGCAACTTGATCAGGTATTTAACATTGTTCCCGTCGCTCAGAGTCACCGAGAGAACCATCTGTTTGCCTTCTTCTGTCCCCAATGTTTGAAGCGCAGCAATTCGACTCGAAAGGCTGGTCTTAGTCACGGTATCCATGTACACCCAGATGAAGGCGCCGATAAATGCAACCATGAGCAACCAGCCATATTGGCTGACCCTTTTCTGTCGTTTCACCGCTCGACTGCGCTGCCGATCGAAGAACTGGCGGTAAGTTTCCCTTTCGGCCGCTAATTGTTTCACGGGATCTCGCTCGGGCGAGCTTGGGGGTTGATCGAAACCGAGATCGAGGCTGTTCAGTATCATACCGAGGATTATCAACCCCAGCGGGATAGCGATCACCAATACAGGATTCATATGTCTCTCCTTTTTTCAGGCTCTTGATAGCCTTTGGATATTGGAAGAGGGAGGGGGGTCAGAACCGGGAATACGCTCGCTATCAAACCGGAGCCGAAGTCGATGCCACCGTTGAGAGTGTGGCCCGGCCTTCTACCTCTTGCGCGCCATTAAGACGAAGGAATGATCCGGGGTCGACTCTATAGGACCGAAAGTGTTTTAGCAATGGACGGTTTGACGGAGACGGAACCAGAAGTAGGATAGATGAAAGTGGAAGGCGGGGGAAACCAACGCGATCGTAGTTCGTGATCGTGGAGCCGACGGCGAAGAGACAAGGATGAGCTAGCAATGATGGAATCTCAGAGAGGAGAACTTTCACGTTTCGAGAATTCTCGAAACGTCGAAACGACACGTCTAGCCTCCGCCGTAGCGCCAAACTACTCCGCAGCTATTTTTGGTAGCAGCTCCGGACTTCCATCTCGCGGCCCGACCTGACAGCTTGAAATTTCTCCCAGAACGATGCATCGACCTTCTTAGACGCCGGGTTCTGTTTAGCCGCCCGGTAGCGGCTCAGCTGGCCGGGGCCGCCATTGTAAGCCGAGTAGGTCGCGCGCGCGAGGTCGCCGCCCGGTTGTTTGTCCTCGTTTTTTTTCAGGGCAAAACGGGTCAAGTAATAAACCAAAATCTCCGCGCCGGCATTGCCGTTGTATTCGATGTCGGCTCCCAGCTGCTTCAGGTCATAAAGGTTTCGCCACGTATGGGGACTCACCTGCATCAAACCCAAAGCTCCGCTGGCCGAGGCAAGAGGCGTCAGGAGCTTTCCCTTTTTAATGAACTGGCGCCAGCAACTCTCCTGCCAGCCCGCGGCAAGTATGATTTGCCGCGTGAGAGGCTCATGCTCTTCGGCCAATTTCGATTTCGCCGCGAGTTTGTCACTCAACGCCGCCAGCAAACTTCTAACGGCCCGAAGATAAGCCTCGAGATCACCGTCTTCGGGCACCCATTCATTCAACTTCTTGATGTCAGGCTCTGACGCCATCGCGACGCCAAACCAGAGCGGAGGCACAGAGGCTTGCCGCATTTTGGCAAAAGACCGAAAACCCGGCAGCCGGCTCTGCCTCGTACCCGGAGAAGGAGCGGCAATCGGAGCGCCGAAGCCGAGCAGCTCGCGCAGCGCGTTGTCGACCTCGAGGGTGTACCCGATCGGATCGCCGCTTACGGCCGGCTCCAAAATGCGCGCCATTTCTCTCAGAGCATCGGGCGACAATTGCAGCAGCGCCAGCTGAGATCCTTGCCCCAGCGCCGCCAATTGATCGAGCACGCCGATGAAGTTCGCGTACCGGTCGGCAGCCTCCTGCGGCAGCGCAGGGAGCGCTTGTTTCATGATCGGCGACAATCGACTCCAGCCGTCCAACAGCATCTGCGGAACCGGATTCTGTCCGGCGGATGCAAGCTCCACGAAATTCGTCAACTCGTAACGCGAGTCGAGAAACGCCTCTGCTAACGATTCTCTCAGATCTGCAGGAATCTCCTGGCCGAAGCGCTTCACAATGAAAGTTAAAAACGCATCCAATTGCCGCCAATCCACCGCGGCACCGCCCAATCCCGGCAACTGGGGCACTTGGAACTGAACAAGTCGCACCTCCGGCTTTGCGCCTTCGCCGGCGTCAATCGGCCGCGCGATGAGCCACAGGACCGCGATTGCCAGGGTGGCCGCGCCTAAGAAAAATCTTTTTGCCATATGTTTTTGTCTACCGGATTCGCGTGCCCGACTCAACGGGAGAGGTAGGGATATAAGGATACAAGGATATCGTGATCGCCTAATAGGGGAAACTTCACCTTTCGAGAATTCTCGAAACGTCAAAATGAGAGTCGACCTCCGCTGAAAGATCCACCATCCGTTCGAGACTCATAAGACGCGCACAAGGAACACGGTGCGGTAGGCGGACGGATGAGAACGGAAAGGACATGATCGTATTCATGACTCGTGAGGAACTCCATATTTCGAGAATTCTCGAAACGTCGAAGGGAATCGCATACACAGCGGCGCGAGCGATCTGTTAAGCGCTTCTGAATAGATCTTTGATTCTGTGCAGTTGCGACGGACGCATGATGTTGGTATCGCGTTTGCTCCTACAGCCGCCGTGATCGAAGACAGCTTCGATGTTGCTGCCGTCGACACCGTTGCGGCTTCCATCTGATCAGACTGCAGACGAACTGATCAGAATGCAGACGAATCCAGCTGATATTGCGGAGATGGCAAGCGAAGGGATCATTCCATGAAGGTATGGCCCGGAAATCCGTACCCGCTAGGCGCTACTTGGGACGGCTCAGGCGTTAATTTCGCTTTGTTTTCTGAAAACGCTACGGGCGTGGAACTCTGCCTGTTTGATCGGCCAAACCAAGGCCGCGAGACGACGCAAGTTCGGATGACCGAACAAACCGCGCAGGTTTGGCATGTCTATTTGCCGGAAGCCCGGCCGGGACAATTCTACGGCTATCGCGTGCACGGCCCTTATAATCCTGCCGAAGGTCATCGGTTCAACCCGGCTAAGCTGCTCTTGGATCCTTACGCCAAGTCCATTGCGGGTTCGATCAAATGGAGCGACGCGCTCTTCGGCTATACGATCGGACATCCGGACGGCGACTTATCGAAAGATGAGCGGGACAGCGCCGACGGAATACCGAAGTGCGTGGTCGTGGACCCGGCTTTCAGTTGGGGACAGGACGCGCCGCCTCGAACTCCTTGGCACCAGACGTTGATCTATGAAATGCATGTAAGAGGATTCACCGCTCGTCACTCCAAAGTGCCGAAGGAACTGAGAGGCACTTATGCGGCTCTCACCCATCCAGCCATTATCGACTATCTCCGATCCTTGGGGATCACAGCCGTAGAGCTGATGCCGATTCACCAGTTCGTCGCAGACAAATTTCTCGTCGACCGCGGCCTCACGAACTATTGGGGATACAATTCGATCGGCTTTTTTGCGCCGGAGTCCAGCTACGCCTCTCCGAGAACACTGGGACAGCAGCTAGCGGAGTTCAAGACCATGGTCAAGACTTTGCACCGTGAAGGCATAGAGGTCATCGTCGATGTCGTTTACAACCATACCGGAGAAGGAAATCACCTCGGGCCAACGTTATGTTTTCGCGGAATCGACAACGCGGCCTATTATCGTCTGGTGGCCGATGACCGTCGCTATTACATGGATTACACCGGCTGCGGCAATACCTTGAACATGACGCATCCGCGCGTGCTGGAGATGCATGTGGACGGGTTTCGCTTCGACCTCGCTTCAACCCTGGCGCGGGAACTCCATTCGGTGGATCGCTTAGGAGCGTTTTTTGACATCATCCACCAAGATCCGGTGTTGTCGCAGGTGAAGCTCATCGCTGAGCCTTGGGATCTCGGTGAGGGCGGCTATCAGGTGGGCAATTTTCCGGTGTTGTGGGCCGAATGGAACGCAGAATATAGAGACACCATAAGACGCTTCTGGAAAGGGGATGACGGGTCGCTGGGTGGTTTAGCTTTCCGGCTCACCGGGAGCAGCGATCTCTACGACAGAGGAGGCCGTCGCCCATACGCCAGCATCAACTTTGTGACCGCCCATGACGGCTTCACCCTCGCCGATCTCGTCCGTCACAACGACAAACACAACGCGGCCAACGGAGAGGACAACCGCGACGAGCATAACGGCAATCTCAGTTGGAATTGCGGCGTCGAAGGTCCGACGGACAATCCTGAAATCCTGGCCCTTCGGAAACGTCAGCAGCGCAATTTTTTGGCAACTCTGATTCTCTCTCAAGGCGTGCCAATGCTACTCGCGGGAGATGAAATCGGGCGGACACAGAGGGGCAACAATAATGCGTACTGCCAAGATAACGAGATCTCCTGGATTGACTGGAAACTTGACCCGCAGCGACGAGATCTTTTAGAATTTACTCGATTGCTGATGCGATTGTTTCATCAACATCCAGTTCTGCGTCGCCGCAAATTCTTCCAAGGTCGCACGATCCGCGGCTCAGAAGTGAAAGACCTGGCCTGGTTCCGCCCGGACGGCAAAGAAATGAGCGACGAGGACTGGAACAACCCCTCCGTCCACTGTCTCGGTTTGCGACTGGCGGGTGATGCCATTGAGGATACGGATGCTCGCGGCAATCGGATTGTAGATGATACGCTGCTGATTCTACTGAATGCTCACTACGAACCCTTGAGCTTCGTATTGCCGGCTCATCGACGCAAGGTGCGCTGGGAGGTTGTCTTCGACACGAGGGACCAGAAACCCACTCGGCGACGAAGGCTCATTCGCGGAGGGCAGCCTTACGAACTAGAGGCGCGCTCTTTAGTGCTCTTGCGGCTTCCCCAACACGACATCCGTGAGAACGGCGACAACGAATTCCACCTTCGGGCCGCCGGTTTCGAGTTCGTTGAAGATAGCCTAAAAACAGATTCCGTCGTGACGTCACGACCGAATTCGTCGGGCCTACTTTCACTGCGCAATCGTCTCTGACGCTTGCAGCCCCGCGCTAGGCGATTCCCTCGCGCATTAGCATGAATTAAGCGGCATAATCAGTGTTCAGCGCTAGGGACGCCGCCCCATAACGAGACCTACCACGAAGAGAATTAGAAAAATCACAAACAGAATCCACGCAATTTGTGTGGCTGCGCCGGCAACTCCGGTAAGGCCCAGAACACCTGCTATCAGGGCAACGACAAGAAAAGTAACAGCCCAGTTTAACATTGTCAGCCCTCCCTCTTTTGAAAATTTATTGCGGTTCTTTCGATCACTCTGCTGATTGGCAACTACGCTAGATCCTCGCCAGCCCCAATATTCCCGTTACGATCAAGTAAAGCGCGACGATGTAATTCAACAGCCTTGGGATGATCAAGATCAGTATTCCCGCGATCAGTGCCACTAAAGGTTGGAGCGCGACGTATATTTGCATATGGACGCCTCCTTAGGTGCGATTAACAAATCGACGACAGCGTTCATGCCATCAACTGCTCACTTCTCCCTCGCGTCCGCAGATTTGGGCGACCCGGAAAGTAATTCAACTCTCACCATCGCTATACCGGCATCGATGATGCCCAAAGCCTTAGCTGCCGCGTGCGATAAATCAATAATCCGGCCATTCACATACGGGCCGCGATCGTTGATTTCCACTTCAACGGAGCCTCCAGTGTCGATATTAGTAACTCTAGCCTTGCTGCCGAGGGGCAGAGTCTTATGGGCAGCCGTAAACTTGGAGTCATCGAAAGTCTCGCCATTCGCGGTTTTTTTCCCATTGAACCCGGGCCCATACCAGGAAGCTTCGCCGATATGCGCTCCGACTGTGGCTCCCGGTATTTTTAGACTCCGCTGAGGAGAAAGTCCGTTACTGGAAGATTTGATGATGGCGGCTTGCTGACCGTCGGCAATTCCCAAAACGGTTTGACTACGACTGGACCCAGGAATTGTGGCCTGCCGGCCCCAATTCGGAAGGGTCGACACGAGCGCGCAACCCTGTGCCAGTAATAGCGACAAGAACAACACCAGCCATCCGACGGTGCCGTTCGTTTGGTATGCCCGACTTGGAAAGTTTCGAGCGGAGGGCATGTCTTCAGCTCCGAATGTTGTGGCTTATTGGTTCGCGCCAAACCTCCATCCGCGAACCATTTGAAGTATCTATGGGCAAGATTCGTACCGCATACCCGCGAAAAGCACTGAAGTATTCATTATTGAAAGGAATTTGCCGGGTGCTCGCGGGAGATAACAACCGGTTAGGCAGTTGTTATTGTATGAAATGCCCTTCCACTAAAATCCTAGATGGTAAGAATACTCTTACAGGGATTTAATTCCGAATGTTAACAAAACGGTCGGCAGTCTATGTGAAAGTTCTGATCAATAGGCAGGTCTCTGGGTTGGCAAAAAGGCAGCCGGGCTCGTTCGGGTTCAGGGCATCAGAAGGTGAAGTCTTTGGGTGAGTGTTCTGGAATAAAAAGACCATGAGAAAGGTGACCAATGGTAGTGCCGGTATTGATGATATGTTGCCAAGTATCACTGAAGCCGAAAACCGGCCCCGGTAAGCAGTACGACTCATGCCCCTTCTTTGAAGCGGCGCATGTTGATCACGTATTTCGCGCGCGCGTCGTACTGGAAGGAACGGTGCGACAAACGGCAGGCTCAATGTCCCTTTCGGCCTAGGCGTCGTTGAAGGTAAGTGTTCTTTGGCCAATTCCATGTATAGCCCGGCAATTCCTCTCCGTAATAGTCGGCTCCGTTAGCCTTGCTCTGCGAGAAGACGAGCTGCCAAAAACTGGGCTTCTCGGAATATAGTTTAATGCTTCTCATGTTGACGCCTTTTTGCAAAAGCATAGTCACGTTCATCGTTACACCTCCCCAAGCGCTTAAACGTATAACACCTTCTGCTTTGAAATCCGAACACCCAGAATCTATCTTTGAACGACTGGAATGTTGAGCAAGACTGCGGCCAGCTCCATTTCTTGAAGCAAGAGCATGGTGAAGGAGCTCGCCAGCCGATTTGTCGAAATACTTTGTGGATAATCAGATGGGGTCCCATCGCGGTGTCAACTGCCTTGAAATCCCGTAGACGTATCTGGAAATCACCGCCGCTCTTTTCAACGAACGACTGCTGTAGACCGTGCGGCTATCTAATCGCCTGTAACACGGCCGCGCCATGGCTCATGGGACCGGGAGCCATGTCCGAAATAACTTACAAACTGAAGGGATTTGTCCCAACACTAACAAGGGTGGGGAGATACAAACCAACCTGCCGGAATTTCGTTTGAATTGGATGGTTCCGGTTACCAGTGACGGTTTGCAATAAATTATTCCGTTGACCTGAGGAAGTCTATCAAAAATCTTACTGCTTAAACGCTCGGCATGAGCCCGCTTTACGTTGCGTCGGAGCCTTTGAAATTTTCTATTTTTATCTCGTGTTTTCTCAGTAATTCATAGAAATCTGTCCGGGATTTTTCGGCTAGTTTAGCGGCTTCGCTCGCTTTGCCGCCGCAAAGTTTTAGCTTCCTTGTAGGATTTGAGAGGTCCTTTCAGAGCGATGTTCATCTGCGGGTTCAAATCCTCTTGATTCGCAGAAGCTAATGAATTCTTCGTCTGCAGGACAGAGTCCTCGGTAATCATATCCTGCCGGGTCATGGCCACAGCGTACTCTAATGTGTTCTCCAGTTCCCGAACGTTTCCCGGCCAATCGTAGAGCATAAGTTTTTGCATGGCCTGTGGCGTTACTCCCTTCACATCTTTCTTCATCTGTTGCGAAAGCTTTTTGAGAAAACGATCGGCCAAGTGTGGGATATCTTCTTTCCTCTCTCTGAGAGGAGGCAAATGGATTGGAATGACGTGAAGCCGATAAAATAAATCCTGACGAAATGCGCCCTTTGCCACCTCGTCCTCCAATTGCTTATTCGTGGCGACGATGATTCGTACATCCACGAAAACTGGCTTTTCGCTTCCAACGGGATAGAACTGACGCTCTTGTAACGCGCGCAGGAGTTTCGCCTGAATCGAGGGCGGCATATCGCCAATTTCATCCAAGAAAATGGTTCCTTCATGAGCCTGGCTAAATAATCCTTTAGTGCTTCTGTTGGCGCCGGTGAAGGCTCCCTTTTCATGTCCAAACAGCTCGCTTTCAAGTAGTGTTTCAGGCAAAGCGGCGCAATTGATGGCCACAAACGGGTTGTCGCGTCTCGGGCTTGCAAGATGAATTGCCTTCGCGATGATTTCTTTCCCCGTACCGCTTTCGCCATGGAGATACACGGTCGATTCGGTATTGGCAATTCGGGAAACGATATCGAGGACGCTTCGCATCTTATCGCTTCTTGCGACTATATTCGTAAAGTCGAACTGCTCTTCTAAAAGCCCTCTAAGTCGTTGGATCTCGGAGTTAAGCCTGCGGTTTTCCAGTGCTCTCTTGATCTGTAAAAGAAGCTCCTGTGTGTTAAATGGTTTTGTCAGGTAATTGTAAGCTCCTTCTTGCATGGCCTCGACGGCGCTCTCGACGCTACCATAGCCAGTAAGTATGATCACCGGCATGTCGGGATTTATCGAATGCAATTCCCTCATCAACGATATTCCGCTCCGGTCAGCAAGCCTTAGATCGAGAATGCACAGATCAAAGACCGCCCCCTTGGCCGCTTCGATCGCATCTTCTGCTTTTGAGGCTGTGGCGACCTCGTAACCGGCGCTTTGCAGCTTTACTCTCACAAGCTCCACGAGGTTATTGTCGTCATCGACCACTAAAAGTTTGCCGGTTGACATTTGCCGCACCTTTCCGCCCACCGTCGCACCGTTACTGTCTGTTCTGCGATCCTTCCCGGCGGCTCGACCGGAAGTTTCGTTTGGAACTGCCTCAGATCTCCAATCCGCGCTATTGGTTGAGTCAGTCATATTTTACCTCGTCAAAGTAGATCCGTTTCCGGTATTCTTCCTCTTTTTACAAGTTGATATAAACAAATTACCCCACCAAATTAAATTCGCAATATGTCCGTAAAATTAAACTCGCCGTCTGCGTTTCCTGTCTCCCTGTCGCAAAATATCCACAAGAAAACCGCGCTTGGGGGTCGCGGCCGCGAATAGACCTCGATTTGCCTCGATATCGGGCGATTATTTTATCGATTTAATTTGGCACAACTTTTGTTCCATTTTAAAACCGGTGTGTAATTTGGTTTGATAGCGATTGCGAGCGCTACACCGGTAAGGCAGTAGAAAGAGACTCGAAGGGGGCATCGTGCAGGTTAAGGAAATCATGACTCGGAAAGTCGAAATCATCCACCCCGAGACCTCCATAGCGGAAGCGGCTGAAATCATGAAGGCTCATGATGTAGGAGCGCTGCCCGTGTGTGACGGCGATAATTTGATTGGTATGCTCACTGATCGGGATATTATCGTGCGAGCAACCGCCGATGGTTTTCATCCGGAAACGATGCAAGCCGGAGAAGTTATGACCGCAGACGTCATATACGGCTTCGAGGACCAAGAGGTCAGTGAAGTCAGTAAAATCATGGAAGAACACCAGATTCGGCGCCTGCCAATACTCAGCCGCGAAAAGCGCCTGGTCGGAGTGCTCTCGCTGGGCGACATAGTCATCGGTACACAGGACAAAGAGCTCGCCGGCGCAGCCCTTAAAGAAGTGTCTGAGCCCACGCCAACAAGCCAAAAAACGAAATAGAGTTGAATTTTTCGTTCCGACGAACAGAAATCAATACCTTCAGCCCATGATCAAAGATCTTAACCCGCATGAAAAAGGAATTATACGTTTGGCGGCGATTGCCGACATTCACTGTAACAAAACGTCCCACGAAACCCTGCGACCGCTCTTTTCACAAATCGCTCAGAGCGCTGACCTACTCTTGTTGGGTGGCGATCTAGTTGATTATGGATTGCCGGAAGAAGCGGCCATCCTCGCCAAAGAGCTGGAGAGTCTGAAGCTCCCCATTGTGGGGGTGCTCGGAAACCATGAGTTCGAGTCCGGCAAACAAGAAGACGTCGTTCGAATTCTCTCGGAAGCAGGCGCGGTTATGCTCGACGGTGATGCGTACGAAATCGGCGGCATCGGCTTTGCGGGCGTCAAGGGTTTTGCCGGAGGTTTCGGCGAGCGCGCGCTGCAGCCTTGGGGCGAGCAGACGATTAAGGGCTTTGTTCATGAGGCTATAGGGGAGGCGCTCAAGTTAGAATCTGCCTTGGCAAAGCTCCGGACGGAACAGCGGATTGCCTTGCTCCATTACTCACCGATTGAGTCCACCGTCAAGGGCGAGCCGGTCGAGATCTACCCATTTTTGGGATCGAGCAGATTAGAAGAGCCGTTAAATCGTTACCCCGTAACCTTCGTGTTTCACGGTCACGCCCATCATGGGAGTCCGGAAGGACGAACCAAAAGCAACGTGCCAGTTTATAACGTAGCCATGAAACTTCTGCAGCAGGTTTTTCCAGACCGTCCGCCGTTTAGGGTGATTGAGTTACCGGCGGCCTGAGATCGGTTGAGGCGTTACGATGCAATCATCAGCGGGAATCATCAACGGTTGCGCTTTCTACCGCCAGGTGATGGAAGATCTGAATAAGGGACAAATTCCGTTTCTCGTCGGCGGCGCGCAAATGTTGGAGCGCTACACGGGCATTTCCCGAGATGTCAAGGACGTAGATTTATACCTTCGTCCGAGACAGGTCCAATCGGCCCTAGAAGTGCTTTCAATCGCGGGCCATCGAACCGAGATCTGCTATCCGCACTGGCTCGCAAAGGCTTACGAAGACGCCTTGTTTGTCGATGTTATCTTTGGCTCGGGAAACGGCATCTGCGCGATAAACGATGCTTGGTTCGAGCACTCGCTCGAGGGAGAAGTTTTCGGCGTGCCAATCCGATTCTGCCCACCCGAAGAGATGATTTGGTCGAAGGCTTTCGTCATGGAGAGGGAACGTTACGACGGCGCGGATATAGCGCACCTCTTTCGTTCGTGCGGCGAGCGTATGGACTGGCGGCGCTTGCTCCAGCAGTTCGAACCGCACTGGCGAGTGCTTTTTAGTCACCTTATCCTTTTCGGCTTTATCTATCCTACGGAACGGTCACTGATACCGGACTGGCTCATGAGAGAACTGTTGGGCCGGCTAGAGAATGAGATGGAAGTTGCCGCGCAGAAGCCTAAGTTGTGCCAGGGGACGCTGCTGTCCCGGACACAGTATCTTAAAGATATTACGGATTGGGGTTATGAGGATGCGCGGCTTCGGCCATTTGGCACTATGACGCCGGAGGAAGCCGCGCGCTGGACGACGGCGGCAGATCCATCAAGCTCATCGAAATGAACGCGACGTTTAATCTATGCGCGAAAGGAGAAAAACATGAAACAAAATAAATCGGTAATAACGGCCTTGGGACTAACCGGGCTGTTAGGGCTGAGTGTGACACCCGGTTGGTCTCAAACCAAATCAGGTAGTTCACCCGCACCGACTAGTCCGGGCAGTTCACAAAAGGACGAAGGGACCTCGCCAAGTGGCAGCCGCGCCGGGCAAATGAAATCAGGCACAACCCCCACTGGAACGGAGTCTGGAGATCAAACTTCTGCTCGGGGCGCCAGCGGACAATGGGGAAAAGATGACATCAAGAAAGTCCAGGAAGCGTTAAAGGACAAAGGACAAGATCCCGGTCCCGCCGATGGCGTGATGGGAGCGCAAACACAAAAGGCTCTCAGGGCGTTCCAATCAGCGAATGGCCTCAAGGCCAGTGGCAGACTCGATGCCGCGACCGCAAAGGCATTAGGAGTGGAAAGAGGATCTTCATCCATGGAAAAAGGCTCTTCGTCAATGGAGAAGGGGTCTTCGTCTAAAGATTCTTCCAGCTCTCCTATGGGTAAAGAATCCTCCTCTAAAAATCGCTAAACCAATTCTATTAACTAAGACGTTGCGTTCACATAAGCGGGGGAGGCTCCCGGCGGGTCTCCCCCAGCTCTGTTTATGGTTCAAAACTTTGAGAAACAAAAGGAGGATGCGATTATGGATTCTCACCAGTTGGAAGGCCGGTGGAATGAAATCAAAGGAGAGCTGAAATCATGGTGGGGCAAACTCACTGACGACGACATCGAGCAGGTTGCCGGCAATAGAGACAAGTTGATCGGCGTGGTGCAGCAAAAATACGGCTATTTGTACGACGAAGCCCAGCGAGAGATCGATCGACGGTTGAAAGAGTTCGATGAGACAACCGATCATTTAGAACGCACGAGCAACGCCCTTAAGCAAAAGGCGCGGGATGTAACCGCCACTGTCCGCGATAAGATTGAAAATCTGAAGGCAGGCACCGAAGACATCGCGAACGCAATTTTTTCCAACGAGACCTTTCGCAATCTGAGAGCCGATGTGGTCCAGTTTGTTCGCCGCTATCCGGTACCATCACTACTGATTGGCTTTGGTATTGGCTACTTCCTATCCCGCCGTTCTAGGAGGTAATCCCGGTTCTCGGGTATAGGTATAGTGAATCTCCCCCGGCAGCAAGTTAACGGGGTATCAAAGAGCATTTATGAGAATTTATCTCAAAGCCGGGCCTGTTTGATCAGCTAAAAAACGAGCAAAGACGTAACGTCAAACGATAGGGAGCTGCGTATGCATTCAAGGGCCCACTCATGCAGAAGATTCTGCAATGTTCGCAACTTTAGCGCGCCTCATGTCAGTTTTTTCGGGGCTCTGTAAGAAAAATCTGACAAAACATGGCTCGGCAGTTTGCCGCGTAAAAAAAATCCTTTGAAAATCGCGATCACATGCTCGTTTCAAATTGGCACACCCTTTGTGTCATGAAAGCATAGAGAAAGACAAATTAAAGTATCGACCCCCAAGTCGAATCAAAACAAGATGAGCGAGTCGGATCTGGGAAAAGGCCGCGTAACGACAGGCGCGAAACAAGCAAAAATTTGCGGTTACAAATTTTTTTAACGGCGACACCTAAAAGGAGGATTTTATGGGAACAATTCTGCTCATCATCCTCATTCTATTACTCATCGGAGCGCTGCCAAGCTGGCCGTACAGCACGGGCTGGGGCTACTATCCGAGCAGCGGGATTGGACTGATTCTCTTGATACTCATCATACTTTTGGCTATGGGAAGAATATGAAGCCTCGAGGTAATGCGAATGTGATTGATCGATCGGCAAAGTCTCGGACCTTGATCAATTGTAAGCGCTTCAGAGTTGAGGCCGGAGACTCCTGGTGGGGTCAAGCGGTTTGCTTGTCAACCAATCCCGCGATTGAGAAGACTTCAATCGACATCGAGCAGCGGGGATATCAGGCCACACGGCCCCTCCCCTCGATTGAAAGAGATCTACCGTTGAAGGCTCATTCGCTCGTAGGAACCGCGGTCAGAGGATTTTAGGTGCCCTGCTCAGTTAAAGTTTAACCAAAGGGAGGACGAGGCCATGAAAAAATATTTTCTTTTGTTGATGCTCCTCGGTTTTACGCAATGGGGGTGCGAGTTCTTAGGTGGAGCCGCCGTTGGCAGTTTGGCTACAGGAGCCGGCTATGAATATAACGCGAAGCGGCAGATGGATAAGCTTGAGGACGATTATAAAAGCGAGAGAATATCTCGTCGTGAATATGAGGAACGGAAGCGACAAATAGAGTCCGGTTCAATTATTTACTAAGCTAGACGGCATTTCGGCAAGAAAGAGGGAGGAGTTATGCGTTACGCAATCAGACTATCATCCATTATGTTAGCGGGTCTGCTACTCATCGGGGGTTGCACGGCAATGACCGGTGAAACCGCCGGCCAGTACGTGGACGATTCGACCATCACAGCTTCTGTGAAAGCCAAATTGGTCGGGGAGAAAACCGCAAATCTGACCAGAATCGACGTTGACACAACCAACCAAGTGGTTTCCCTAACTGGCATTGTCGAATCACCGGACCAAAAGGCACGAGCGGAACAATTGGCGTCGCAAGTCAGCGGCGTGAAAAGCGTCAAGAACAATCTGCAAGTTCAGAAGAAGCAGTGAGGCGCGTGTTACGCGATATGTCGATAGTTTCTTTAATCGATAAACAAGAAGGGATGAGGATCATGACGAAGGGAGAATTTAGAGTTTCGGAATTCCTGATCGGTATAGGTATAGGTTTGTTGACCGGACTTTTATGGGCTCCACGCTCCGGAGAGGACACCCGAAAAGAAGTTCGCCGCCGCACGGGAGAAGGATTGGACTACCTGAATCAGCAGGCGGAAAAACTGCGCGAAGGTGCCGACAAGATCGCCGCAATGACGAAGGAATGGATCGGCCGCCAAGGTGAGTCGCTCGAATCGAAAGCAACGGAGCTTCAAAAGGCTTACCAGGACAGGAGCCCAGGGGCTTAGAGAATTCTTTCCTCAATTCCGACTCGGCCTTCTTTGACGTGGAAAGCATCAGCGAACCTCGGAGGAAGGAGTGCGGAAACATGCTTTGGATCATTTTCATGGTTCTCCTGGTTCTGTGGTTACTAGGGCTGGCTACGGCATACACGATCGGTGGTCTGATCCATCTGCTGCTCGTCATCGCTCTCGTCGTGTTAGCGATCAATATCGTCCAGGGTCGCAGCGCGCTGTAGCCTCGGAGGGTAAAGACGATGAAGCCGACTATACTGATAGGGATTGCGCTAATAATCTTGGGCATTGTGGCGCTCGCGTATCAGGGGATCACATACACAACACGAGAGAAGATAGTCGATATCGGTCCTCTGCAGGCGACGGCTGAAAAAGAAAAAACCGTGCCTCTTCCGCCGTTGTTAGGTGGGTTGGCACTAGCGGGTGGGGTTGTATTAGTGGTGGTGGGCTCAAAAAAATCCTAGGCGATGTTGGTGGGCGACTTAACCAAGAGGCACCAGGTCGCTGCAAAGACCACGAGCGTCTGGCTCCGTTCGAAGAACCATCGATTGCCAGGCAATTGATAAATGAACCTGACTAAAGATTATGGATAGCGTTC
>VBKE01000036.1 GCA_005879605.1 Deltaproteobacteria bacterium
CGAACCCGCCGCCCGCCACGCCGACGAGATGGAAGCGGTCGATTTTTAGATATTCCACCAGCGCGTGCAGATCTTCCGCGATGGTACTGGGCTGAGGACCAGTGTCCGGATTCGTCGTACTGCGGCCCCATCCCCGCCGATCGAAAGCGACAACCCGATATCCCGCCTCGACAAAGCCCGGAATGTTGTACTGCCAACTGTCGGCATTGCCTGTGTTCGCGTGGAGCAGTACGACCGGCACGCCGCTACCGCCACTGTCCGTGTACCAGAGGCGTACGCCCGGGAGATCCGCGTATCCCGCGAACCGCGGGATAGGAGTCTGTGCCGCGGATGCCATAAACAGGAACAACGATCCCGCGCCTAGGTGCAGGTCCAGGAGCGCCGCAGCGGTGAGGCCAATAACCATCAGGTGCGTCTGATTCATCAGACTTCTCCTAAGGGTTCAACTTCTCGGCGCCCACGATAAAGCGACAAAGATAGGCCTTTAATCTTACAGGTCTTCAGGCTTTCCTGTGAAGCAGGGCTCGGAGATTGCACCGCCGAGGCGCGGAGGGCGCGGAGCAAGTCGAATAAAAATAGCATCTTGAAGAAGCGAACTCTGCGTCTCCGTGGTGAAAACTCTTTCACAGTAAACCCGGAAGAACGAATCTTACTATCTCATAGAGCTATTCAATTTTTCTCTTCCTTCTCCATCGCCGACTTCTTAAACTCCGTCCGCATTTCCGACTGCAAGCGGCCCATTCGATATTTCTTCCAGTCGATGAACTTGCCGGCCTCCGCCAATGCGGGATGAACTTTCTGAATCTTGCGCCACATCTCCTGCGTGATGAATCGATAATCGGGATGGCCCTGAGGCATGGTGCGTAATTCGCACATATGCACGGCTTCGCGCAGGTTCATCTTCATGTACCAGCGAATCTTGAATGCAAACGGCACCACGTACTGGGTTTCAGAAGGAAAATCACGATGAATTTTTTCGTAGAGTTCCGCCGCTTTTGCCATGCACTGATCGAACTCCGGCTTGAAACCCGCCTCTTCGATCTCTTGCGGCGTATCATAGCCATGCACGGTCGTGAAGTCCTGGCGCTCTTGAGTGAGTATGCGGTGACGATGCAGGTCGCGATACAAACCCAAGTTACCGAGAACGTCGAACGTGTAATAGACGTTCTCAAACGCCCGGCCCGGTTTGTCCCGGCGGTGCCGGCGTTTGCTGAAATGTTCGTTGAGAATTTTCCGCCGCTCGTCCGCGCCTAGCTTGCTGGCAAGCTCGCGCAGTTGCGCCAGCGGCTGACGCGCGTGGGAGTAGAGAATGGCGGCAATAATTTTTTCCTCGGCCTGGGCGTCGTAATCGATGAGCATCACGGGCTCAGCCGATTTCAGGGGCGAGGTGGTTACGGCATTTTTGGCCAGCGCCTTGGCCGCCGCCGCCGTGCTGACAAGATACTCGTTGAACTGCGCGCGCTTCACGAACGACGGGATAAGCTGGTTAAGCTCGCTATGCATCGCGCCGGCCAACTCTTTCGCTTCGCTCAACTCATGTGAGTACAGCTTGCTCAGCAGATACTCGAATGCCTGCCCCACGCCAAAAAGGCCGACATTCGTCAGAGTCGCCGCCGGCAAATAACTGCGGAGCACGTCGCAGGCATGGGCCCGCACGGTGGCGCGGTACGCGGTTTCCGCCCATCGTTGGAGCTTTTCGTTTCCCTTGGCTTCGTCATAACTCAAAGTCTTGCCCGTCGTGGGATGTCTGAGCTGCATCTCATCGATCGGCAGTGAACGAGAGACGAACTCCAGCATCGGCTCCATCTGTCGCGAGTAGGTGTCGAAGAGAAGATTCATGACTTCGAGATAAGCGTCGCGGTGGCGCGAGCTGATGATCCGCGGCTCCCGGTAAAATAGATATTCGCCCGCGGCGTTTTTCTGATCGAAGCGCACGTAGCGCGTCGATTTTTCCAGCGGCGCAATGCCGATGCGCGCGTCTTCGAGTAGCTTCGCCGCGACATTGGAGATGTTCTCGCAGGCGATGTGCGCGCCGCCCAACTGCGCTACGGAATCATCGCCGTAGCCGACCAGCACGCGATCGTAGAACGCTCGTGCTTTTTTAAGCGCGGCACTATTGTCGCTTGCGGAAGTCTGCGCTCCGAGCAAATCTTTCAACCCAAGCTCGGGATCACCGAGAAATTCATCGAGAAACGTCCGGCGTAAACTCTTCGTCGAGCGGCTATAGCGGGAAAAAAGCGCGCCTGCCACTTCCTGGGGCAGCTTGAGACCGAACACCGATCGCTCGAGGTTGGTAAAGAAAGGGATGAGGCTTTTTTGTTCGTCAGGTGTGAACTCAGAACTCATGCGACGGACTTTCCTAACAGACAACACAAGGTGTTCGACTGTCCTGCCTCAGAAGTTCGCCGTAAATTCCCGCCTCATTCCGCCCAAAAATCTCCCCTTCCCCTCTTTTCCAAAGAGGGGTTAGAGTCCTACGGATAAAATTCCCCCTTTGAAAAAGGGGGACAGAGGGGGATTTGAGTGCGGCTTTAGCGGATGCCATGGTTTGGAGTTTTTCGAATGAACTTCTGAGACACCACATTAGTTAGTTGGTTTCGGAAAAATAACACAGTCTGAACCGCGGTCCAATCAGAATCGCGGTTCACCTCGCGATTCCCGGCTGGCAGATGGCGTGAACAATCGAATCAAGCATCCCCCTTCTCTCAGCCGAGAAGCGGATAAAAGGCGAAAAAAGAGCCGGACGGTAGATAAGCAAACGAATCAACGAGTTTATGCTCCGTCGCAACCGAAAAGTCCGTCTGCACTCTCGCTCGTACAGGCGAAGGTGATCGGCAGAAAAGTCGCTTCTTCGGAATCCCTGATCTATGCACTTTGCGGCGAGCTCACCGCTTTTGAGGGCGAAGTAAATCCCTTCGCCGCTAACCGGCTCATTCACCCGCGCAGCGTCGCCCACGAGAAGAACTGCCTCGGCGTATGAGCGCCGCAGCGGAAAATAAACCGGGTACGTCGAGCGGATTTCGCCGACGCGCTCGCTCCGATCAAGGATTTCTTTCAGACGGGAATTTTGCGTGAGACAAGATTCGATCAGAAGATCAACCGAGCGGTGATGGAACAGCCGATACTTCTCCACCGCGAAGCAAAGATTCACAGTATCGCCGCCCAGCCCCACGAGACCCGCGTAGCCGCCGGGAAAGAGATGAATTTCGACTTTGCCCTGCCTCGCCTTCGCAGATTTCAAACGCAGCTGAAATCCGACGGCTCGTCCCTGCATCGTCGCGCTACCGGCTAGTCCGAGACGATGAGCTACCCAAGAGTTTCTGCCGTCGGCACCGATCAAGATTTTCGCGTGAAGCTCCTCAAGGTTACGCGAACGCTCCACTTCCAGAAACCAGTTATCCGAGTCCCGTCTCAGCTCTCGCAGCCTGCACTCCTGCAAAACTGCGACTCCTCCGCTCTCGGCTTCTTTCAACAGAAGATGATCCAAAGAAGCCCGGCGCAGCCCGAGGCCGAAAAACGTGTCGCCATTTCTTGATGATAAGGGAACTTCGGCTTCTTCTCCCGAGAAAGAAGTGATGCGAAACATCGTGACCTTCTCATGATCACTTGAGAGAAGCTTCTTCTCCACGCCGAGCTTCCGAAAGACCGGCCAATTAGCAGGATTGACAAAATCGCCGCAGAGCTTTTCCCGTGGGAACCGTTGCTTGTCCAGAAGAGCAACCGAATAGCCTCTGCGCGCGAGAGAAATGGCTGCGACTGATCCCGCCGGGCCCGCCCCGACAACGGCTACGTCGAATTTCTGCATGATCAGCTTCGAATCGAAATCAGCGCCATGACCCGAAACGGAAAAACCCAAAATATCTCAAATCGACCGACGTCGGCGCGGCGAAAAAGTTCGCGCCATTCGGCCATCGTGAAGGCGCGCCACACCGATAACGGCGCGTCGGTCAACGTCATGACATTGCGAGTGAAGAGCCTTGTGATGGCGCGAATCCCATAATAGGCCAAGGGATGGCGCACTAAATCGCTGACGATAATGGTTCTGCGTGCGACCTTAGACCACGTCCTGAGCAGCGTGACGACATTGTCTTCGGAGAAATGATGCAGTAGCTGTGAGGCGAGAACGAAATCGAACGAAGCCGCGCGGAACGGCAGTGCCATTGCATCGCCTTGTACCAGGGAGATTTCGGGATAATCGCGAGTCTTTTCCGCCGCCACTGCGACTGTGACCGGTTCCGTCTCGATGGCGACCAATCGCGCCGCTATGCGCTTCTTTCGAATCCTTGTCGCGATCCGCGCTGGGATATCGCCGCTTCCGGCGCCGACGTCCAGCAAACTGAAGCGAGCTAATTTTTGTTCCTCAACGAGCCGCGCCACGGCGCGCATTACGCCGCGATACCCGCCCAGGTAGCGGTTGATGATTGTCAAATTGCGCAGATCTTGTTGCAACAATTCTTTCGGCTGATCGGGCAGATCCATCATCTCCTTTTCGAGACTTCGCCTCATCCTGAAGCTCCCCGGGCGATGACCAGCGCCGAATTCTTCGAGCCAAAACCGATGCAGTTGCAAAGAGACACGTCTACGGTCTTTGAAATGCTGCGATTGGGAATGTAGTCGAGGTCGCACTCCGGATCGGAATTTTCATAGTTGATGGTCGGCGGAAGCAGACCGTGTTTCATCCCCAAAATAGCCGCCGCCACGCCGGCCGCGCCGGAAGCGCCTTGCGGATGGCCGATCATCGACTTGATCGAGCTCATGTGCGTTTGGTAAGCGTGCCGGCCAAAGCAAATTTTGACGGCCATGGTCTCTGTCTTGTCATTGAGAAACGTCGAGGTGCCGTGCAGCGCAAGATAGCCGATTTCATCTTTGGCGAGCCCCGCGTCTTGGACCGCCAACGTCATGGCGCGCGCCGGCTCCTCGCCGCTCGGATCCAAGCGCACCCGATGGTACGCGTCGCACGTCGATGCATAACCCAATACCTCGGCAAAAATCCGCGCGCCGCGAGCCAGAGCCCGCTCCTGGTCTTCGAGTACGAAAACCCAAGCGCCTTCGCCGAGAACGAAGCCGTCCCTCAGGCGGTCGAAAGGGCGCGAGGCGCGCCATGGTTCTTCGTTGTGCGACGTTGAGACCGCGCGCATGACGCAAAAGCCCTGCATGATCCCCGGCGTGATCGTTGCATCGACACCGCCGGTGACAAGATGGTCCGCGAGACCGAAGCGGATCATATTGAAAGCGTAGCCGATGGCATCCGTCGAGCTGGTGCAGCCTGTAGAAATCATGTGGCTCGGTCCGTGCAGATCGAAGTAAAGGGAAATCTCGCTGGAAATCGTCCCGAGGGTAGAGCTCGAAACATTATAAGCGCTGACTTTGCGCACTTGATCATTGAAATAGAGGCGATACTGCTCTTCAGTGAAATCCGGTGTGCCGCCGCCGCTGCCGAGTACCACGCCCCAGGATTGTTTTTCCTCCAAGCTGAAAGACTCCGGCGACAAGCGCGCAAGCTGCAAAGCCTCTTGGGTTGCGGCAATGGCGAAAGGAACGGCCCTTCCCATGCGCTTCAGTTCGTTGGCGGGCAGATAACCGTCCGAGTGAAAGTTCTTCACTTCACCGGCGATACGACAGGAAAGCGGTTCCGGGTCAAAGCCAGTGATCGTGTCGACGCCGCTTATGCCATCGCGCAGCGCCTCCCAAAAGGCCTTCACGCCGATGCCACTGGGACTGACCGCGCCTAGTCCCGTCACGACGACCCGCCGACGGGCGGGACGACCGTTATTTACGCTCATCTTGACTCTTCATAGTGGAAATAGTTTTCTTGAATTTTAAACATAACACCCTTAACCCATTCCGTTAAGTTGCACCCTGAGGGGAGGCGGTACGATGAAATTGGTGATTGCCGGCGCGTCGGGTTTCATCGGTTCGGCGCTATGCTCGCGTCTCTTGGACAAAGGTCACGTCCTGACGCTCCTTACCCGAGTGGCGCCGCGCGACGCCAGCACGGCAACCAAACGATGGCTCCACTGGACACCCGGCACTCCGGGACATTGGGAGACAGGCGTGGACGGCGCCGACGGGGTGATCAATCTCGCCGGTGAACCCATCGCGGCAAAAAGGTGGACAGGACGCCAAAAGCAAAAAATTCTCACCAGCCGCATCGAGACGACGAATAGCCTCGTCGAAGCTATCAGGAAGGCAAAGCAAAAACCCGGCTTCTTAATCAACGCCTCGGCCGTCGGTTATTACGGGCCTCGGGGCGACGAAACCGTCACCGAAGAAGCTGCGGCGGGAAATGACTTCCTGAGCTCGGTGTGCCGGGAGTGGGAAGAAGAGGCAAAGAAGGCTGAGTCGCTTGGCCTGCGCGTCATTCGAGTGCGGACCGGTATCGTGCTTGGGCGGGGCGGAGGCGCGTTGGCGAAGATGGTTCCGCCGTTTAAGTTCTTTGTCGGCGGCCCACTCGGTTCGGGCACGCAGTGGATGTCGTGGATCCATTTGGAGGACGAAGTAGGTTTAATGATTTATCTCATCGAACACTCGCAAGCCACCGGCCCCTTCAATGCCACTGCGCCTAACCCGGTCAGGATGAAAGAGTTCTGCCAGGTTCTGGGACAAGTCATGGGCCGTCCCTCGTGGGCTCCCGTGCCGGCCTTCGCGCTTCGTCTTGCTCTGGGAGAGTTGGCGGAGATGCTTCTCACGGGCCAGCGGGTTATTCCCGCAGCGGCTCAAAAGCTGGGCTATCAATTTCGCTACGCCAATCTCGACGCGGCCCTGAAAGCTTGCATGCCTCTGTGAAAAGAGGCCACTGCCCAGAGGACAACGGACTACGTGGTCTGAAGGACTCGGATGATTCACCACGGAGGCGCAGAGGGCGCGGAGGGGGAGTTTGAAAATAAAAAACTCCGCGTACTTTGCGCCTCTGCGGTGAGTCCTTCTTTTTGTCCTTTAGTTGCGGCTCTGCCGCGCCAGGGAAACCGATATGAATTCTAAAAGTCAGGTCATTTTGATCACCGGCGCATCGAACGGCATCGGCCGGCGTCTTGCTTTAGATCTGGCGGCCAAGGGAGCTGTTGTCATCGGGTGTGGCCGCTCGCAAGAGCGACTCGATGAGATGTTAACCGAAGTCAGACACATCAGTTCGTCATCCGCCGCCATCGCTTGTGATATCGGCCAACTTGACCAAGTTCGTGTTATGATCGCCAAAGTTTTGGCTGATTTCGGTAAGATCGACATCCTCATCAACAACGCCGGCATCGGCATGCGCCAGCCGTTCGTCGAGATGTCTTTTGAGATCATCGAAGACATCATGCGAACCAATTATCTCGGCGCGGTCTATTGCACGCATGAAGCGCTGCCTTCGATGATCGCACGCGGGCGAGGTCACATCGTCAACATCTCCTCCGGAGCGGGAAAGATAGGGACCTTGAACATGGCCGCTTACTCTGCGTCCAAGTTCGCCATCAACGGCTTTTCCGAGAGTCTCTATCATGAGCTCAAGCCGTTGGGCATCGATGTCTCGGTAGTCTGCCCCGGACCCGTCGAGACAAATTTCAACCGGCTGTTCGCCGATACCCAGCCTAAATCTCCGCCCAGGTTGATCATCACTCCCGAAGCGGTTTCACAGGCCGTGATCGCACTTATCGAAACAAAGAAGTTTGAAGTGGTGGTGCCGCGTTGGTTAGCTTTGATGTGCTGGTTTAAACGCATGACACCCAATCTGTTTCGGTCTGTTTCGCATCGTGCTTTTCGACGCCATGTTGTAGCCGCCAAAAAACCATGAGATATAATTCCGCGGCGTCCAGTTATGATCCGACGGGAGGGTCTTAGCCCGACAAATCATAGGGCGCTTGATTGTGAGGGGAAGCTGATTCCGCCCGATTAATTTCAGGCCCGGGAATCTTTTGCTGACTTTTTCAAAGCCCGATTGGCGGAGAAAAGGTTCTCGCCCCCTTTTCCCGTCTTCCCAGATCCCAATGTGAGACGATTGAAATTGAGAAACGGGCGGAAAGATATCGACGACAAGCACAAGAAAATGATATTTGGGGAGAATGCAAAAGGGTTCTAAAATCCAACGTCAGCTCTTCCTGTTGACGATATAGGAGTAAGCATGTTTGCAGACGTTAACGGCATTCGACTTTACTACGAGTCGCAAGGCGATGGGCCGCCCGTCGTGCTGGTTCATGGGTTGGGGTTGAGCGGTGACATGTGGCGCTATCAAGCGCCGGCCCTGGCACAGCGCTATCGCGTCATCACGCTTGACACGCGAGGGCACGGTCAATCTAGCAAGCCGCCGGGTCCCTATGACATGGCGATGTACGTCGAGGACATGCGCCAGCTCCTCGACTTTCTCGGATTTGAAAAGCCCGTGTTGATCGGATTGTCCATGGGCGGCGGCATCGTCCAGAGCTTCGCACTGGCACATCTGGAGCGCGTGCTCGCCCTAGGCCTGATCTCTACCGGTAGCGATCACACCGATGCCGTGCGCGCCGAGTTTTTTCATAACGCCGATACCGTCGAGCGTGAGGGCATGTCGCCGCTCATCGAATCTCTCGTCCCGAAATGGTTTGCACCGGCTTCCATTGAGCATAGGGCGGCCGAGGTCCAACGTACGTTACAAACCGAATTGGCCAACGATCCTTCGGCCTGGGCAGCGGCCGCCCGTCTCAACGGCGCTCGCAATTGGACGGCGCAGCTTGGCCGGATTACCTGTCCGGTTCTATACATCGGAGGCGCGCTGGATCGGTCAGCGCCGCGGCGGGCGGAGACTTACCCGCGCTACCTTCCCGACGTTGAGGTGCACCTTCTGCCAGACGTAGCGCACCTCTTGCCGCTGGAAGTGCCCGATCAAGTCAATGGACTGCTGCTTCGTTTCATGGACCGCGTCTATACGGCGTAGGGTAAAACCATAGACCGCATCTTGATGGGGAAATTGGATGACAGGCGAGCGCTTTGTAGATGTGGACGGTGTTAGGACACGCTATTTCGACAAGGGAAGCGGTGAAGTGTTGGTTCTGTTTCACGGCAGCCATCTCGGGACCAACGACGCCTGCGAGAGCGCGCTCGACTGGGAGCTAAATTTCGATAGGCTAGCCGAATGGTTTCGGGTGATCGCAGTCGATAAGCTTGGACAAGGTCATACGGATAATCCGAAACGGGACGAGGATTATACGATGGCCGCGACTGTCAGACACGCTTACCGGTTTCTTCAGACGCTCGGGTTAAAAGACGTGTACGTGATCGGCCACTCGCGGGGCGGATACGTGGTTGGACGTCTTGCTCTTGAACAACCGGAAATCATTCGATCGTGCATCATCGTAGATAGCGGGACGCTTGCTCCCGGTCCTTCCGAAACCGAGACCATTATGGCTCAGGCGCCTCAACCGCGCTTAACTCGCGAGAGCCAGCGCTGGATTGTGGAGCACTACTCCTATAGCGGGGCGCACATTACAGATTCATGGCTCGATGCGGCCACTGCGATCGCGAACCTGCCTAAATACCAGGAAGCTGTGAGCAAGATGTACGACCAGGGACTTAGGAACAAACAATTTCTGCCGCAGCTCGCGCTCGACAAAGAAGAATCTCTCAACTGGATCATCCAAGGCCGCCTCACGAGTCCGACTCTTCTTGTCTGGGGATACAACGATCCCACTGCGGCATTAAGGCGCGGGCAATATCTTTTTGACCTTATCGCCCAAAGGACACCGATCGCGGAGATGCACGTTATCAATCACGCCGGTCACTTTTGCTATCGTGAACAGCCAGAGACCTTCGACTACATCATTCGAGGATTCGTGGAAAAAGTGTCCAGAGGGATTCGGCCTCCCGGCAATTAGCCAACTTGGTAAGCCATTAAACTGGCGCAGGCCACTCGTTCTTCTTTTGGCCGCCCTTTGACCCTGGCTTCTTAACCCTTCCACCCGTGACCTCCGGTACTCGTCATCCGCCGCGGATGCCTGATAGTTTCTCTCTCTTGACTTCCCGCTTCGATTTCCACTATTTGTACCGCGACTGGTCGAAGCACGATCCGGACTTAGAAAGGAGTGGAAATAGGCATGGCTGCACTAACGCTTGAAATGGCAGAAAAGGCGGTCAAAGCGGCGCAGGCAAAGGCGCGGGAGCTAGGAACCCCAATGACGGCTACTGTTGTCGATGATGCGGGTCGCTTGGTCTTGTCCGCTCGCGGTGATGGCGCCGGATTTTTTACTCCTGAAACTTCCCGTGCCAAAGCGGTTGCGGCGGCGGCGTTTCGGCGCCCGACCAAGGAGATGGCGAACCTCAGGGAGTCGGCCCCGGCCTTCTGGGGCAATGTGGCTGCGGTCCTCGGCGGCGCGGCTCTGCCGAGCATTGGCGCGGTGCCGATTATCTCCGGTGGCAAGGTGATCGGAGCCGTCGGCTGTGGTGGCGGCACTGGCGAGCAGGATCACCTTTGTGCTGAAGCTGGAGCGGCTGCGATAAGTAACAGATAGACGTGCGGCCAAAAAGGATGATCCCGATTACCATTCGTCCTCCCTCTCTGGTTCGTTACGAATGGAGTCACCATTAGAAGGCAGGTTGCAAGAGGCAACGATACTCCGCAAGAAATAAATTCCTTTATTTCCTCTCGTTTCAACTCGTCTGATGCCGTGATCTTTAGTAACGCGCACCTGTTTTCAATCATTCGGCGTCGGAGTAGGTCCGCACCAGTCACCCATCAGGTTCAAGGCTTTGGGAGTTCTCCCGTAACGGGAATCATCTCCCGCCCCTGGCAATCTTTGTTGACCCAGAAAACTGTCGGTACCACGCCGTGTCCAAGGTTTTAGGATTCACAACGCTACTACCTACTGTAATGCCGTCGAGTGGTCGCATGCCAGATGCCGTAAACGGTGTTAGGCGCCGAATCAGCCGCAGATCAGCAAATCGGTGAGGATTGGTAAATTGGGCGTGGTGGAAAACACGCGCGGCTGTCCTAGCTCTCTAGGTGCCGTGGGCCCAAGACGAGAGGTATTTTTTCTGATCCGGGGTCAGTTGGTCGATGCGAATGCCCATGGACGCGAGTTTCAGCTTCGCGACCCAGTCTTCCACCGCGCTGGGAACGTCGTACACTTCCGGCTTGAGATTCTTGCGGTTCTTTGCCGCCCATTCGGAGGCGAGTGCCTGGGTCGCAAAGCTCATATCCATGACGGAAGCCGGATGTCCCTCAGCCGCGGCGAGATTAACCAGCCGGCCTTCGCCGATGAGATAAATCGTCCGCCCGCCCGGAAGCCGGTAGGCGTCGACAAAATTGCGGACGTTCTTTTCTACCTTGACTGCAAGTCTGTTAAGCGCCTTGAGGTCGATCTCAATGTCGAAATGGCCCGAGTTGCAGATGACCGCGCCGTCTTTCATGACCTTCAGATGTTCCGCCGCGATGACGTGCATATCGCCAGTGAGCGTGATGAAAAGGTCACCGATTCGCGCGGCCTGCTTCATGGTCATCACTTCGAAGCCGTCCATCGCCGCCTCGAGGGCGCGAACCGGATCGATCTCCGTCACGATGACCTTTGCGCCCATGCCGCGCGCGCGCGAAGCCACGCCTTTTCCGCACCAGCCGTAACCGGCGACCACGATTCGCTTTCCCGCGATGAGCATATCGGTCGCGCGAATCACCCCGTCGATGGTCGATTGTCCGGTTCCATAACGGTTATCGAAGAGATGCTTCGTCGCCGCGTCGTTGACCGCGATGACAGGAATTTTGAGCGCGCCGTCCCTCTCCAAGGCGCGAAGGCGAATCACGCCCGTGGTGGTCTCTTCCATGCTGGCAAATAAATTGGACGCCAAGTGGGAATAGTCCGTGTGCAGCATGGAAACCAAGTCGGCGCCGTCGTCCATGGTGATAACCGGCCTGTGATCGAGCGCTGCGCGCAGGTGGCGATAATAGGTTTTATTATCTTCTCCCTTGATCGCATAAACCGGTATGCGATCGTGCTGAACCAAGGAGGCGGCGACATCATCCTGGGTCGAAAGCGGATTGGACGCGCAGAGAACCACGTTGGCCCCGCCGGCTTTGAGCGTCTGAACCAGATTGGCCGTTTCAGCCGTGACGTGCAGGCAAGCGGAAAAGCGCATGCCCCGGAGCGGCTTCTCCTTGCCGAACCGCTCACGCACGCGCTGGAGCACCGGCATGTCCTGTGCGGCCCAGAGAATACGTTTGCGTCCCGCTTGAGCTAAGCGAATGTCTTTGACGTCATAGTTTTTTGCCATCCCGGTGTTGACCTCCCCGCCCGTTCGCGACTAAGCGCGCGCCGCCGCTTTCTTGAGATCTTCCGCCCGATCGGTCTTTTCCCAGGTGAATTGGCCCTCTTCTGGCGTGCGCCCGAAATGCCCGTAGGAGGCCGTGGAACGATAGATGGGTCGCTTGAGTTCGAGGCTTTGAATAATGCCTTTAGGTCTGAGATCGAAGTGCTCCTGCACGATCTTGGCGAGCTTTGACTCAGGAATGACGCAGGTACCAAACGTGTCGACGAGAACCGAAACCGGCTGGGCGACGCCGATGACATAAGCTAGTTGGACTTCGCATTTCTGCGCTAGCTCCGCCGCTACGATGTTCTTGGCAACATACCGCGCCATATAGGCCGCGCTGCGATCCACTTTGGATGGATCTTTTCCGGAAAAAGCGCCGCCACCATGGCGTCCCATGCCACCATAGGTATCGACGATGATTTTCCGTCCCGTGAGGCCGCAGTCTCCTTGGGGCCCACCGACCACGAAGCGGCCCGTCGGATTGACATGATAAACGGTACTCCTATCCAGATACTCCGCGGGAATCACCGCCTTGATGACGCCATCGATGATGGTTTCTTTGAGCTTCGCGTATTCGACCTCAGGGCTGTGCTGGGTGGAAATGACGACGCTCTGAACCTTCACCGGTTTCCCGTTGCGGTACTCGACGGTTACCTGGGACTTGCTATCGGGCCTGAGAAAATAGGCTTCTCCGCCTTTGCGGATCTTGGCCAAGTACTTCACCAAACTGTGAGCCATTTGAATGGGAAAGGGCATGAGTTCCGGGGTCTCATCACAGGCGTAGCCAAACATCATCCCTTGATCGCCGGCGCCCTGCTCTTTGTGTAGCCCTTCGCCTTCCGTCACACCTTGCGAAATATCCGGCGACTGCTGTTCTACGGCCGTCAGAATCGCGCAGGTGTTGCCGTCAAACCCCATGGAAGAATCGGTATAGCCGATGTCGCGAATGACGTCCCGAACAATGTCTCCGTAACTCACCTTCGCCTTACTGGTGATCTCGCCCGCCACAACGACCATTCCGGTCTTTGCCAGGCTTTCGCAAGCGACCCGGCTGTCCGGATCCCCGGCTAAATGAGCATCCAATATCGCATCCGAGATCTGATCGCAGAGCTTGTCCGGGTGACCTTCTGAAACGGATTCTGATGTGAATAAAAAATCTTTCCCCGTCATTGAAACACCTCCAGGGGCCTTTTCTGTGGAAAATGAATTGGTTATGTATAACGAATCAGAGGGGGGTATTCAACCTTACCCGTTCTCGTTGAATTTGCTGTTGACCAATTTCTCGACGGCCCTAACCGCCCGCTCCGCGTCATCGCCCGTCGCTTCGACTTGGATCTTACTGCCTTGAGTTGCGGCCAACATCAAGACTCCCATAATGCTCCGACCGTCAACGACCTGCCCGTCCTTGGAAAAACTCACTTGAGCTGTGAACTTGTTCACGGTCTGCACTAACAAAGCCGCCGCGCGCGCGTGCAGGCCGAGCTTGTTTTTGATCTCCAATTTCTTGACAATTTTGTTCATGCCTCTATTTTTCAATATCCCGGTGCTTTACATGAAGCTGATAGCGGTCGACTTTCAGCCTCTTTTTCAATTCTTCCACAAGCACCACGGACCGATGGCGTCCGCCGGTACATCCCAACGCAATGGTGAGGCTGCGTTTTCCTTCCCTCTCATAGAGGGGCAAAGCAAATTCCAGAAGGGAATCCAACCGCGTCAAAAAACATGTGGTCTCTTCACGCCGGAGAACAAAATCGGCTACCTCGGGATCTAAGCCGGTCTTGTCCCGGAGTTCGTTGACAAAAAAAGGATTAGGCAAAAAGCGAACGTCTAACATGATGTCCGTGTCGTGTGGAGTTCCGTACTTGTAGCCGAACGATAGAAGGAAAACATTCATGACTCGGGTGCTCGACATGCGGCTAAAGTGCCGCTCCATTTCCTGCTTGAGTTGATGGACGTTCAGATCGCTGGTGTCGATTACCTGATCCGCCAGTCCGCGCATATTTTCCAAGGCCTTTCGTTCCCGGCCGATCCCTTCCTGGATCGACCCTGAGCCAGCGAGCGGGTGCGGCCGTCGTGTTTCGTTGAAGCGGCGAAGCAACACTTCATCCGTCGCATCGAAAAAAACCACTTGGACATGGTGACCCGCGGCGCGCAGTGTGGCCAGAACATCGGGCCAATCCTTGAGGAACTGACCACCCCGGAGATCGAGACCGAGCGCGATGCGTTTGGTATCTTCGCGATAGCCGTGGCAAAGATCGATGAATTTGGGGATCAAAGGCGCGGGCAGGTTATCGATGCAGAAAAAACCCAGATCTTCTAAGGCGCGAATGGCGACGCTTTTTCCAGAACCGGAGAGACCGGTTATGACGATAATATCCAGACCATCGGCCATACGAGAACTAAAACTTCTGATCTTCTTGAGCGATGGTCTGAAAGATCTCTTGGCTCGTCTTTCCTTCCATCAACCGGCGTCGGAAGGTTTCGTCTTTCAGCAAACGCGAAATCCTCGCCAGAGCTTTCAAATGATCCGCGGCGGCATTTTCAGGGGCGATCAGCACAAAGAACAAGTGCGTGGGACCGCCATCCAAAGACGCAAAATCGACCCCCTCAGGACTGCGGGCGAAGACGCCCAACACGCGCTCCACTTCCCGGAGCTTTCCATGCGGGATAGCCACCCCCTCGCCGATCGCGGTGGTGCTGATGCGTTCCCGCTCCAGGAGAACTTCGAGTATTCTTTTCTTGTCCAAGGATGGATAGGTGGAGGCTAGCCAACCCGCAATCTCCTGGAGAACGGCGTTCTTTTCCCGGTTGGCCAGCGTCGGGATGACGGTTTGGACACTCAGAAAATCGGTGATCTTCACGCTTTTGCCCTTCTCCGACCGAGCTTGATCTTTCCTTTCTGCTTTTTGACCTGTCGCTCAATCTTGTCCATCATCAAGTCGATAGCAGAATAGAGGTCCTCCGTCTGCTCTTTGCCGTGGATCACGGTCCCGTGCGTATGGAGCTCGACTTCCGCCACTTGGAGATCCTTGGAATCCACTGAAAGAACAACGTGGGCCGCCAGCGGCCGAGAAAAATACTTACCGATTCGATGCACCTTTTCTTCGGCGTAACGCTTCAATGCGTCGGTGGGTTCCGTATGTCGAAAAGTGACAGAAACTTTTACCTCGCTCATACGATCTCGATCTGTACTTCTTATTTTCGAAAGTAAGGTTGTCGGCGCTTGGAAGACGGGAGAATCCCCATGGCCTCGCGATATTTGGCCACGGTCCGCCGCGCGATGTCGATGGAATCGTCGGATAACAGGACCGCGATATGCTGGTCACTGTAAGGCTTTCGTGGATCCTCCTTCGAGATGATCTCGCGGATTTTTTCTTTCACGCTCTCGCTGGCGACATCTTCTCCATTTTTCACGGCGATCGCGCTTTGGAAAAAATGCTTGAGTTCAAAGAGCCCCTGCGGCGTGTGAACGTATTTGTTCGCCGTGGCCCGACTCACGGTGGACTCATGCATGTGGATATCCTCGGCCACGTCGCGCAGCACCATCGGTTTGAGAGCCTTGACTCCATGATCGAGAAACTCTTGTTGGAATTTGAAAATGCTCTGAGTGACGCGATAGAGAGTCTGCTGGCGCTGCTGAATGCTTTTGATCAACCAAGTGGCTGCACGAACTTTCTCTTGTAGATATTGCCGGGCTTGTTCCTCGGCCACTCCTTCCTGCCCTGCCATGCGGCGATAAAGGGAACTGATGCGAAGCCGCGGCACACCGTCGTCATTCAGATAGATGACGTATTCATTGCCTATCTTTTCGACAAAGACATCGGGCAAGACAGTTCGGACTTCGTCCTGTTCGTAACCGCGGGAAGGCTTGGGCTCCAGAGAGGCAATCTGATGCGCTGCTTCGGCTATCTCGTCGATGGTCACCCCTAGATCGCGAGCCATTTTTTCGTACCGTTTCGATTCCAAGTGCGGGAGAAAATCGGCGACAATGCGTGCCGCCAGACTGTCGGCGAGGCTGAGATTTTCCAATTGGGCGAGTAAACATTCTCTCAGGTCCCGCGCGGCTACTCCGACGGGGTCGAAAAACTGGATTCGTTTCAAGACCGCTTGGACTTCTTCGGGAGCGCTTTCTGTCGCTTTGCAGACATCATCGAGGGGAAGGGCGAGGTAGCCGTTTTCGTCGAGATTGCCGATAATATAGAGTCCGATGGACTCCTCTCGCTCGGTTATCTTCGACAAACGCAGTTGCCAGATCAAATGATCTTCCAGGGACGTTTTTTTGGTCAGGCTGTTTTCCCAAGAGGGTGGCCCCTCGCCGTCGTCCGCTGTCGCCTCAGCGGTCAAGGAACCATGTCGGTCGTTGGAGTGGGTGTCGAGATATTCCTGCCAATCCATCGTGCCAATCTTGTCGACGACCGACTGTTCCCGATTGATGACCAGTTCTATTGTCGGCTCAGGACTATCCGGTTGTACTTCGGACCGTATCTGTTCAGTGGCTTGGGATTCTTCTACGGGAGCTTCTTCAAGAGCAGGATTTTCCTGCAGTTCCTGAGAGACCATCTCTTGTAGCTCGAGGCGCGAGAGTTGCAGCAGTTTGATCGCCTGCTGCAACTGAGGCGTCATGACCAATTGCTGCGCGAGTTTTTGAACCTGTCGAATCTCAAGAGCCATAACTAAAATCTAAAACTTTCTCCCAAATAGAATTTTCGCGCCTTGGGACTTGTGGCGATGGTCTCAGGCGTGCCCTCTTCGAGGATAGACCCTTCATTGACAATGTAAGCACGGTCGCATATTCCCAGCGTCTCTCGCACGTTGTGGTCGGTGATGAGAATGCCAATTCCACTGGTGACCAGTCGGCGTATGATCTTTTGAATTTCGGTGACGGCGATCGGGTCCACGCCGGTAAAAGGTTCATCGAGCAAGAGAAAATACGGCGAGAGAACCAGCGCACGGGCAATTTCGACCCTGCGTCGCTCTCCACCCGACAAGGTAAAGGCCTTATGGGTCGCGAGGTGGCTGATACCGAGCATTTTCATGAGCGCCTGTGATCGTTCCTGTTGTTGCTCGGAACTCAGGTCCAACGTTTGCAAAATCGCCAACAGATTCTCCTCCACCGTAAGCCGCCTAAACACAGAGGATTCCTGCGGCAAATAACTGATTCCTGCTCGTGCCCGTTCGTAGATCGGCGCCGCAGTGAGATCTTCATCGTTCAGAATCACCTGCCCTTCATCCGGCGGCACCAAGCCAACCATCATATGAAACGTCGTGGTTTTGCCCGCGCCGTTGGGACCGAGCAAACCGATAACTTCGCTGCCTTTGACTTCCAAGTTTACTGCATCGACAACGCGACGACCACCATAAGATTTCGACACCGCCGCCGCCCTGAGAATGCTCATTTCTGTTTTCCAGTTGCGGCATTTTCGTTATCCTGATTCTTCAGCTCTTCCGGGAAGATCGTCGCCTGTACCCTAACCTTGCCGTCACCCTCGGCGATCGCGCGATCTTGGTCCATATAGTAAACCACTTTGGTGCCCGTGACCTGACTATTGCCTTGGCGCATGACAGGGTTCCCGGTGAGAGTGACGGTCTTGGATTTGTCATCGAAGACAGCCTTTTCTCCCGTCGCTACGCGATTCCCCTGCGTCGCATTCACTTTTCCCTCGGCTACGATCTGCCTCATTTGCTTCGTTTCCGGATCGTAATAAGCGATCAGTGCCTCACTCCTCATAGTCATATCCGCCTGAATGGTTACCACGCGTCCCTTGTAAGTGATTGTGTTCTTATTCTGATCAACCTCCATCCAGTCGGCGGTGATATAAATCGGGTCCTTTTTGTTGATTTCGAAACCGGAGGCGCCCTTCTTTGTTTCTTCTTTGGCTGGCGGCGCGGCGCTGGCAGCAAGCGACACCGCCCATCCCGAGGAAAGAGACAACCCTATTAGAAGCAAACTGAGCAGCCAACGACGCATTTATCCCCCGCGCGCGAGATTCGAGTTAGAATCTTTTTTCTTCTTGGCCAGCGTATCAGGCTCGATTCTGGTCTTGACGTTTCGCAGCAGGCGCATTTTTCTATCGTCCAATTCAACTTCCATGCTCGAGCCTTCCAAGGCGAGCCCGTCGCCCACCATGGTCGTTTTATTGGGAAACACGATCTGCTGCTTGTCTGGCAAATACACAGCGTGCTCGGAATTCAAAACATAGCCTTGGTAGGTCACCTCGACTCCTCCTTGAAGCTCCATTTTCTCGAGTTCCTTTTCATTCAAGTAAACATGGGCCATATCACCTGTTGTTTCCACGGTCTGCCCCTTCTTATCGTAATAATAAAATCGCGGCTTCTTGATGATCGCTTCTTTTTGCTCTTTATAGTAGTTCGCCTCGTCCCCGAAAAGCTCCCATACCTTCCGGCCTTCCTCGATCTTTGCCCGACGAAAATCCTTCATGTGCAAGGCCGAGTCGGGGAGGTAGTCCAAAGCCTTGAGGGGGTTTTTCCTGAACTCGCGGGCCTTCATAATCCAAATGCTCTCCGCCACTTTATAGCCCACGCCTCCGAGCGAAAGAAAAATGACCAGGAGCAAGATAAATCGTCTACGTTTACGCATGCGATTCTCCAGAAATCAGGTGCTAAAAATACCACTCTTTCCGGTGCGTGTAAAGCAACGGGCACGAAAATTGCACTTACCCCACAAATATATAGATAATTCTAGGCAGGATAATGTTTTTTTTCTAGGTCGTTCCAAATATTTTGAGCCCGAAGTAGCAGCTCCGAAACTTCCCTCACCGCCCCTTTACCCCCACTACTTTGAGTCACGTAATGGGCCTCCGACTTGATCCCAGACCACGAGTCTCGAACCGTGAACGCTAGTCCCACTTTGCGCAATATTGGCAGATCGGCGACATCGTCCCCCATATAGGCAATCTGCTCATCGGTGAGCCGGGTTTTTTGCTTGATCCGCTTGTAAATATCGGCTTTGTCCTGAACACCTTGGTGCACGATTTTGACCCCAAGCTCTCGTGCTCGATGATGCACGGCCTTGGAGGAGCGGCCTGTAATGAATCCGACCTCGATGTCTGCGCGTTTCAATTGTGCAATACCCTGACCGTCGCGCACGTCGAATCGCTTGGTCTCGTAGCCGCGATCATCGATGAAAATGCCCCCGTCGGTAAGCACCCCGTCGACGTCGAGCAGGAGGAGTTTAATCTTTTTGGCCTTGTTCCGGACCTTGAGCGGGATACGTTTCACAGGAGGGTTAAACGATGCCGGCCTTGAGAAGGTCGTGAATGTGTAAGATCCCGATTGGGACCAGATCGCCGGGTCTCTCGACGACAAACAGCGAGGTGATCGGACGTGGCACGTTCTCTTCCATTCTTGCGAGGGCTTGCGAAGCAAGGGCGTCTTTCTCGATCGATCTCGGCTTAAGGGACATAATCTCGTCCGCTCTCCTACTCAGAATACCGCCACCATGCGTTTGTAGCGCGCGGCGCAGATCACCGTCGGTAATGACTCCGATCAGATTGCCCCGTTTACCGGTCACGCCGGTTATTCCGAAACGCTTCGATGTGATAACGAGAATTGCCTCTTTCATGGAGGTTTCTTCCCGCACAAGCGGTATATCGGCGTCCCGATGCATCAAGTCCTCGACGCGCAGCAGAAGCTTCCGCCCCAGAGTCCCCCCTGGGTGGCGCAGCGCGAAGTCTTCCTCCTTGAAGCCTTTCTTCTCTAATAAAATAACGGCAAGGGCGTCGCCAAGAGCCAGAGCCGCCGTAGTACTCGCCGTCGGCGACAATCCGAGCGGACAGGCCTCTTCCTTTACGCCGGCATCAAGAACGACCTCCGCTGCACGCGAAAGGGTGGATCCATGATTTCCGGTCATGGCAATCAGTTTTACCCCTAATCGCCTGAGAATGGGGATCAGCCTTAGGATCTCTTCGGTCTCGCCGCTGTTAGAAATAGCGAGAACGACATCGTTTTGCATGATCATCCCCATGTCGCCATGATTGGCGTCACCGGCATGGAGAAAAAAGGCCGGGGTGCCCGTGCTCGAGAGCGTCGCCGCGATCTTGCGGCAGATCAATCCCGACTTCCCCATTCCGGTCACAACCACTTTGCCGCGGCAGCCGTGCAGCAACTCAACGGCCCGGACAAAACTATCATCCAGTCGATCCATGAGAGACAAGATGCCCTTCGCCTCGATGTTCAGGACGTCTTTCGCCCGCTGTAACGCAACCGCTTTATTCATCGTGCTGAATTGCCTTTCAGAATCCCGTCGAGCTGCTTGATGACTCGAAGCAACTCCTCGAACTCGTTCAAGGGCAGAGAGTTGGGACCATCGCTCAATGCACGATCCGGATCTTCGTGGACTTCCATAAAGAGTGCGTCGACTCCAACCGCCACACTCGCGCGTGCCAGTGGAGCGATGTATTTTCTCTCGCCACCGGAAGCCTTCCCTAGCCCTCCCGGAAGTTGCAGGCTGTGGGTCGCATCGAAAACGACGGGATAACCCAGCTCCCGCATCACCACCAGGGCGCGCATATCGGAAACCAGATTGTTGTAGCCAAACGAAACCCCGCGTTCAGTCACCAGCAGCTGGTCATTTCCCGTCGAGAGAATCTTTTCAATGACGTTGCGGATGTCCCAGGGGGCTAGAAACTGTCCCTTCTTAACGTTGACCACCCTGCCAGATCGGGCAACTGCAACCACAAAGTCCGTCTGACGACAGAGAAACGCGGGGATTTGCAGGATATCAATAACTTCTTTGGCCGGCCCCACCTGCTCTTTCTCGTGTACGTCGGTGAGCACCGGCACCCCAGTTTTCTGTTTTACCTCAGCCAAAATTTCAAGGCCCTTTGCCAAACCGGGACCACGAAAGGAACCCAACGAGGAGCGGTTGGCCTTATCGTAGGAAGACTTGAAGATATAAGGGACTCCGACCCGATCCGCCGCTTCTTTGAGCGCGGCAGCATGTCTCAAGGCAGACTCTCGGCTCTCGATCACGCAGGGACCGGCGATGACGGCCAGAGGTGCTCCAGCACCGATCTCGATACTGCCTACTTTAACCGGTTTAGCCGCCATGCGTGTCGATCTACCGTAGTGACTCAGGGGCGCGCAACCTTAATTCGCGGGACTTCTCTCAGGGCCTGACGGTTCTGCGACGCAGCTTTGATGAATCCTTTGAACAACGGATGGCAATCCATCGGGCGGGATTTGAACTCCGGATGAAACTGGCATCCGAGAAACCAGGGATGATCTTTAAGCTCGATGATCTCAACCAGGTTTCCATCCGGCGATATGCCGCTCGGAACCATTCCTTTTGCGGTTAACTGTTCAGCGTAGCCGTTGTTGAATTCATAACGATGACGATGGCGCTCGGAAATTTTCTTCCGGCCGTAGAGCTTCAATGCCGATGATTCGTCTTGCAAGGCGCACGGATAGGCACCGAGCCTCATCGTCCCGCCTTTGCTGTCGATCCCCCGCTGCGACTCCATCAGGTGGATCACAGGATGCGGACTATTTGGATCAAACTCACTTGAATTGGCCCCAGCCAGGCCGCAAACGTTGCGCGCAAACTCGACAACGGCCATTTGCATTCCCAGACAGATTCCGAAAAACGGAATCTGCTTTTCGCGCGCGTAGCGTATGGTTTCGATTTTGCCTTCGCTGCCACGGTCCCCGAACCCACCCGGCACCAAGATGCCGTCCGCTTGCGCCAGGAGTTCACCGGCTCCCACCTCTTCAACTTTTTCGGCCTCCACGTAATCCAACTCGACTCTAACTTCGTTGGCGATGCCGCCGTGGACCAGAGCCTCGAATAGACTTTTATAAGATTCTTTTAGGCTCATATACTTCCCGACGACGGCGACGCGGACCGTAGATTTCGGGTTGTTCAGCACCTGGACGATCTTTTGCCACCTCTGAAGATTCGGCGCCCCGGTCCACATGTGGAGTTTCTCAACGACCTGAGCGTCCAGTCCTTCTTCATGGAAGACCAGCGGGACTTCATAGATCCATTCCACGTCCTTAGCGGTGATGACCGACTCTTCTTTCACGTTGCAGAAATGGGCGATCTTCGCCTTAATCTTCCTATCGAGGAAGCGATCCGTGCGGCAAAGCAAAATATCCGGCTGGATTCCCAAACCGGTAAGTTCTTTAACGCTATGTTGAGTCGGTTTGGTCTTGAGCTCTCCGCCGCCGGTGATATAGGGCACGAGCGTGAGATGAACGTACAAAACATTTTCCCTGCCCCAATCCCAAGCGAACTGACGAATGGCTTCCAAAAAAGGCAACCCTTCGATGTCTCCGACGGTTCCACCGACTTCACAAATCGCGATATCGTAGCCTTCGGCCGCGGCTAAAATGCGCCGCTTGATCTCGTCCGTAATGTGCGGAATGACTTGCACGGTGCCGCCGAGATAGTCTCCGCGACGTTCCTTCGCGATAACGGTTTCATAAATTTGACCGGTCGTGCAGTTATTCTTGCGACTCATAGAGGTCGACACGTAGCGCTCGTAGTGTCCTAAATCTAAGTCGGTTTCCGCACCGTCGTCGGTCACAAAAACCTCGCCATGCTGGAACGGGCTCATGGTGCCTGGATCCACATTGATATAGGGATCCATCTTGAGTGTTGTTACTTTTAACCCCCGGCTCTCCATCAGCGCGCCAATCGATGCCGAGGCCAGTCCCTTACCCAGCGACGATACCACGCCGCCGGTCACAAAAATGAACTTGGTTTTTACGCCAGCCATGGCTTCCTCTCAATTCCTCAACTGGTTCAAATAATTTTTCGCCTTAACTAAATCCTCTGGGGTATCCACTTCCACCGGCCGGTCATCAACTGCGGCAACATAAATTCGATGGCCGTAGACCAGCGCCCGTAGCTGCTCCAATGACTCCGTCTGCTCGAGCCATGTTGGTCGAAGCCTGGCGAATCTCAAGAGAAAATCCCTTCGGTAAACATATAGCCCGAGGTGACGATGGCCCCAAACTTTTTGATCCGATCTAACTGTGGGGTCGCGGTACGGTGAGACGTCGTTGCGCGGGTAGGGAATCGTTGCGCGAGAAAAATAAATAGCAAACCCCTTGGCATCCGTGACAACTTTCACAATGTTCGGGTTATGCCATTCGTCCTCGTCGTGAATCGGCGTACAGACTGTCCCCATGGGAATCGAGCGGTCGCGGCGCATGGGCCGAACCGCTCGGGTGATCGTCTCTGCCTTAATGAACGGCAAATCGCCCTGCACATTGACGATGCATTCCGCTTTGATTTTCCGCGCGACCTCCGCCAACCGATCTGTGCCGCTCGCATGATCTTTCGCGGTCATCATCACTTCGCCACCGAAACCCCGAACGGTTTCTGCTATGCGCTGATCATCAGTCGCGACCAGAACACGATCCAAAACACGAGCTTTCGAGGTGCTCTCATAGACATGTTGGATCATCGGCTTGCCGCCGATTTCAGCTAATGGCTTTCCCGGAAGACGAGTCGAACCATAGCGCGCCGGGATAATCGCCACAACGGCCATAGATTCAATCGATTACAGGTACGCCGGTCCACGGAAGAAGGGTCATAGCCGAATGCTCGTCCCTAAAAATAAAAAACCGCAATGGCCCTCAGGGAAAGCGCATCACGGAATTTAAATATACGCTGAGGCTAGAATGGTGTCAATGAGAATCAAAGATGGTTTGCAACTTGACTTCTCGCCATGATGCTGTGGTAGGAGATAAATCAGCTCGTCGTTCTTTAAGGCAAGCGGACAGCGATTGCCGAAGGAGATGAAAGAATGGCAGACCTGACTAATGTAACAGCTGGCTACGCGACGATCGGACAGGGTGCCGGACCGATGATGGTGACGTGGAAGGCCGGGTTGTTCAAAAAGCATGGGCTGGAAGTCGGCAGGCCGCTTTTGATGGGTGGAGCAAAAGGGGTTGTGCGGGGACTCATGTCGGGAGAGATTCAGTTTGGCAATATGGCGGCGCCAGCGCCGTTGAGAGCGATACTAAAAGGCGAAGCCGATTTGGTTTTCCTTACCGGCGGTATCAACCAGCAATTCATTATGGGCAGACCGGGGATCGAACGCCGCGAGCAATTGGCAGGCAAGAAAATCGGTTTTGTCGGCGATGGCGGTTTGAACGACGCGCTGGTGAATTTTATCATCGAAAAGTTTGAAGCGACGGGTATTCTGGGCTTACATAAGGAACCCATATCACCCGGCGGCGATAGGGAGATTGAAGCCCTGCTTGGCGGCAATTGCGATGCAATCGTTATCACGCCGCCGGAATCTATTTACGCTCAAAGGAAGGGCTGTCATTACTTGGTAGATTTCGCTGAGTACGGCTTGAATTATTCTCTCGGTGGGATTGCGGCCCGCCGCGATTACGTTCAGAAGAATCCCGACATCGTCGGGAAGTTCATCAAAGCCTACGTCGAAGGCATGCACCACTATCGCACGGACCGCGAGTTTACGATCGAGGTCCAAGCCGAGTACAGCGGAATCACGGACCGAAGCGTTGCGGAGGAGACTTACGATCTCACGCAACCGGGAATGCCACCTATTCCCTATCCCGTTGTTTCCGCCCTCCAGATGTTGCTCAACTTCATGGTAAAGGAAGTCCCGGAGGCGAAACAGGCAGACGCCCGGCAATTCGTCGATGAGCGGTTTATCCGCGAGCTCGAACAAAGCGGTTTTGTCGCATCCTAGCCGGTTCCAAGGCTTAATCGTCATACGCATTGGCGGAAATCGCGTGAGGATTCCGAACCAAATAAGGATTGAATTCGCAGTGACCGTCCTCGCACTGCTGCTCTTTCCCGGAACGTTTCGGACTTTATTCGCCAGTAATGAGGCACTCGTCGAGGGCGCCAAGCGCGAAGGCGAAATCGTGTTCTATGCTTCGATGAACTTGGGCGAGGCAAATATCCTAATCGCCGAGTTCGAGAAGCGCTATCCATTCGTCAAGGTCAAACTGAACCGCACCGGCAGCGAAAAGCTTTTAAGCAAAGTTCTGACCGAAGCCAGAGCCAAGAAGCTCTTCGCCGACGTCATTCAGACGGTGGAATTCAGCATGCATATCTTCAATCGGAGCGGCGTGCTGGCGCGCTACACCGCGCAGGCCGATGCCCTATATCCGAAGAATTTTAAGGAAGCGGGATATTGGACAACGGTTTATTACAATCCCTATGTCGTCGCCTATAACACCCGTCTGGTGCCGCCACGGTTGGTTCCCAAAAGTTACGATGACCTGCTGGATCCCAAGTGGAAAGGAAAGATGATGATGGAGGGCACGAAGGCGGACTGGTTTGCCGGCGTGTTGCAAATCATGGGCCGCGAACGCGGCCTTCAATACATGCACAATCTCGCAAAGCAGCAGCCGGTGCTGCGAGAAGGACATGAACTCTTGGCCCAACTCGTCGCCGCAGGAGAGGGTTTGCTCGATATTAACATTCCAGCCTCTTCGGCAGATCGCATGAAAGAGAAAGGCGCGCCCATCGACTGGACGGCCTTAGGCGCCGCGCCGGCTGTGATGGTCGGAATCGGTCTTTCCTCGCAAGCCGCTCATCCGAACGCCGCGAAGCTGTTCATCGATTTCGCCTTGTCGCGCGATGGACAAAAAATCCAACAAGGATTTGGCAGACTCGTCGCGCGCGCCGACCTTGCGACGGAGCAACCTGCGGCGCTAAAAGAAATCAAAATGGTGCCGTTGAATCCGGCACTGGCGGAAAAGCTGGGTGAGTATACACAACAGCTCAGAACGATCTTTGGCAGTTAAAATATCTTCTTGATAAGCCGAGCAACTTGTGCGTAACAGGTAACCAAGGAGACTACCATGCGTATCATGTTCTTGAATCATTCATTCAAGCGCCATTCGCCGCAACTGGAAGCTCACATCCAGGAACTGCTTCGGAGCTATGCCTCGCCCGGAACAACCTTTGAGCTCGCTTATCCCGACGATCTCGGCGGGGGTGAAGTGCTGAGTCTTTTGGAAGAACGGAAGGCCCTGTCGGGCTTGCATCATATCTTGGAAACCCCGGCTTTGGTCCAAAAAGCCATCGAAGCCGAGCGCCTGGGATTCGACGCCGTCATGCAGAGCAATACGTTCGACCCCGGCGTCGAGGCGAGCCGGCTTGCGGTGCGGATCCCGGTGATAGGTTTATTGCGCGCGTCACTTCATTTCACCGCCAGCATCTGTGATCGCTTCGGCCTCATCGTTCCCCTGGAGACTCATATTCCTCACACTATGAGATTGGTGCAAACCTATGGCATGTCCGCCTTCGTGTCCGGGATCAGGACGGTCGGTCTTTATGACGCCGGCGAGTTGTCAGATTACCATGACATCATCGTCGAGCGCACCGTCGCCGCCGGCCGCGAGCTCGTCGAGCACGGCGCGCAAGCCATCATTCCACTGGGCGGAAAGATCTACCCCTATGTCGTCACGCCCGGGGAATTGGAACCCTCTATTGGCGTGCCGGTCGTCAACACGAAAGCCGTAGGCGTGAGCCATGCCGAACTCATGGTGCGGTCAAAGATCAGCCATAGCCAAAAGGCTTATCCTTGGTCTGCCGGGCTGAGTCCTGAAGCCGTTTCTCAGCGTTCAAAATGATGGTTTCGAGTCGGTTGTCATGGCAACGGCACAAGAGTAAAGAACTAATTCGTCGGTAAGGCTCTTGGGTCTTGAAATAACCAGAGCCTCTCGATGAGACTCATTTTTTCAGAGAGGATACGGGATATGATCATTGACGGTGACGGGCACTTTTTTGAGACGGAAGAAATGTTTGAGAAGTACATGGAACCGCCACTCAGAAATTACCGCCCGAGACTGCTCAGCGATGACCAAGGATATAATTTCTGGGTGGTTGACGGTCAGACTGCCTACAGGAGACCATCCATACGAGGAGCGGGCGCTCCCGGGACGGCCGCGCCTCCGGGGAAGGCAATACAATCGGAGCGCCGCGCGTCCATGGGCAGTCAGACCTTGACCAACCTGAAAGAGCGGTTGCACGACCTCGACAGAGAGTCCATTGACGTACAGTTTCTCTACCCGAGCTTCCTTTTGCACGTCAACGCGTGGCCGGATTGTGTTCTGGCCATGGGAGTTTGCCGAGCCTATAACACGTGGTTGGCGGCGACTTGTGCGCAAGCGCCCGATAGGCTCAAGAGCGTTGGGGTTGTCTCCCTGCAAGATCCCGAAGGCGCCGCCAAAGAGCTCGCCCGCATCAAAGAGCTCGGCATGTCTGCCGTGATGATCAACGGCACAGCAGGCGCGCAGCGGCTGGACCACCCTCATCATGATCCGTTTTTCGTCGAGGCGAATCGATTGAAGCTGCCCGTTGCGGTTCACTTCAGCCTGCAATTTCCTGTGGTCGACAAGCTTTTTGAGCACCATTTTCCGAACCGAGTGTTGGCGGGGATCTTTCCCATCATGGCGGGCCTCACCAGCGTGCTATGTTCCGGACTACTCGATCGTTTTGAGAACCTAAAGTTCGCCTTTCTTGAGGGAGGAATCAGCTGGGTGCCGGCCCATGTCGAACGCATGGACGACCATTTTGAGAATCCACGCTATGGCGCCCATGATTTGATCAGCCATCCGCCAAGCGAGTACCTGAAGTCGGGGCGGATTTTCTTTGGCTGCGAGGGGAATGAATCTTTCCTGGGTCGCGTCGTAGAAGAGGTGGGGGAGGATCTCTTTATGTATTCTTCTGATTACCCGCACGCCGATCGTACCGAAGGGACGGCCCGGTACCTTAAGGAAAGGGACGATATTTCTTCTGCGGTTCGCCAAAAGCTACTTGAAGATAACGCCCGGCGCTTTTACGAATTATCCTGACCGTTTCCGGGCTTGGCGGCAATGCAAGCCGGAACATGAATAAAACCAGGGCCTTCCGGGCGTCACCGGATTGCCCTTGGGGGCGAATTTCGTGGTCCTTTGAAGCATTTCCAAGTCGCTACGTCTAAATAAAGAAAGGAGGTGATACTGTGAAGAACGCACTTAAGGTATTAGTTGTCGCTTTGACTACACTAGCTTTCAGCGGTGTTAGCTTCGCGCAGGAGAAAAAGGCGACTCCAGCAACTCCGGCGGCTCCGGCAACAGAAAAAAAGTCAGAGATGAAATCCGAGAAGCCGAAGACCACGCGTATCACGGGTGAGGTCACGTCGGTAGATGCCAAGGCGGGTACGCTGACCGTTAAGGCAAAGGATAAAGAGACCAACCTGACCGCCGATACCAAAGCCAAAGGCGCGCTGGAAAAGGTAAAAGTAGGTGACATGGTTAAAGTTTCCTACACCGAAAAGGATGGAAAGATGGTCGCCAGCTCCATAGCTAAGACCGAGACCAAGGCTAAGACAACGAAGCCCGAAGAGAAAAAGAGCGACATGACGGAGAAGAAGACGGAGAAAAAGTAGTCTTCACTCGTTCGTCTCGCTTGAGAGAGGGATAGCTGGATCACCCGGCTATCCCTCTTTCTTTTTAAAAATGATTGAACGAGAGCTCCTCAACCTCCTATCGTCCACCCGGGACAACAGCTTGATTTAGGCCTAATCAATACTATAGAATTTTATTGTCTCTGGGTGAGGTTCGCTGTGTTCGGTCGCTGAAAGGAGGAGTGGAGATGGACCTGCCGAAATGCCAAAAATGCAATAATGGGCTTCTTATCCCGCTATCGGACTATGGGCAGGACGGGGCTTCGGTGGTGTTCAAAGCCTGGGCTTGTACGAATCCCGAATGTGGGTTCTCGCTCCGGGTGGACAAAGGCGAGGTCACTTACGGAAAGAGAATTGAGCCCAAACACTGAACGGGCTTATACGACCAGTTACTCTTGATTGAATGCCGCCATTCTAATTATCTCTTCCGCGATCAAAGCGCTACCCGGTCACGGCTACGCCAGCAAGCTCCGATTAAAACTCTCGATCGCCCGCCCAAAAAGCTCACAGCCTTTTTTTAAAGCTTCCAGGCAGCGCTGTTGCGTGACCGAATCCGTCGCATAGCACCGCAGGATTTCCGGCGCAAGCCACTCGTGACCCTCTTCATCGGCTAGCAGCGTATCCCGATAGATCGCTGCCGTCTGCGGATCGATCGACTCGACCCGTTCGATAAATGACTTCGAAGTGCGGGGAAAGAACTCTTCATGGCCGTATTGCACGCTCGCGAATAACTCACAGAAAGAGCCCAGGGAGTCATGAAAATTCCAAAGCTCCTTGAGTTCCTCGAGCGGATTTTTCCACAACGCATCGGGATCAGCATGCAGTTCTGAAATTCTTTTTCGTAAAATAGAGGCGTGCTTCAATTCATTGGCCACGTATTCCGATAGCGACTGTTGCAGTTCCAACTCAGGTAGACGGGACACCCAGGGCGCGCTGACTTCGGCGGCCTTTCTTTCCATCACAACTCCAAACTGCAGCCGTCGGACGACGATTTGCGGAGTGAGAGGCTTTTCGGCGCCATAGCTCTTGCGCTCCGCGGTCATCTTTTCCCAAAAGGCCTCACGATGATCGGACAATTGCTTGAGAAACTTATCAGGGCTCAGCGCTTCCATCTCTTTTGCCTCCGTGAACGATTGACATCAAGAACCTTTTAGGTTTTAACAATACAGAAAATTACCCCTTTATGTAAAGGCTCCTTAACATCATCCCAAAGCCTGATTTCCGCCAAAATTCAGTTTCATGAATTCAACTGAAGCCAAAGCGTACGTTGATCAGCTGTATCATGATCTTTTCCTTCATTGGGAACAAAAGATTCATCACGGTTCCTTTATGACCCAGCTTAGAGAAGGCCGCCTCCCGCTTGGCTGCATGCGCCGCTTCTTCAAAGATTGGGGGCTCTTCTCCGTGGAGGTTGTCGCTCTCAACGCGGTTTCGTATTACGTCCACCTGCCCTTTTTTGTCCGCAATTACGATCTCCTGCCGGCCTTCACGGAAAAAATCGCCGAAGAGTTGATCTCGCCCAAGCCCCCGGGACATACGTTGATCTTACTCGAAACCGCGAAAGCGTTAGGGCTTTCCCGGGCGCAGGTGCTGGAACAACCTGCCTCCGCCGCCGGGCGAGCTATCAGCGATTACTGCCGCCGCATGTTCCAGGACGGATCGATTATCGAACTCTGGGGGATGCACGTGTACGAGGAGACTCTCGGTCACTGGTCTAAGCAATGGGCGAATGCTCTCGTCTCCCACTATGGGATGACAACGCAGCAAGCCGTATATTTTACTGCCCATGCCGAGGCGGATTTGCTTCAGCACGACGGCCGAATGGGGCACGGCCCCCTGAACCGCATGATCCTGCAGCGTATCTTGGAGCAGGGAATGACGACCACAAAGCTCGGATACGAGCCCAAATACTGCGCCTTCACCATGGTCGATTTGCACTCCCTGATGGAAAACAATGCTCTCGAGAATCCCTATCCATCGTAGACTCGGCCATTCGGTCTCATGAGTCGGCAATCTGGGCGCCATGCACGTCAGGTTTCCGCTTAAGACATTGAATCGAAGTTGAAATTTATTGAGACATGACCGCAGTCGGTATTCGCTTGCTTGAGTTAAGCCTCGTATTCGTGTTTTTCTTGAGGTCGCTAACCGGTGCGAGTGAAGCGTTGCCCGGCAAATGGGAACTTCGTGCTCCCATGCCTTCAGCGCGAACCGAAGTAGCGGCGGCGGAACTCGGCGGCAAGATCTACGTCATGGGAGGCTATGAAAAAAACGGCGACCTCGTCGAAGAGTATGATCCTGCTAAGAATATTTGGCGCCGCCGCGCATCGCTGCCGCGTCCGTTACACCACATCGGCGCCGCCGCGGTCGATGGAAAGATCTATGTGATCGGCGGATACATGTCCGGCCAAGGCTCGACGGACAGCGTTTATGAATATGATCCTTCGACCGATCGCTGGCGCGCCCGGTCGCCGCTGCCCACGGCGAGGGGCGCGCTAGCCGTCGGCGTGATTGCCGGAAAGATCTACGCCGTCGGCGGCGTTGGCGCCAACGGCAAAAATACCACTGCTAACGAAGAGTACGATCCCGCCCAAGACCGTTGGGTAAGACGAGCCCCGATCCCGACACCCAGGGACCACCACGCGATCGGCGTCGTGAACGGAAAACTCTATGCTATTGGGGGACGCATCAACGGCAGACACGACAGAAGTATTACGGAAAACGAAGAGTACGACCCCGCCACGGATCGTTGGCGGCCGCGTACGGCGATGCCGACGGTAAGAAGCGGGATTGTGGCGGCTTCACTTAACGGACAGATATTTGTCTTTGGAGGAGAATCCGGCTCTGGAACCCATAATGAAACCGAGTCTTACGATCCCGTGAAGAACAACTGGCGCCGCTGGGCGCCCATGCCAACGGCGCGCCACGGATTGGGGGCGGCCATCATCGGACAATCAATTTATGTGATCTCCGGAGGACCGAAACCGGGAGCGACATTCTCTTCTGTGAATGAAGTCTTCACGCCTTGAGGCCGGATCATAGTACCGCACGGAAAATTATGATCGACCAGCATCCTTGTTCTGCCGATGGGAGAGAATTGCAAGCCCTCGTGCGCATCGGCAAAGGAAAAAAATGAATCAAGTGATTTGAAATCCAGACTGCGGTCCCAGGAACGGCGCGGATTTAGGATTGGGGCGCTGACGAGAGTTCGACCAGCAAAAGCTGCTTTTGATTATCGAATATTTTTTGCAAGGCAGGCTCGATCGTTTCTTCTGCGGGAAAATCGACGCTTAGGGGATCGACGTACTGGTGATCCTTATAGAGTTCGAAATGAAGATGCGGGCCGGTGCTTCGGCCTGTCGAGCCCACATAGCCGATGACTTGACCTTTCTGAACCGATACGCCGTCACGAATCCCCTCGGCGAACTTGTCGAGATGCGCATAACGGGTCAAATACGTGGCGTCATGCTGTATGTCGATCGCCTTACCATAGCCGCCGTTCCAGCCCGCTTGGGAAATCACCCCGTCACCTACGGCACGAACCGGAGTTCCCCTCTGCGCGGCAAAATCCACGCCGGTGTGGGGTAAATTGGCTTTCAGCAAGGGATGAAGGCGGGAGTGGGTAAAATAAGATGTGATGTTGGTAAACTCCAATGGAAAGCGCAAAAATGAGCGAGCTAAACTTTTTCCCTCTAAGTTGTAGTAGTTGCCTTGTCCTTTCTGTTTCTCAAAGTAAATCGCGGTCAGTTTCTGGCTGGCGTTGATCAATTCAGCGGCGACGATGCGCAGCGAAGCTTTGGCTTCCTGACCTTTACGACTTCTCTTCTCGTAGACTATTTTGAAGCTGTCGCCTTTGTGGATGTCCTTTTCGAGGTCAACGTCCCAGTTAAAAATATCCGCAAGCTGAGAGAGTAACGTCGGCTGGATACCGGCTCTTTGCCCATCGTCGAAAAGTGAGTTTTCCACCGTTGCGCTGACCGTCTTTAGCTCGACGTCATAAGGCTTTTCACGCTTCTGGAAGAGGATTCCTTTGATGCCCTTTTCCCAGGTGAGGGTCGAGACATCATTATAGTCAACTTCCAACGCTTTAAGTTGGCCTGGCGCCCTCTGGCTCCGACCGTGTAGAGCCGGCTTAGAAAAGTAAAAGTGAATCTCTTTGCCAGGTGGTAAGGCCTGTGCTCCAAAGCTTCGTCGAACGGATCGAGTCCAGAGCTGTTTCTCGGTTTGAGGCAAGCGGAAGCGGCTTAATAGCTCCGGTAACGTATCACCGAGTTTTGTTTGTTGAACCACATGCTCGCGTTTTTCCAGAGGGTCGACGGGTGCAGGTTCCTGCCGGAAGAGCGCGTTGTGTGCTGGAGAATTGCTTATTTTTCGGGTCGAATCAGTCTTAGGTGTTGGTTTGCTCTTCGGGGTTTCTTTCCGGACGGTTTTCTGGGGGGAGCCCTCGGCGGCGGAGGGTTTCATTGCGACCACGGCGCTGAAAACCCATAGCCAAACCAATGTCTTGAAAACATTCAGAAAGACAGGGAATCGGTCTGCAGGCAATAAGTCACCGGTGCTTATATCTCGGTTGCCCAGGCGCATAATAAAAAAATCTTCTACTGAATAAACCGTTTTGTTCCGTGTGTCAACCGAAAAGTCTGAAATTCCGGGAGGAAAGCCTGGTCCCAACTTTCAAGCATCGCTAGTCAGGTCGGCGAAGAGCATGATTCTGGCGATAGTTTCAAGAATTAAGAACAGAAATGCCACTAATATCACGCGCTGTCTCATTGGCTGATTCCTCGTAAACGTTGTCTGGTGATTCTGAGTTAATCTCGCCGCCGGTTCTTGGGCCAATTGAACCAACAAATTGGTATTGAAATCAGATCGCGCGATTTAGCCAACCGGTGGATATGGTAGTTTTCGGCCGCGCCGTTCCTCTGTAAGCTCTATCCGATAGGAGTCTTCTTGCTTGACTCACTTGATTGATCGGCTATTATCGAAAACAAATATGGATTGTTCAGATAATCCAGGTTTGCTCATACACTGCCGTCCCGCTTAAGTCTCGGCGCCGCATTCCTACCGGGCCCCGTCGTCAGTAGCAAGTAGGACGGTTATTAGCCCTAGTAGGGGAATCATGCGGCAATTTCGCTTCAGTCCCGCCCTGCCCGAAAACCCAACTTTCACAGTTGGTGATGCCGTTATTTTGCTGGCCGTCACCACCATACTGTACGCCGGCGCACGCCTAGCCTTTCGCGCCCCTGCAATTATTGCCGGTCCCGATATTTCTCTCTCCCCCTTGGCTTTGCCGTGGTACGCTTTGCTTTCCGTCGGGCGCATGGCTGCTGCGTATTTTTTGTCGTTGCTGTTCAGCTTGTTCTACGGTTACGCTGCGGCGCGCAATCGCACCGCGCGAACCGTGCTCATGCCTTTGCTGGACGTGCTGCAGAGTGTGCCTATCCTTTCATTCCTTCCGGTAGTTTTGCTTAGTCTCAGCGCTGTTCTGCCTCAGGCATTCGCCGCCGAGGTTGCGGCTATCGTGCTTATCTTCACCTCGCAAGCGTGGAATATGACATTCAGTTTTTACCAATCGCTGACCACCATTCCAAGTGAATTGCGTGAGGCCGCCGCCGTGTTTCGCTTTGACCCATGGCTTCGCTTCAAGACCGTTGAACTTCCTTTTGCCGCGATTGGGTTGCTCTGGAACAGTATGATGAGCTGGTCGGGTGGATGGTTTTTCCTGATGGCCGCGGAAATTTTCAACGTCGGAAGCCGTGATTTTCGCTTGCCCGGTCTCGGTTCCTATTTACAGACCGCGGCGAACCAAGGAGATTCACACGCTGTTGTTTTGGGCGTCATCACATTGGTGGGGATTATCGTCTTACTCGACCAGCTGGTTTGGCGCCCCCTCATCGCGTGGACCGACAGATTCAAAATGGACATGGTAGAAGGGGATGAGCCGCCGAGCTCATGGTTTCTCGATCTGCTTTCACGTGCTTGGCTTGCAGAGCAATTCGGTACGCGCATATGGCGACCCTTCAGTGAGTGGATAGACGGAGAGTTTCAACGCCGTATGAGTGGGAGCATCGCTTTAGCGGAACCGTCCGCCGAGGCGGGAGCTTCGCGTTTGGCTATAGGAATCTTAGCTGTTTTCTTACTTGTGGCTTTGTACGGGAGTTATCGGGCGGCAGCCCTGTTGGTTGCGCTTCCCACTTCGACATGGGCCGAACTCGGGAAGGGGATCGTCGCCACTTTCGTCCGCGTGAGCGTTGCACTGGCGATTACCTTGATTTGGACCATTCCGGTCGGCGTGTTTATTGGAACGAACCGCCGCCTTGCGACCGTTCTCCAACCGATCGTGCAAGTCGTTGCATCCATTCCGGCTACAGCGCTTTTTCCCATCGTGCTGCTGGCGCTATTGCAAATACCAGACGGTTTGAACATCGCGGCTGTGCTTCTAATGCTGATGGGAACGCAGTGGTATCTTCTGTTTAACGTGATCGCGGGCGCGGCGGCTATCCCGCAAGATTTGCGCTACACCACTGACTTGCTTCGCCTCTCCTCCCTAGACCGCTGGCGGACTCTGATCCTGCCCGCGTTGTTCCCATACATCATCACCGGAGCCATCACGGCAAGCGGCGGCGCTTGGAACGCAAGTATTGTGGCTGAATACGTGGAATTCGGCGGCCAAACCCATGCTACCATAGGAGCGGGCGCGCTCATCGCAAGCGCAACCAGCACAGGCGACTATGGACTGCTTCTGGCGGCCACGTTGACGCTCGTTCTCACTGTTGTTCTGATTAACCGGACTTTCTGGCGCCGTCTCTATAAACTGGCCGAAGAGCGATATCGCATGGAATAAATCTGCACCGGAGGCACCCATGATTGACGCAACAGCAGTCAATGACGCCGACAGTTTGTTGGACCTTCAAAGCGTCACCAAAGCTTACCGGTTGGAAACCAGACAATTTCTCGCCGTCAAAGAAATAAGTCTCCAGATCAAGGCGGGTGAATTTGTCTGCTTGCTGGGCCCATCCGGATGTGGAAAATCGACCTTGCTGCGGATCATTGCAGGATTGAACGCTGTTACTTCCGGCGTGGTCTCATATCACGGGCAGCCGTTGAAAGGCGTCAATCCATACACGACGATTGTTTTTCAAACATTTGCGCTTTATCCGTGGCTAACGGTGCAGGAGAACGTGGAAATTGCATTGAAGGCGCGCGGCGTGGCGCCCGCTGAACGCGTAGAACGCGCCTTGAAGCTCATCGACATTGTCGGTTTGGATGGCTTCGAATCAGCTTATCCGCGCGAACTTTCCGGCGGCATGCGGCAGAAAGTAGGGTTTGCCCGCGCAATGGCGGTCGAGCCGGAATTGTTATGTTTGGACGAACCTTTTTCCGCGCTCGACGTGCTTTCCGCCGAGGCTTTGCGTGGCGAGTTGATGGAACTGTGGCTGAACAAGAAAATCCCCACAAAGGCTATTTTGATGGTTACCCATAATATTGAGGAAGCGGTGTTCATGGCTGACCGCATCGTGATCATGGGAAAGGACCCTGGTCACATCGTTACCGAGATTGCGGTAACATTGCGCCACCCGCGCCAACGCAAAGATACCGCCTTTCAGAGTCTTGTAGATAAAGTCTATGCGGCCGTTGCCGGTCAATCCAAGCCAAAAGAAGAGGCGCTTGGCACTCAGCCCGGACAGCCGGGGGTGACCCGGCCGTTACCGAATTCGCAGCTCAATGCGGTAGCTGGCCTGCTGGAGAAACTTGTGGATGAGGGAGGTCGAGTCGATCTCTACCGGATGGGTGGCGATCTGGTCCTCGAACTCGACGACCTCTTGCCCATAGTTGAGGCGGGAGATCTACTGGGTTTCATCAGAGTGCATGAAGGCGATCTGTTACTCACCCCGCTTGGGCGGGCATACGCTGATGCTACCATTCTGGCTCGTAAAGCAATAATTGCGGGGCGGGTCCTGCGCTTGCCGGTTATCGGCTGGATCTACGAAATGCTCCAGCGCGACGACAATGGGCGGGTGGCTCGGGATTATTTCCACGACAAGCTGCAAGCCGATTTCGGCGACGAGGCCGAAGAACAGCTGGACATCGCCATTAGTTGGGGACGGCAAGCTGAACTGTTCGCCTACGACGCCGACACCAGGGAATTATATTTAGAGAGTTATGAAGGAAACATTGCTGAGAAGAGCCTTGCTCTGGCCGAACTGTATGAGGCTTGGCCTGTCCTTTCCAGACGGGACCGAGTTGAGGGCTTTAAGCTGCTCCAGCGGGATGACGCGGAGGATTTCTTTCTGCACCTGAGTGCCCAGGATAAGTCCCAACTGACTTTAGCCCTGGCACCCGGAGAACGGAAAGTGTGGATGAGGCTGCTTGCGCCTGAGGAAGCAGTGGACGTGATCCAGCAAGCCCCTGGAGAAGAACGCGAGGGGCTCTTATCGCTACTCGATGACAAGACCCGCCGGGAAGTCAAAGGGCTTCTGGATTACGCCGAGGAACACGCTAGAGACTTGATAAACCCGCGGTACGCCCGTTTGCGTCCTTATATGACGGTCGACGAGGCTGTTAGCTTTCTTCGCAGAGATGCGCGGGATCGCGCGCAAACCATCTACTACGCCTACGTGACCGACGCTGAAGAACGCCTGTTGGGGACAGTTACTTTCAGGGACTTGCTGATAACACCCGGCGACAAAACCGTCCAGGAGGTTATGCGCACCGACGTGATCACAGCCCCGGAGCACCTGAATCAAGAAGCATTAAGCGAACTTTTTGCGCGCTACAATTTGCAGATGATTCCCGTCGTAGACTCGGAAAAGCGCATCAAGGGAGTGGTAAGTAAAGAATAGTGGTGCAAAAGCTAATCGATCTCTGACAAGAGCAGTTTTCTAGCCGCGATTTCCAGAAGAAAAAGGACAAAAGCCAAAACAATTAGGGGCTGTCTCATTGGCTGATAGTTGCGCGTGACGTCCTGCTTTTGAAACTTATCCGGTGATTCTGGGTTAATCTCACCGCCGGTTGCTTGCGCCAATTGAATCAGTAAGTTGGTATTGAATTCAGGTCGTGCTATTTCGCTTTCGCGGTCGTAGGGGAGGGTATAACCTATTGGCGGATAAGGTATTCGCCGGCCGCGCCGCTCCTCCGTGAGCTCTATCCGATAGTCACCCGGCACTGATATGGGCAGTTCAGCCTGGTAATGACCGGGGGCCAATTTCCTGAGCGTACCTTCGGACCGACCGCTTTTGCCAATGACAGAAAATCGGAATTGGCTGTCGGCGCTTGCTTCTTCGTACGCAAAAAGCTCTAGAACAGGTTGGCTGGCTGAGAGGCTCACCCTCGCCTCGTGAAGCGGTATGGGTTCCTCGCTAGGACGAAGCCAGTCAAGAATTTTGCCCAAAAAATTCTGCAACTCGTTCCATTGGATCCAGTTTCTGCTCCAGCGGCCCTCCAGATCCGTGGTCAAAGCAATTGATTTGCCGCGCTCATACTGCCACGAAGCTAACAAGGGTGCCTTACGGTCGTCCCTGGGAATCATTAGATCCAGGTGAGCACCCCGTTTAAGATCGGTCTCCATGTAACCCCGAATAGTTGGATAGGACCTGGTTGGGAAGCTCGAAAGTAGCTGGGAACCCCTTTCTTGGAGCGGCGTAAAGTCTCGTTCGCGCGGGGGTTCGTCTGTGGGCTTGTCCTGGATTTGCTGCAATACGATTTGGGGCAAGGTCGAGGGGTCCAGAGTATAGTGAAACAAGCCGCCACCGTACTGGCTGACTCGTTTCATCAGCCGGATATCCGCTTCCGCACCGACCGCGATACCCGAGACGGTGATTTTCATTTCATTCTTCATGACGCTCACGAGATCGATTAATTCGCTCTGACTGCCACGCGTTTCACCGTCGCTCAACAAAATGACATGTTTTATGGCCGCATTCTGTCTCTCGAGCTGCCTTTTGGCTTCGAGCAGGGCGGGATAGATGTAAGTCTGACCTCCGGGTCTAAGACGATCAATTTGAGAGTTAAATGTGCTCCGCAGTCTGCCCACGGACTCCATGGGCACCACAATAAACGGACTCACGTCGAAGGCCACGACGCCTAGTAGATCGTTATCCTTGAGTTGGCGCACCAGCACCTTGGCGGCTTCCAGCGCGTAAAGCATCTTGTTCTGTTCTCGCATGCTGCCTGATTTGTCGATGACCAGTACGACGGCGCGGTTTTTTTCCTCCCGCTTTGGCTCGCGGGGCTCCACCGGTAGAATATTTTCGATGGGAGTGCGGCGATAACTGCCGGGAGCGAAGCTCGCCTCGTCGCCAAGCATTAGAAAACCGTTTCCCGCGGCTACGTGCCGCTCGATGGACGCGAGATAACTGGTGCTGAATTTTTCTCGCTCGGCGTTATTAAAGACAACCACTTGGTATCCTGTTGGAGCGGGGGGCGAGTCCGCTGTGCGGGAGGTAACCTCGAAACCCAGCCTTTTGAAGATCTCCTCCAGGTATCGTCCTCCGCCGCTGCGCCCATTCAACAACAAAACTTTCGCCTTTGACCGGACCGTGACCCAGGCCAAAGCCTGGTTGTCCGCCGCATAGCGATCAAAATCGGCTCGACGGGGAGTGAAACTGGCACGGTAGAAGGAGGTCGGCGACCCATCGGAAAGTGTGGTCTGATAGGTGAAGATTTGGCTTCCTGGCTTCAATTTGACCGAATCGGTCTTGAAGGTCTGGCCGTTACGCGTAAGAGTCAACGTTCCGTCAACTTCGCGTTCGTTTTGATTTTCTAAAACAACCTTCAGATTGAGGGCCTCGCCACTGTTACCGTAAGTCGGCGCCAAGAGTTTTGTTACGGCTACGTTAGCGATTTTGGGCGGCCCGGCGGGCAGAATGGGGTAAATTTTGAGGCCTGATCCAGCGATAGCAGGCAGCAGGTGCTCGACGTTTCCCTGGGTCTCCCACCCATCAGTAAATATAAAGAGACTTCGAGGCGCGGCCGGAAGCTCCAAAAGCGTGGTGAATAGTTTCTCCAGGCTAGTTTTGCCGGGCCGGATCGAGCTCTGTTCTGAATTTTCGCCTTTGAGCCATTCGCGCCAATTCGTGACTTCCCGGGTTTCCGAGCCGAAGACGAAAATCCGGTCTTGTTGATTCGGAGAGAAACGCGAATCCGCCGTACTCTCCATCCAGCGATGCATGCTTTCGGGAATGCTCTGCGACAGATCGAAGGCGAAAATCCGCTCCTCATGCCTGGTCTGTTCGGTTACGGACTGGGGATCCGCTAGAATCACAATGAAGAGCAACAGAATCAGAGTACGCCAGATAACGATGCTAAACCGCTGGTCGCGCAGGCGAAACCAAAGCAGCGGCAAGGCAAGCAGAAGCCAAAAGAAGAAAGGCTTCGCAAACTGAACGTTGGAGAAGAGTTCTCTCATAAACGGGACAGCATCCGGTTCGAGCTAGAGTGTAGACCCAATCGAGCCATTCGAGGATTGATGAACCACTCGAGGAGCAGCAGAGCCAGTGAAGCCAAGAGGAGATAGGGCCAAAACGAAAAGAACGCCGAGGAGCTGCTTGGGCTACCGGTTTCGCCGCGGATTTCTATGGGCGCCAGCGCACGCAGGTCCGATTCATTGGTATCCTGAAGATTGACGGCGAACAGTTCTCTTTCACCGGCGCGATTCAATTGATAGATTCCCTGAGTAAAAGTCTGCGGAAAATTTTTTTGGCCAGGCTTAAGTGGAATCTTCTCACCTTTGGGTGTGACGAGCCAGTCCCCCTGCCGAGTGACCCCAAGTGACAACAGTTCTCCTGTGGGGGTTTCTTTACCTGCGGCGCTTTCAAAGAACCAGTCCAAGAGATTCAACGTGAAAATCGAAACCGGGAGGTTCTCTCGCCCCAAGTACGGAAACGGATCGAAACCCAGAACTAAATGGCGAACGCCCTGACTCTCCACTGCGAACGCCAGCGGGCCGTCCGGACTTTCCATGATCGCCTCGCCGGCAACCTTAGGCCGCAGCGGGCGGGCGTATGAGGGCCGCAGCAGAGTGAAGTTTATGTAGCGGGTCAGCGGATGTGGCTCACGCCAACTCGACACGACCGGTCTTGAGATAGGCCGCGCCAATTCAACCAAAGAATTGTCGGGCGGCAAGACAAATAAAGCGGGATTTCTCGGTAACACGGCGGGAGTCGAGAAATGAAAAATCTCCAGATTGTAGCCGGAGCGATCGGTCCTTTCGTAATCGGCCGGTGCAATGACGTCCACGGAAACACCGGGGACGGATCGTAGACTCGCGACGGCTTGAGGTCGTGGCGATATGCCGAGGATGCGCAGCTCTCGTGACTTGGCAGGCACGGCAAATCGACGGTTATCAAGGGGCAAGGCGTCGCGCACGTCGATTTCAGCCTCATAGTAAGGATGCAGAGGGAATCCCTCGAAAACTACCGAGGCGCTCTTGCCGGCGGCGACCGCCAACTCGCGGCTGGCAAGCACCGCACCGCTGCCTCGCAGTAAAATCCTGACCCTCTGGTCTTTGGCAGAGAAGTTCGTGACTTCAGCCGCGGCTTCTAGTCGGGAATTCGCCAGCGACGAACGTCTGACTTGAAACGAAGTAAGCGCCAGATTGTCTTTGGGTTGTCCCAGTGAAATGACTCGCGCCGTTCCCGATTGACTGCGGACGGGATGGTCGGTGAGAAGATACACGCGATCGTATCTTTGCTCTGCCGCCAGTTGCCCGAGGGATTTGTTATAGTCAACGGGACTCTCTCCGAGATCATAGGGTTCGAGGCTGGCGATGGTTCCCGCAGCATCGGATGGAGCAAAGGGCGCTCCGGCGATTTTCTCCAGTCGCGGAGCCGTCAAATAAAGATCGACCTTGCCGCCGACGCTTAGATCCGCAAGCAGGTTCCGGGCTTTTTCCTTGGCCAACGCAAAGCGTGTTTTGCCGTCTTCCAGCGCTTGCATGCTCGCCGAGTTATCTAAAATAATGGCGATCTTATTCGGCCGGACGGAGAAAACCGGTTCTCCCAAAGCCAGTATCAATAGTGTCAAAAGGAGCAGCTGCAGGAAGAATATCGGCGGCAAACGAAGCCTTCCCCAGGGCCGGCCGCTAGATCGTGAGCTTATTTCGGTGAAGAGCAGCAAGCTCGAGAAAATCACCCGCCGCGGTTTTCTCCGGATCAAATAAGGCACTAGCAACAGAGGCAGCGCCAAGAGGCCGTAAAAAGCGATGGGATTGAGGAACTCCATGGATTATTTGAAAAGACCTATGGCGGGGAGGGTCGCTAAGATAAAATCGCCGAGATTTCTATCGGTCACGTAGAGAGAGTAATGGATGCCGCTTTGATGGCAGAAACTGCGGATTTGAAGATTGTGCTGCGCAAGCCGCGCCTGATAACTCTTGCGTGTGCTGGAGTCCCATTGGCATTTGATTTCCGCCTGGCTTTCGCTGTCAACTAAAGCCAGACTGCCGCTAGGAAAAGAGGGGTCCACCTCGCGGCGGGACAAAACTTGGATGACCGAAATATCCAAATTGAAGGCGCGCAGAAGATTGAGTGCTTGTTGATACGAGACGGTAGGAACCAAGAAATCGGAGATGAGTATCGCCTTCCCCGGACGGCGAAACTGCCGTAAATGATCCGCCAATGCCTGTGCCATTGCCAACGAACCTGCAGGTTTGAGCGATCCCGCAAAATTGATGCAATCTGCAATGCGCCGCCGCCCTCGGTAAAACGGCGATGCCTTGTCGCCAGACGACCCCTGCAGGAGATGCAATTTCACGTGATCTTGGTTAGCCAGGACAACATAAGAAAGCGCCACCGCGATATGACTGGCGGGCAAGAATTTTTCTTCGACGGTGGGGAAAGCCATCGATGCGCTGGCGTCGATGAAAATATAGGCGAAGAGATCGACCTCCTCGTGGAACAATTTGATGTAGAGCCGGTCGGTGCGGGCATAGATTCCCCAGTCGACATAGCGCAGATCATCGCCTAAGGAGTATTTGCGGTAGTCGGCGAATTCCAAGCTGGTTCCCCGCCGCGGCGCAGAATAACTTCCCGGGTGACTGCCCAAGAATTCCTTTCTTGTGCGCAGCCTGAAAGTTTCCAGTTGACTGAGAAACTGCGGCGTAAATGGCTCAGGGAGCATGGATCGAACTGCCTTTAAAGACTCGCGTAGGGGATCGGATCTGCGATCCCCGCCTCTTTGAACCCTTTCAGTCGGAGCTGACAGCTGTCACAGAGCCCACAGGCTCGCCCGTCAGAACTTGGATCATAACAACTCCAAGTGAGCGCGTAATCGAGCCCCAGCTCGAACCCTTTTTTTATGATTTCTTTCTTCGTCAGGTGAATCAAGGGGGCGTGGATTTTGATGCGGCTTTTGCGCTCCACCCCGGCCTTAGTGGCGAGATTCGCCATTCGTTCGAAGGCGCGGATGTATTCCTCACGGCAGTCGGGATAACCGCTGTAGTCGAGCTGATTGGCGCCAAAGGAGATGTCCTCAGCTTCAACCCGCTCCGCCAACGCCAATGCAAAGGAAAGAAAAATCGTATTTCGCGCCGGCACGTAAGTGACCGGTATGCCCCAAGAGATTTCGCTGTCGCTTCGACCTTTGGGAACTGCGATCTGGTCAGTTAGAGCGGAACCCCCGATGGCGCGAAGATCGAACTCGATGATCCGGTGCGAGATTGCTCCGAGGAAAGTTGCCACTTTTTTGGCTGCCTCGAGTTCTCGCTCATGGCGCTGGCCGTAACGAAAGCTGAGGGCATGGAGCTGAAAGCCGTCATTTTTTGCTATCGCTGCCGCGGTCGAGGAATCGACCCCGCCGCTAAGAAGAATGACCGCCTTCTTACCCATCATGCGCGTTGCTAAGAGATCCTCTGGCATGCGTCAGGGCTTGCTCCCTTGAGCGTTGTATTTACTGATTTGCGCCAGGCTGTCTAACGGCTGTATGCCGGTGTAACGCTCACCATTGATGATCCACGTGGGATAGCTTTGAATATTTTTTTCCTTGCAGACGTCGGCCTGGGGAGCTGAAGGGCCGGCGGGGCTACATTCGACATAGGGTAAGCGCTTGACGGAACTACCGAACATTTCTTTCTGGTCAGCACAATGAGGGCACCAAGAAGCGCCGTAGAATTTCGCGTCGATTTTGGACAAATGCTGGGCCAAACCCTGGATCCAGGGGTCTTCAGGCCCTTCGGCTTTTCCCAAATAGCCCGCATAGTGAAGATGAAGCGTGAGAATGACCACCAGCGCGCCACCAACGCCCTTCGCGAGCCACGGCCCCCAAGAGAATCCCGGTAACCTGGCCGGCCGTTGAAACGTGACGGTGATAAAGATCAGAGTCATCAAACCAACCGACGTGAGGCAATAAGGACAGGCCGCCTGGAGCACGAAAAGTGAAATTGAGGTCAGGTAGAGACTGTAAAGCAGCCCAAAGAGAGAAACGACCCAAGCCCACTTCCATTGTTGAGCCGCACGCTTGTTCCAGGCGATCGCCGCGAGTAAAGCGTAAGTAAGAAATCCCCAAAACGATGTCGGCATGCCGAAAAGGGTAGACCAACGGCTGCTCAACACCACGTCGCACCCGCTGCCTACCGTGCAGCCGGCGACCAGTTTTCCCTGCCACGAGGAATAAGTGAGATAGGCGCTCACGGCCATGCCGAGCAGAGCGAGCACAAATAACGGCCAGTTCGGGCCGCCGCGAAGGGACGCTTGCGCGGTTGGTTTGGTGTTAAGTTTCTTATTAGTGGCAGGCTTTGCCATCGGATCTACTCCTTGTCTTTTAGTAACGTTGCAACATCGTTTTTAAGTCGCTTCAGTGCCTCTGGGTTTCGACTGTCATAGTAGCCGCGGATCTTTGTTTGCCTGTCGACGAGAACGAATCGCGGGCTGTGCAGGATGACGCCGTCGCCGTTGTTGCTGTTCGGAGCGGGCGCTGCGGCGAGGCGAAAACCCTCTTGTACCAGACGAGTGATTTCTTCTTTGCCTCCGGTCAAAAACAGCCAGCGCTTGGCACTGGCTTTAAACCGGTCGGCGTACTGCGACAAAACCCGCGGCGTGTCGCGCTCGGGGTCGACGGAGAAGGAAACCAATTCGAGATCGCTCTCATTTATCCATTGCTCTTGGAGCTTGGCCATGTCCGCCGTCTGCAATGGGCAGGTATCGGTGCAGTTCGTATAGATGAAGTCCGCAATCCAGACCTTGCCGCGCAGCTCCGCCAGACTGGTCTTTTTACCGCTCCGCTCCACCAGAGAAAAATCCGGCACCGAGCCATAGTGCTTCATGCCTTCTAAAGAGTTTTCAGACAGATCGCGATAGACGACCGTTGGCATGAGCTTCAGCCAAAGAAAAGTGCCCAGGACAACACCCAGGCTGATCACGGACGCCCCCAGCAGGAGAAAACGCAGCTTCGAGATATTCATAGCGACAAACTCAGAACCGGAGAGGATTCTATCGACTAATTTATCGTTTGTGTAGAGCTGACCCTTCGCTTGTAGCTCATGGTCCAGGTGGAATCTTATCGACCAACTTGCCGTTTGTGTAGAGCTCGTAACCTTTGATGCCCAATTCGTAAGCTTGCGGTGGATGATCGGACATGTCGAGCACTACCAGGTCTAAAACAATCAAAGTCTCGTCTTGGGAGCGAATTTCGAAGGCAAGCTTGATCGGTCCAACCAGGTTTTTGATTTGAACGTTGCGCTGGCTCTTCTTATGGAGTACGCCGCTGGCTTCTTTGAGCTTTAGATGAATGGCGTCGAACGATCCGGCATCGACGCCGCCGCGAAAGACGGGTGCGCTGTCTTTGCCGACATACTTCGTCAGATCGATGGACTGGCGAGAAACGGCTAAGCGCTTCCAGCCGCTCTGCCAAAACATGAGTCCGGGTTTCGGACTGATCAGCACTTCATCCACATTCAGGATCAGCTTGGCGAAATCGCTGATCGCTTCGCGGTGATCTTTGATCCGCACTTCCAGAATCCCTTGGTTTACGGCCGCTACAGCCGGCGGGGTAACGCAAAGAGAAAAAGCAAAGAGTAGCGCGACTAAGGGCCAAATGCGTTTCATGAGTGACCTCGAGGACCGAGATCAGAGATGTCCTTCAGTATTTCTTTCTCCTGCCACTTGTCGGTGTAGTAGTCGAAACGGCGAACGCCTCGTTGATCGATCAGCGTCGTTAAAGTTGTATGTTGAATCTCTCCTCTGCCGGATTTTCTCACCATGACGCCGAACCTATCCCAGACTTTTGCCAGCTCCTTTCGTGAGCCGGTAAGAAAAGACCAATGGCGCAAGTCGGCCTTGTAGCGCTCGGCGTAGGATTTAAGCACTCCGGGAGTATCCCGCTCCGGGTCCGTGGTAATGCTCAGCAGCACATAGTCGCCGCGTTTGTTTTCATCTAACGCGCGTTGGATAGCGGCGAACTTGGCGGTCAGAAGCGGGCAGAGGTCGGGACAGGTGGTAAAAATAAAAGTCACCAGGACCAACTTGCCGCGGCTTTTGGCAAATTGAAAGGGCTCGCCGTTCTGATCCACGAGAGCGAAATCGGGCACAACCGTTTGCACCGCTTTCCTGCCGATCTCGCCTTTCTTGGGCGGGATCGGAAAGTGGGCCAGCGCCGGGGCGGCGCAGAAGCCGAGGAAAACCGGCAAGCAGGCCAGCGTTCGGTTAATGCTCCACCTTGAATTCATACGTGACGCTCAACTCCTTGGCATCGTCGGGAAGCTCCCCTTGCAGTAAATAGGTGCTGGCATACTCCTTCTCCTCTCCCGGCAGCATTCTTACCGGCAAAAGGAGCGCGCATTCCACGAGATCGAGGTGCTGCGCGACAGACTTGGGTTCGACACGATGAACGATTCGCGCAGAAATTTTCTTCGCGCTTAAATTTTTAACCCGATAGGCGATCTGAAAAAGTTCGCCGGAGCGAGCGACGGTTTCTTTAATGGTGGGTCGAGCTTCCAAACCGTCCTCAGGCGGGACGGTGGCGGCGAAATTGACGCGCACACCGGCGGCCCAATCAAGGTAGACGCGCCAGACGCGGTCCTCTTTGGCCATCGTGAACTCTTCTTCGCCTTGGATCATCGTCAAACCATTTTTGCGTTTCAACTGGTCGAGAGAAGTGAGAATTCTTTTTTGCTCGGTTCTGGGTAGCGCATTGAGCCGGTCCTCATCCCAGTTCAAGAGCAACTCAGACAGGCTGTTGGCGTCCGGCAGCGTGAGCGAAAGCTTGATGCGGCCGCGGTCGTCTTTGAAATCCGTTTTGACCGGCCGGATCTCGATGAACTCGGAAAGTTTTCGTCCCACCTCCAAGGTAAATCCTGAAAATGCGCCGCGCTCCCGAACATACACGTCTTCCTTCTTGAGACGCCGGTCTTGCGCTGAAATAAGACGGTAGGCTTGTCGATAATCACGCGCATAGACGGCCTTCAGATATTTCATAAGAACGCGAACGGGTTCCGATTCCGGGCTCGGGCGCTCAGCGACGAAAAGATAGGCAGGGATGGAAAAAAGCAACGCCACTCCTACAGCAAGTATGACGAAATTTCTGATCGGTTGCATTCGTCAGGAATTCAAAAATCGGGCGGATGATTAACGTGCCTGGGCGGGGATCGTCCAGAGGTAAATTGTCCGGCCGTTGACGCGCTCCGTCTTATCCGGTTTCCAATCGCCCATATCGAATGAATGAGAGACGACGCGCGAGCCCGGTTTAAGCTGGCTCAACAGATTGGGCTTGAGTTTCAGATTGACGTCGGGCAGCAAGTACATAGTCACCACCGAGGCGGGCGAGAGATTCACGGTGAGAATGTCTTGATTGCGAATTTCCGCCAGCTCTTGGACGCCGGCTTTTCTGATATTGTCGCGGGATTCTTTAACCAGGTCGGGATCGATCTCGAAACCGACGGCTTTGGCGCCCTTCTTGGCCGCGGCGATGACGATTCGCCCGTCGCCGGAACCGAGATCATAGACCGTGTCACCCTTTTTTACTCCGGCCAGCTCGATCATCTTATCAACGACGTCCTGCGGACTCGGAACGAACGGGACAATTTTTTTATCACCGAAGATCGAGTCTTGAGCATGGACGGTGCCATCGATGAAAAACATGGCGGCTAATCCGACGGGCAGCCACACCGCCAATGCCAATTGGGCGAAAATTCCAATGCGCGCGAATTCTCGCGACGTGCTCCTCATAGTTAATCCCTGATTAGCTGAATTATAGCGAAAGAAATTTTTAATACCGTCTTTTTTAATAAAACACAAAACCAACCTCGTCGCCAGCAGCCAGCTCGGCTACTGCTCCTCGCCGATCGTCTGCTTTATCGGAGCACGCCGGCTTTCTTCAGTCCATCACGCGCGCGCTCCGGCGTCATGGGGCCCAGAACTATGTCCCGGATCACTCCCTGGGCGTCGATGAAGAAAGTCGCCGGAGGGCCGAAGATGCGATAAATCCGCTTCACGCTGCTATTGAGATCGAGAGCGATGGGAAAAACGAGATTGGCCTCCGTGACGTATTGGGTCACGGCGGCTCGCCCGTCTTCAACGGCGATGCCTAGCACACTGTAGCCGTCCTTCGCCGCTTTGGATGCCAGGTCGTTGATAAGCGGTATTTCCTCCCGGCAGGGGTCGCACCAGCTCGCGAAGAAGTTCATTACCAACGGTTTACCGTGAAAGGTTTGAAGCCCGACGGGTTTACCGTCCAGCGATTTAAGATCGAAGCTGAGTGCCGCCGCGCCGACAGCGGGAGCGGAATCTCGACGGGACTGTGGAGTGTTCTGCGACCAAGCGATGACCGGCTGGAAAATCAGGTCGGCCACGCAGCAAAATAACGCTAAGCCGCTAAACGACATCCTACTGAGTGCGGTTCTTTGCAGACGTGGTGTCTTTATTGGCCAAGCGCTGCGCTCTTTAACACGACCCATGATTCCTCTCCCTCTGTTTCCGTCCAGGCGACGTGCAATTCTTTGTCGCACAGCGCCAGCGCCGGCCGGTTTGCGTTTCCTCTGGCGCGGCTGATTTGTTGCACTGGGCTCCAGGTTTTGCCATCCGGAGCTAAAATCCGGAAGAAAATCTGAGCTTTGTTTGCCTCATCGAGATTGTCCCAAGCAAAATAAACGGTTCCGTCTTTTGTCACTGCCTGTGTTGTATGGAGTATCTCAGCAGCAGTGTTGGCGTGAATGAGTTGACGCGGAGCGAATGTTCGGCCACCGTTCTTCGATACGGTGTAGTAAACGCCTGCTTCATCCGGCGAACGGCCGAGTGTAAACCAAGTCATGTGAAGGTACCCGCGACTGTCCTGACCGATGCTCGGGCCGGAATGCGGGCAGGAAGGGACTTGCCAGCCATCATCGCTGATTTCAACAGACGCGCCGAAGGTCTTCCCCGCATCGGTTGATTTACGCAGGACGTGATTGCGAATTTGCTCTTTGCTGACCTGCCGATCCACCATGTAGATGATCTTGCCGCCATCGGCGAAGGCGATACCCAGGCGGCAACACTCGCATAGCCCTTCGCCTACCTTATAGCTCTTCGTCAACTGCTGGCCGTTAGGGCTAATTCGCATCAGGTAAAGGTCGCGCGGCGTCGGGTTATCAATTCGGCGATCAATCCACGCCACCAGAACCGTGTGATCGGGCGCAAGCTCGACGATTGGGAAGCGAGCCGTGTCTTTAATCTCGTTGAGTGTCCGAGCGGGGATGAAACCGCCTTTACCATCTTCCATTGCAAAGCGGATGTTCGCGCGCGTTTTGTCGCCTCTCTGGTTCGGTATCGACCAGACGACGTACACCTTATTATCAGGACCGAAAGCGAGCCTCAGCCCGCCTTCTTCTCCCTCGATCGCTTCGACGGCGCTATTGATCCGCTTGGACGGCGACCAAGTCTTGCCGGCATTGGCTGACGAAGCAAGCAGGGCAACACGCATCGGCGAGGGCGCCATTTTCATGCGTGATTCATGCTGATGAGCCGCAGGTTGCTTCGTTTTGAGCGAGGGCCCATCGTCATCCTCGGTCCAAACGGCGTACAACCGTCCATCATGGGCGAAGCGCAGGAAGGGCGTGGATGGGTTTTTGTCGTTCTGACCGAGCCGCTGTTCTGGCCCAAAAGTGACTGAAGCGGAGTGACCGGCGCCACGGCGTGCGCTGATATCAGTGCTGCATGCGGCCAAGAACAAACAGAGTGTGAGTTCGACCGTAACGACCGCGACAGTTCGTGTGAATTGTGTTTTCATAGTAATCACATTTACTCTGTTTCGCGGAACTTTTACTTCGTTGTGAAAGAGACCTTGTCGGTAGCGTCGAGTTCCGTATTGTGGTCTCCAGTGACGACCCTGAGTTCGAGCGTATGTTGTCCCGGCTTGATGCCGTTCAAAGTTCCCTTCTCGCTTTTAAACATCCCCATCATTTCGCCATCGACGTAGGCGTGAACATGCTCACCTCGCTTCCCCCTGGTCAGCTTGAACTGAACGGGAACCTTGCCGCCTTTCAGAACCTCGCCCGCCTTAGGGGTGACGATCTTGACGCTGGCGCCTTCGGGCGGCTGGAGCGCCGACTTAGCCGGCATCTTCTCCGAATGTTTCATGGGCATGTCTATGCCCTTCATGTGATCTTGGGCTGGTGCGGGAACGGTCGTAGAAAGAATCCATACGGTCGCGACAATAGTTAAATGTAAATCTTTCATTTCTCTCCTCGCCCTTTTCTCATTTCACTACAAATTCGACCCGGTCTCGAGCATCCAGTTCCGTTTGGTGATCCTCGGCGACGACGCGTAATTCCAAAACGTGGATTCCCGGTCTGATACCGTTCAAAGCACCTTGTTTGCTCAAAAACATTCCCATCAGCTCGCCGTCAATATACGCGTGCACATGGTCGCCTCTTTTACCTTTGGTCAATTTAAAGCTCAAAGGAACTTGATCGGTTGCAAAGATCTGCCCCGGTGTAGGCGAAAGTATCTTGACGCTGGCGCCTTCCGCGGGCTGAAGTTTTGCGGGCTCCGGGTTTTGTCCCGCTGCCGCTGAAGCTTGGGCAGCCTGGTGCACGGCGTGAACACCGGGGGGGAGGACGGTGAGCAGTCCGGTCACGAAAAAGATCAACAAGGCCAAAAAGCTCTCGGCGCCGGCCCTGTTAAGCGCTTTTCTGCCGATGGCGTCTTCGTCGTCGTTATGTCGAGCCGCTCGGAGAAGTTTCGGCTTGGTGGATAACAAGTTAAGCGCGCCTAAGCCGACCATGCCGAGAAAGAGAGCTAATTTGACTACCAGCACACGACCATAGTCAGTACTGAATAGTGTCTTTAAAGTGCCGACTTGAACCCAGCTCTGATAAAGACCGGTGACAAGCAAGACGGCGACACTGACAATAGCAAGCAGCGAAAAACGACGGACGATCTCCGCCGCCCAGGATAGAGGCAGCTTCAAGCGTTTTGTTCCTCGGTAGAGAACCCAAGACAAGGATAATAGCCCGCCGCCCCAAAGTCCCGTTGCAATAAGATGGATCGCGTCGGCAGCCACGGCGAGCATCTTGTCCGCGCTTACTGCAACCGCGTGACTGGTCAAACTACGGCTGGCTAATAATGGGAGTGCGGCTAGCATCAACAGGCGTATCCCTTTCAAGCTCGCTTTGCTTCTAATCATCCAGAGCGTGATCAAAGCAAGCACTACGCCGTAGCCTTCCCGTAAAAGCCAGACTTTGCCGCTCTGAGTCATCGAGAGGTAACGAGAAAGAATCTCCAAGGATGGCATCGCGCCGTCTCGAAGCTTTGCTCCTTGAATTAAGAGAGAGAGACAGGCGATTACAAGGAAAAGGAGCAATAGAGCCAGGGCTGATACAATAAGGGTTTTTCTCAGTTTCTTCGGCTCGCCCGCAGGCAACAAGAAACCTGCCGTTACTAAGACGCCGATCAACAGCGCTAGGACGGCGTAGCCGCTGCCTGAGATAATGGCTTCCAACGCGACCATCGGTAAGTTATTTTCCTCCCGCGCTGACTGTGAACCGCAGCACGCCTTCGGTGATGTGTGTCGTATATTTTTGGTTCCATTTCCCGGCGATGCGATAGCTCCTATGTTCGTCGGAGTGATTGCCTTGAATGAGAGAGATTGTCGCAATCTGCCCTTTTTCATCTATGGCCGGAGTGATTTCGACCCAGCCGTCGTGGCCTACTGCCAGCTGAGGACGGAGAAACATCAAAGCGATAAGGATCAATAATTCCGATTTGGTAACAACTGTCATCTATGTTGCTCCTGTTGAGGATCGACGCTGCGATCAATAAAAACGTGGTCCATTATTTTTTCGCTATGGCGAAAGAAAAATCCCCCTCCGTCACATGCGTGTCTTTTGCCAATGCTTTCCAATAGACGCGGTAGGTGCCGGGCCCGAGGTTTGGAAGATCTACCTCTAAAACGGTTGCGTCCTTAGAGTTGATGTGGCTGTTACCCTTATCAACTTGCTGCTTGGCAGAGTTGTATACAGCGATGGTGCTGAACGCGGGCTCCAACTCCCCATCGAACCAGATCGTTACCTTGGGTGGTGAGTTCGCAATCGTCCAACCCACCCTTGGCTCCGAATGGGTCGGGAAAGCATGGCTCAGGGCTAGAGAGGGAATAGCTAAAGCTAGTGTCAAAGCCAAGGGCGCACTTAGCGCCGTGTGGGCTAATGGTTTCATTTAGGTATAGGCGTGGGACCGATAACTCCCCCGGGTGTCCAGGTAAAAATGTTGGGCCAGATGTCATCGATGAAGACATGGATCAATCCTCTGACTCCCACGTTTTTGCCCGATGTATTATTCATCGGTACTTGCGCTTCCAGACCGAGTTGCACATACCGTCCGGCCCATATCAGACCGGGATTGGCAAAAGCAGTTGTCTGGCCCCGATCAGGTTTGGAGGCGTTCGTTGATAAGTTGAATTCAACGAGCGGGAAAACACGATCGAACGGCGCGCCGATTCCGACGTCTTTAATGAAAGATTGCAAGTAAGGAATGCTGTAGATCACCGCCAGTCCATAGTCGATGGTGGTTGGATTATGCTCCTTGTCATCGCCGCTGCCGGTTGTACGGTTGGCCGGATTATTCACGCCGAAGGAGCCCGTGATGGAGAGCGGCTTAAGATAGCTTAGAGACTCGGGCAAGTCGCCGAGCCCCTTGCCAAAGAAGAGAGCGGGAGTAATCGTCGTGACCCTTTCGGCCACGCGTTTAGGGCCAACTCCTCCGGCTTCGACTCCCAGGCCCACGCTCAGTATGCCTTCATGCTCGACGCTTCTAAACAAAGCATACTTGAGGGAAAACTCCGGATTGCCTGCG
>VBKE01000037.1 GCA_005879605.1 Deltaproteobacteria bacterium
CAGAATCGGACGGACATATTTTTTTCTTGTTGCCGGTGATCGAATCAGTGATAGTCGTGCAGGAGGCGCCAAACGCATTTCCCATATCGAAGAAGGCGACACCGCGCAATCCGTATTGCTCAGCGATGGGGAATAGCAACTCAGTATTGAGAACCGCCGCTTTATCGCCTCCTATCACATCGTTTCCACAAGTGAGCTGGTCGTTGGTTTTCTCATTCTTCCCGCAACCCCTCTCTCGAGGACCCAAACTCCGGTCGGCAAAGCCGCGGATGGAATTGATGCCACCCAATAAATATCTCTCAAAAAGCGGCAGATCTTTCTGGCCGTCTGCGCGCGTCGCTAGGCCCACGCCGTATCCAAGCGATCCTCCCAGGGACAATACGTAAGCGCCTCCCCAGTTCGGATCCTTCAGAAGCGGATAGTACCAGCGCGCGCTAACGTCGGATTTGATAAAACGGTTATCACCGCCTAATCCGGCAAATTTCGTGGAAAAAAACGATTTAGTTCCTTCGGTAGTGTTAAAAAAATGGTCTCGACTGTCATAACTGATGTTTGGAGCCATGCTGCTGGTCCACGAACTACCCTCTTCGCTTTTAATGGCATTGGAAGCTCCCTGGTCAATGCCATTGATCTTTTCCCTGCTGAGCTCATACCCCATCCCGCCACGCAGATAATCCCACATGGTCATGGGCGGGTTGCTCGCCAGCTCGTCTGATCCCAAATTCTGTTCTTTTCTTGGAGAGCCAAAAAAAGGGAAACTCATATCCTTTAACGGATAACTCGTATTCACGCCAAAGCCGAGTCTTCTTTCGTCGAAATCCCTGTATTCGCGCTTCGAATTAAAGGCGTCCACTCCCACAGAGGCTTTCGTGTCGCGAAAATATGGATCGTTGAAACTCAGAACGAAATCCTGGCGCTTGGAGCCAATTGCAAAATTCCCGCTAACGGCCTGACCACGACCGAACAGATTTTTTTCGGCGATGTTCGTGTTGAATATGAACCCGTCGCCACTGCCGTAACCGGCGCCGACACTAAAATTCCCCGTCGGTCCTTCCTTGACGTCCACCAACAAATCCACGGTGTCGGGCTGATCCGTCTTTTTTGTCGTGAACTGCACGTCTTCAAAATATCCGGTTCGCTGTAAGGCGTTTCGACTCTGGGTAATCTTGGTCCCGGAATAAAGCTCCTGTTCGTTGGTCAAGAGCTCTCGTCGCACGACATTGTCACGGCTTTTCGTGTTGCCGGCCACCAAGACGCGATTAAAATAAACCGGCGGCCCCTTCTGAATCACCAGAGCGACATCAACTTTCTTTTCTTGAGCATTCACTTGAGTGACCGGCTCGACCTGAACAAAAGCAAAACCCTTATTGGTGTACATGTCCGTCAGCGTGGTCATATCTTCCCGTAGCCGGCTGCCTCTAAAAATTTGTCCCGTGGTGAGCTTAACCTGCTTTAACATCTGCTTTCCGTCTTGCAGCAGTTCACCGCCAATTTCGACCTTACCCACCCGATACTGCTGTCCTTCGTCGATACGAATGACAACCTCGAGCCCGTCCTTGCCTCTCAGAATAATCGGCTCATCGATTTTCAGATCGATGTAACCATTATCATAGTAATGATTGGACAAAACAGAGACATCGTTCGTGAGAATATCGCGATCCAGCACTCCACGTTTCGTGATAAAGGAAAAAATCCATTCTTCCTTCGTGGCCATCAAACCGGCAAGCTCGCTATCGCTAAAGGCCTTGTTTCCCTCAAAGGTTATCTTCTTGATCAGAAGCCGCGCCCCTTCGCTGATATCCAGCGTCACAACGGCCTGGTTGTTTGCTTCGACGGAAACAACGGATTCGACTTGAGCGTTCACGTAACCCTGCTCGCCGTAGAGCTTTCGAACCTTTTCCACTCCTTCGGCAACCTTCGCGCGATCTAAAATCGTGCGGGCCGAAACACCCAACGCGGTTTCAATTTTGTCCCGCGCCACTTGAGAGTTGCCCTGTATCTTTACTTCCCTTACGTAGGGCTTTTCTTTGACGACGAAGGTCAAAGCTCCATCGGGAGAGAGCTCCGCTTTAACGTCGTCAAAAAAGCCCATGCGAAAAATCGCCTTCACGTCCTGATCGACGATAAGCGGATCCAAAAGCTCACCCGGATGGCTCTTGAGGTGGAGGCGGATACCGTCTTCTTCCACCCGCACGTTACCCGTAATCCTTATTTCGTTGACTGTAACTTTTTCTTGGCCATGCGCGACGCAGAAAAATTGATCAGACAAGAAAGCGGCGACGAGCAGGGAAACCCAAATGACAATCCGGAGGGAGGATGATTCTAATTTCATTGTGGATCGGCTCAACGGTCCGGCCCGGCCGCACCGTAGTTTTCGAATGTTTAGCAAATTCACCTACTTTTGTAAAGGTAATTGAAGACTCTACTTGCTCACACCGGAAAAAGCCGCCCCTCTCTCAGCTCAACCTGCCGGCCGATCTTCTTGGCGAAGTCCCGATTGTGGGTCGCCACGACCAAGGCTATACCCTTCTCTTCATTCAACCGAAAAAGCAGATCTTGCACCTCCTCACCGATTCGCAGATCCAGGGAGCCGGTAGGCTCGTCCGCTAAAATCAGCTTGGGCTCAAGTATCACGGAGCGCGCCACCGCTACCCGCTGCTGTTCACCACCCGATAATTTGCCGGGTCGGTGACTCATGCGATCTTTTAGACCCACCATCTCGAGCAATCGCTCCGCCTCTGACCGGGCGCGAGCCAAATCCATGCGTTGAATCAGGGCAGGCACCATGACATTCTCCACAGCGGAAAAATCCGGCAATAGATAATGAAATTGAAAAACAAACCCGATCTCACGATTGCGAAAGTGAGACAGAGCAGTTTCGTCATCCATCGGGATCACCTTGTCCAGATATAAGATCTCGCCTTTTGTGGGACGGTCTAAAGTGCCGATCAGATGAAGCAGCGTGCTTTTCCCTACCCCCGACTCGCCGACAACTGCTAAACGCTCTCCGTGGTTCAGGTCAAGGTCGAGGCCGCGCAGAATGGAAATCTCTTTTTCACCTTCCAGGAATGATTTGTAAAGATCCCGCACCGAAAGGAGATTACTCATAGCGGATGATTTCAACCGGATCTAATTTTGAAGCTTGACGGGCCGGATAGATACTGGCAAGAAGACAGACGAACAGCGAGGTCACCGCTACGACTACGAAATTACTAAAATAAATTCGCACCGGGACCGTAGAAATGAGAAATGCCCCTTCCGGTAGCTTAAATCCATACTCGTCGAGAATGACGCAGATCGCTAATCCAAAGAGAACGCCTAAAGTTGTTCCGACAACACCGATGACAGAACCTTTGAACAAAAAGATGTTTCGGATGCTTTCCCGGGTAGCCCCCATAGAGCGAAGGATCGCGATATCCTTTTTCTTTTCCATGACCACCATCACCAAGGTCGAGATGATGTTGAACGCGCCAATCAAGACCATGAGCAGCAGCACCAAAAAATAAACCGTTTTTTCAAGCTGCAACGCGGAAAAAAGATTAGGCCAAAGGCGGCTCCAGTCTTCCGTAAAATACGGAAAGCCCAACCGGCGCTGGATTTGTTCGGCTATTTCCCTGGATCGATTCACATCTTTGACTCGAATCTCGATATTCGTCACCGCATCGCTCATGTCAAAGAATTTTTGAGCGTCGGCGAGGCCCATGAAAACCAAGGTTGAATCGATCTCGCTCATGCCGGTCTTTAAGATTCCGACCACGATGAAACGGCGGACTTTAGGTATCACGCCAATGGCCGTCGGACTCCCCAAGGGAGAGATGACTTGGACCGGACTGCTCAAGAAAACACCGAGTTGACTCGCAAGGCGCTCGCCCAGAATGATGCCGGGAAGCAGCACCGTGCGATCTTCGATCTTAAGCGGATGTTGAGATTTAAGTCCCGCGACATTTCCTTCCTTCATATAACGCTGGATATCCACCACCTTGTTTACGCGGTCGGGATCGACCCCGCGCACGACCACCCCGCTAACGCGTGGACCGGACGTCAGCATCACTTGACCGTAGATCGTTGGCGACGCGGCTACGACTCCGTTTTCCTTGAGCACTAGGCTCAGTAGTCTTTCGTAATCCCGAAGCTGGTCGCCGGATTTCACCACAGCCACATGAGCGTTGATGCCAAGCAGCCGGTCTCGCAAAGTCTCTTCAAATCCCGTCATGACTGCCATGACGACGTTAAGGGTCATGACGCCGATCATAACGCCGAGAATCGAAATGACGGTGATGAGAGATATGAATGTTTCCTGCCGACGGGCCCGTAAATATCTGAGGCCGATGAAGTATTCGTATTTCATTCGGGGGACTGAAACGCGTTAGGCCTGCGGACGGAGAAGCGGGAAGAGGATCACGTCTCTAATGGACAGGGAATCGGTGAAAAACATGACGAGCCTATCGATACCTATTCCCTCGCCGGCCGCGGGCGGCATGCCATATTCTAGGGCTCGCACATAATCCTCATCAACCGGGTTGGCCGTATTATCCCCAGCGCGTCTCGCTGCCATTTGTTCTAAGAACCTCTGCCGCTGATCCGCCGGATCGTTAAGCTCGGAAAATGCATTGGCCAACTCGCGCCCGCCGATATAAAGCTCAAATCGGTCCACGAGGGCCGGGTTCTTATCGTTTTTTCTCGCCAAGGGGGAAACCTCCAAAGGATATCCAGTTATGAAGGTAGGTTGAATGAGCTGAGATTCCGCGATCTCTTCGAACACTTCCACGACGAGATTCCCATAGGGAGCATTAAGATCGGCATGCAAGCCCTTGCGCCTGGCAAAGTTTTGCAAACCTTCCAATGTGCTGACTTCGGCCTCATCGGCACCGCCATGCGTGACGATCGCTTCCGTGATCGTGAGCCTGCGCCATGGTGGAGTCAAGTCGATGGTCTGACCGCCATAGGATACCTGCAGCGAGCCAACGATTTCTTTCGCAATCGCGACAAAAAGCTCCTCGGTGAGCTGAATCAGGTCCTCAAATGTCGCATACGCCTGATAAAACTCAAGCATCGTAAATTCCGGATTGTGGCGCACTGAAATCCCTTCATTGCGAAAATTCCGATTCAGCTCAAAGACTCTGTCAAATCCGCCGACCAGCAGCCGCTTCAAAAACAGCTCCGGGGCCACCCTTAGGTAAAGCTCCATATCCAAGGCGTTGTGGTAGGTCGTAAACGGTCGCGCGGCCGCGCCGCCGGGAATCGACTGCATCATCGGAGTTTCGACTTCGAGAAAATCTCGCTCCTCGAAAAAACGCCGCAAGAGACGCACGATACGGGAACGCTTTTCGAAAACCTCACGCACCTCCGGATTGACCATTAAATCGACGTAGCGTTGTCGATAGCGCACTTCGACATCGGCCAGGCCATGCCACTTCTCGGGCAAGGGACGCAAACACTTTGCCAGCAAGCGCAGTCCGTGCGCTTCGAGGGTCAATTCCTTTGTCCTCGTTCGAAAGAGATGGCCCCACGTTCCCACGATGTCTCCGACATCCAATGATTCAAATAAAGCGTAGTCTTGATCACCAAGCCGCTCTTTCCGTGCATAGACTTGCAGACGTCCACGCCGATCTTGGATATGAAAGAAGGATGCCTTACCAAAATAGCGAATGGCCATGATCCGGCCGGCTAGACGAATCTCTCGCCGCGTTTCTGCCAACCCTTCGTCGCTCAAGCTGCCGAACCTGGAAATAACTTCCGCAGCGTTGTGGGTCGGTTTGAAATCGTTAGGATAAATGGGGTAACCCACCTCTTTCAACTTAGCGAGCTTCCCCCACCGCACTTCAGCCTGCTCGCTCGTATCTTCGGGATTTATTTTAACGTCAGCCATGTTTCTCTCGTCTCCAGAACCTTACTGTCTCATTTCGATGCATTCCTGTAAACTGACGGTGGGTCTACAGGCAAAGATTTTTACAAATCGCCCGTAGGGAAAGTGATTTGTTGAGAGAATAAAAGTGAATCCCCGGCGCGCCGAATTTGATCAGCGCCTCACATTGGCGGCTCGCGTATTCAATGCCCAATTTCACCGCCGCGTCATCGTCATTCTCAACCTTGGCGAGCTCACGCTCCAGCGGTGCAGGGATTTTCGCGCAGCAAAGCGCCGTAAACCGGCGCACCTGCGGCGCCGAAAGAATCGGTAGAACCCCGGGCACGATGGGAACCGTAATCCCCAACTTTCGCACATCTTCCACGTAGCGATAGTAGTCATCGTTGTCAAAAAAGAGCTGCGTGATGATCGCCACGGCTCCGGCGTCGATCTTATCTCTCATGTATTTGAGATCAGCAGCGCGACTCACCGCCCGTGGGTGCACTTCCGGAAACCCGGCTACAGCCACCGAAAACCCGCCCAACGCCACCGCTTCTCGGACGAGTTCGACTGCATGATGGAAACCGTCCGGATGGGGCCGCCAATCCGCCATTCCTTGGGGTGGATCGCCGCCAAGGGCGATCAGGTTCTCGATTCCCTTGTGTTTGAGTTTTTTGAGAATCGATCGAGCCTCATCTTTGGACTGGCCCACGACTGTGAGATGACACATGACCTCGAGACAGCATTCGCGGTGAATCCGATCGACGAGGTCAACGGTTTTTTCGCGCGTGCTTCCGCCCGCCCCGTACGTAACAGAGCAGAAGGCGGGATTCAGCCTCTTGATGATTTCGATTTCGTTAAAGAGGTTTTCCTCGCCCTTGTCTGTCTTTGGAGGAAAGAACTCAACCGAGAGGGTCAACCCGGGCCGGGCATAGAGGTCGGCTAATTTCACGCAAGCGAATCCTTGATGACTACCTTCGGCGTAGAGGACAATTTAGCACAATGTTATGCCCTGCTACAAATCGCCAGAAGGTAAAAATGACCCTCAAAGACTCACTGCGCTGCCCGCTTCTTAATCCGTTCGCGAGCCGCAATGGGATCGCAATCCGAGCCTGCTTCGGGAGTTATGAGCGGCCTTAGCGCGTCCGTATGCTCCAGCCAGACTTCTTTGATCGATTCCCGCACCTGATATGAATCCAGAGTTTCCATCAAAATCTGGCGCCGCCGGGCAAAATGGCCGCCCATGATGGGATGTCTTGCATGAACTTGATCCAGAGGGCGACCTTGATATTCTATATCCGCACCCAAGAAGCTCGCCGTGAGTTGATACTCCATTTCTTTGATTCGATTTTTGTCGGCATTACGAAAGAAAAACCCGATCATGCGATCTTCGAATATGCGATCGATGAAGGCGCTCACGATCTCTCTGAGCTTCTCTTCCCCGCCCAATTGGGCAAAGAGGCACGGCTCCGTCGTTTGAACCGTGGGTGAGCCTGACTGATTTTGATTCTTCAAGGTAGAAGTGTGGCGTTCCTCGCGAGCTGACGCCCTTTCCTGGTGATCTACATCATTCCGAGTTGGAGCCTGGCGGCTTCGGACATCTTGCTCGGATCCCACGGGGGGTCCCAAACAAGATCGATTTTCACTTCGGCGACACCTGGTACCGCTTTGACTTTTGCCTCTATCTCTGCGGGCAAGGATTGCGCTGCCGGGCAGTGGGGCGAGGTCAAGGTCATCTTGATCGTGACGACTCCCGCAGAATCCACATGGACATCATAGACCAAGCCAAGCTCGTAGATGTTCACTGGGATTTCGGGGTCGAAACAACTGCGCAACGCGTCCAGCACTTGCGCCTCGATCACAGTTTCATTGATACTTTCCATCAGTCTATCCCCAGTTGCTGCTTCGCCGTTCCGGAGAGCATGCTCTGATTCCACGGCGGATCCCACACCAGTTCTACGTCAGCTTCGCTAATCCCGGGAACTGCGAGCAACTTGTTTTGAATATCTTTCTTGAGAAACTGTCCCATGCCGCAGCCCTGCGCCGTGAGAGTGAAACGAACCGCGGCCTTATATCCAGCTGCGGGAAGCGGCGTGACAACACAATGATAGATCAAGCCCAGATCGACGATATTGACCGGGATTTCGGGATCGAAGCACGATCTCAGTTGATGCCAAACCTGCTTCTCGACCTCTTCCGCGCTGTCGGCAGCCGCAGAGTTTTCCGGCTTGAGCTCCGGAATTGAGGCCATTCCAAGCGCGTCGGCATCCCGGCCATCAATGCGAACCATATAACCCCGGTCCGTCATGACCGTGTAACTTTCGCCGAGGGCTTGCGTCATCCAAACGGAACTGCCGCCTGACAGCGCGATTTTCTCACCGCTCGGGATCATGACCGCCGAGCAATCTCGTTTCAGAATTATCGGCGTTTTATCCTTCATACTGGTGACCTCCTGACACGGCGGACCGAAGACTCATTCCGTAGAGGCGACCTCCCCTCGATCTTTCAGCGCAGAATTGACGGTATGCCAGGCCAAACTGGCGCATTTTACCCGCGCGGGAAACTTGCAGACTCCCGATAGGATCGCCAGTTTGCCGATCTTTTCACTGCCATCGTGGGCCGATTCACCGGTTAACATCCTGTGGACGTTTTCGAAGAGCCCGTGCGCTTCCGCTTCCGTCTTCCCTTTCAGCTCCGATGTCATCATCGACGCCGAAGCTTTCGAGATCGCGCACCCCGACCCTTGGAAACTGATATCCTTGATGACGCCATTCTCCAGCTTCAAGTACACGGTGACCTGATCACCGCAGAGCGGATTATAGCCCTCCGCTTTTCGGTTGGCATTCTCGATGGTCCGAAAATTTCTCGGACTCTTGTTGTGGTCGAGAATAACCTCTTGATAGAGTTCGTCCAGATCTGACATTAGCCAAACACCTTCAAAGCTTTACCTACCGCCTTCACCAGCGCATCAATCTCCTCTCGCGTATTGTACAACGCGAAGGAAGCGCGGGTTGTGGCCGGCACGCCGAAACGTTGCATCACCGGCATCGCGCAGTGATGACCCGCACGCACCGCTACTCCTTCCTGATCCAAGATCGTCCCCACGTCGTGAGCATGAAGGTGGTCGAAGACAAATGATATCACGCCGGCCTTTTCTTTCGCGTTGCCGATGATCCTCAGCCCTTCAATGTCCGACAGAGCGCCTGTGGCATACGCCAGCAGATCATCTTCATGTGAAGACACCTGTTCCCAATGCAGCGCCGCCAAATAGTCGATGGCCGCGCCCAACCCAATGCCGCCGGCGATGTGTGGGGTTCCGGCTTCGAACTTATAGGGTAAGACATTGTAATGCGTCTTTTCAAAAGTCACCAAGCTGATCATATCGCCGCCGCCCTGATAGGGCGGCATGACGTCGAGCAGCTCGGAGCGGCCGTAAAGGATTCCTACGCCCGTAGGACCGAACATCTTATGGCCGGAAAAAGCATAAAAGTCGCAGCCGATATCTTGGACGTCAACTTTGAGATGGGGTACCGCTTGTGCCCCGTCCACCAGAACCGGCACTCCCCTTTCGTGAGCCAGCTTCACCATTTCTTTGACCGGAACGATCGTTCCGAGCGCGTTGGACACGTGGGCAACCGAAACGAACTTGGTTTTTTCGTTCAAGAGTTGACGATATTCGTCGATTACCAATTCGCCGTCATGATTCATCGGAATCACGCGCAGCCTCGCATGAACTTGCTCACAGAGCATCTGCCATGGAACGATATTGGAGTGGTGCTCCATCGCTGAAATAATGATTTCATCGCCTTCTTTAAGAAAGGTCCGCCCGTAACTCTGCGCGACCAGATTAATGGCCTCGGTAGTGCCCCGAACAAAGACAATCTCCTGCTCGCGCCGGGCATTGACAAAGCGCCGCACTTTTTCACGCGCCGCTTCATACGCTGCTGTCGCCCGTTCGCTCAAGTGATGAACGCCCCGGTGGATATTGGAATTCTGCTCCGCGTAATAATGATTGAGCACCTCAATAACCGCCCGCGGTTTCTGGCTTGTCGCGCCATTGTCCAGATACACCAAAGGCTTGCCATGCACCTTCTGGGCGAGGATAGGAAAGTCCTTGCGCACCTGTTCGACGTCAAACCTATTTCGCCGAGGCTCCAGTTTTGAAATTTCCTGCGCCGCTTTCATTGGATCCCGAGGTCTACTTTCTCCCGAACTTCGTCAACAAAAAATCGTCCAGTCGCGCCCGCATCCGAGGAATTCGCATTCGGCCCACCACGTCACTGGCAAAGGCGTAACTTAAAAGACTCTGGGCATCTTCTAGACCCATTCCCCGCGACCGGAGGTAAAAGAGCCCGTCGCCGTCCAGTTGCCCGATGGTCGATCCATGGCTGCACTTGACGTCGTCGGCGTGGATTTCCAACTGGGGTTTGGTGTTGACCATCGCGCCTTCAGAGAGCAGCAAGTTCTTGTTCGTCTGTCGGGCGTCGGTTTTTTGCGCGTCCTTATGGACGACGATCTTGCCGTTGAACACCCCGCGGGCACTGCCGCTCAGAATCCCTTTGTAGAGCTCTAAGCTGGTGGCCCTGGGTTGGACATGTTCGATCTCCGTATGATTGTCGACATGTTGTTTGCCTTCCATTAGATAGAGACCGTTGAGAACGCATTCCGAACCCGCACCGTCCAGCACAACATGCACATCGTTACGCACTAACGAGCCGCCCAACGTGATTGCGTGAGCCATGCAATTGCAATTGCGGCCGACGCGAGCTTCTAATGTGCCAATATGAAACCCCTTCTCGGTCTCGCGCTGCAGCCGATAATGGTCCACACTGGCATTTTCCTCACCGACCAGTTCCGTTACAGCATTGGCGAAATAAGTTCCGGTCCCGAGCCCGACATAACTCTCAACGATTTTCGCCTCGCTGCCCGATCGCAGGACAATGAGATTTCGCGGATGCGAGGCAATCGGCATTTCCCCTGCTATGGAAGCGAATACGAGATAAATCGGCTCCTCTAAACGGCAACCCTCCGGAACGACAACAACGGCTCCGTCTTCCATGAAAGCCGTGTTGAGTGCCACAAAGGTTTCTCGTTGATATCTGGCATAGCGCCCCAAGTAGGGCCGCAAAATCTGATCATCCCCTAGGATCGCCTCCGCCAGGCTCTGCACCCGAACCCCCTCCGGCAACTCTCGTAACGAGGAGAACTGTGGAACGTAAACACCGTTTACGAAAACGAGACGATTACAAGACAAATCGCTGAACGATAGGGGCAACAGCTCATCGGCAGTGAGGGTTTTCGCTTGACCATTCCCGCGACCGAACGCGAGCGCGGCGATGGGATCGACGCTGGTGTATTTCCACTCCTCGTTCCGGGTCGTTGGAAATCCCAATGCCGCAAAACTTGCAATCGCCGATTCGCGCAAATCATTCAACCACGGCGGGACGCCGGCGGCTCCCGTGGTCTGATTGCGTCTGAACGCGGACAAATAATGCTCTTTGCTTTCGATTGCTTGCATTGCGATTAAATCGTCGTCGTTGATTATTGATTACTGCGGAAGCACCGCTTCGTTTTTAATCCAGTCGTAGCCTTTGCTCTCGAGTTCGAAAGCCAATTCTTTCGCTCCCGACTTGACGATCCGCCCGTCAAACAGAACGTGGATAAAGTCGGGAATAATATAATTGAGCAAACGCTGGTAATGGGTAATGACGATCATTGCACGATCGTCGCGCCGCAGCGCATTCACCCCGCCGGCCACGATACGCAGCGCGTCGATGTCGAGCCCGGAATCGGTTTCATCGAGAATGGCCAGCTTTGGATCCATGACCGCCATCTGTAAAATCTCGTTGCGCTTTTTCTCACCGCCGGAGAAACCTTCATTCAGGGGCCGGTTGATCAGCGCTTGGTCCATTTCTACCAGTTTCATTTTTTCCTTAATGACCGAAAGAAATTCCATGGCGTCCAGCTCGTCGAGCCCATGATGCTTGCGGACCGCGTTGAGAGCGGCCTTCAGAAAATAGGTGGTACTCACTCCGGGAATTTCGACGGGATATTGAAAGGCCAGAAAAACTCCCTCGCGCGCTCTTTCCTCAGGGCTCATGGCTAAAAGATCTTTACCGTTATAGATGACCTCGCCAGCGGTCACTTCATAGTTTTCACGCCCTGAAAGAACGTGGGCAAGCGTGCTCTTTCCTGAACCATTCGGGCCCATGATCGCGTGAACTTCTCCGGCACCTACGCCGAGATTGATACCGCGAAGAATTTCCTTGTCCCCGACCTTCGCTCGAAGATTCTTGATTTCCAACATCATGCTTCCTCTTGGGGGCGCGTTATCCGGCCTTCTGCATGGTAGTCTTGCTCAACCGCTCTTTCAGTCCCTGCCTATCGGCGATATTGGCTATCGATACGCCCGCGAGAAAATTCGCCAGCACAGATTGGGCTTCTTCCCAAATCGACCTTTGTGAACAAACCGCACAGTAGGAACAATAACTCGCCCCTTTTTCGAGACATTCCATCAGCACCAAGCGTCGTTCCACTGCTTCATAAACCTCTTTGATGCTGATCGTATCGGCGGCCTTGGCTAAGGTAAATCCACCCTTGGAGCCAATGTGCGAATGCACCAAACCGCCGGCCACCAAGTCCTTCATGATCTTTGAAAGGTAAAAAGAAGGAATATCCTGACTCTTTTCGATGTCCGCCCGACTTAAGATTTTTCCATCGGTTTGGCCCGCAAGGTAAGACAACGCCCGAACCGCGTAGTCAACCCGCCGTCCGACGTTCATGAGCGAACTTCGCTCCGCTCTCGACTTTGACCGCTTCATGAAATTAGCCCTTGTTTTTAAATATAGACTCCTTAGGTCTTCTTTGTCAAGTGAGCTGAGCAGGAGCCGGCTCCTCGCGGTTTTTAGGAACGAATTCGGGCCCTTCCTCAGGGCACGTAGCTATGCTAAGTAGGTCCTATGTCGATTCTCAAAGTGGCGCGACTCGGACATCCGGTCCTACGTCAGATCACAGCCACCCTGTCCCTGCAGCAGCTTCAGTCCGGCGAAATCCAAAAATTTATCGACGATATGGTTGAAACGATGAAGGAATATGACGGCGTCGGGTTGGCAGCCGATCAGGTACACGAATCAAAGCAAATTGCCGTCCTTGAAGTCGCCGATAACCCGCGCTATCCGGAGAAGCCCAAAATCCCTTTGTGCGTCCTCGTCAATCCGAAGATCGCGCCTTTGACGGACGAAACCGAGGATGATTGGGAAGGTTGCTTGAGCATTCCCGATTTAAGAGGCCAAGTGCCGCGTTACAAGAGCATTCGCGTTCAAGCCTTGGACAGAGAGGGGAAAGAGTTGGACTTTGTCGCGCACGATTTTCACGCGCGCGTCATTCAGCACGAGTGGGACCACCTGAACGGAAAGGTCTATCTCGATCGCATGCGCGATCTTTCGACTCTCGCTTTCCTTACGGAATTCGCCCGCTACTGGACTCACAGCTAAGCGCTCCGGGCGCAACTGTTATTGTGTTCCACGCCTTGACAAGTTAGAGTCGCCCTATGGATTTTCCGCACCTGCAAAGTTCGCTCGAACGACTTCTGTCCACCCTAACGCCGGCTATCAGTCGCATTTTGGATCGCGCTTTGTCCAACCATGAAATTGCCGTTGACGAGGCCACCCAGCTTTTTGACGCCGAAGGGTCGGATCTCCTGGCCATGACCGCGGCGGCAGATTATCTTCGGTCTCAAACGATTGGTGACGTGGTGACGTATGTGATCAATCGCAACATCAACTTTACCAACGTCTGCGTCAAAGCTTGCGGTTTCTGCGCCTTCAGTCGCGGCCATTTGGCCGAAGAGGGATATTTTTTACCCACGGAGGAAATCATCCGGCGGGCGACGGAAGCCCGCGATCTCGGAGCGACGGAAGTTTGCGTGCAAGCAGGCTTAGCTCCCGGGATGGACGGATGGCATTACGTCAAGCTTTGTCGAGCACTAAAAGAGTCGTTGCCCGATCTTCACATTCACGGCTTCTCCCCTGAAGAGGTTCTCTACGGCTCCACTCTCACGGGCGTGACCGTTCGCGATTATCTTTCGGCACTAAAGGAAGCCGGCGTCGGCAGCCTTCCGGGCACGTCGGCCGAGATTCTTGTGGATGATATCCGCCGGCAAGTCTCACCGGGACGCATTACCACGAATCAATGGATTAATCTCATCCAGACCGCCCATGAAGTGGGAATACCCACGACCTCGACAATCATGTACGGTCACATCGAATCGTCTCATGATAAGGCTGTTCACCTCGGTATCTTACGGGATCTGCAAAATCGAACCGGCGGTATCACGGAGTTTGTGCCCTTAAGCTTCGTCTACGAAGAGGCGCCGATGTTTCACCGCAAGCGCATCCCCGGCTTGCGCCAAGGAGCCAGCGGGGCCGAAGTGATGAAGATGTATGCCGTATCGCGCCTTATGTTGAATCGATGGATCCCGAATCTACAAGTCTCCTGGGTGAAGGAAGGTCCGAAGCTATCGCAGATCGCGCTGTTGGCCGGCGCCAATGACTTCGGCGGAACGTTAATCAACGAGAGCATCTCGACCGCCGCTGGAGCCGGCTACGGCCAGCTTATGAAGCCCTCACAGTTCCGCGGCCTGATTCGCGAAATGGGGCGCATCCCGGCGGAGCGCTCAACCACCTACGAAAAGCTCCGCGTCTTCGAGCAGGAAGAAAACCCGATCGACCTGCTCGATGGGGTGGAAGAGCCGGCCCAGCGCTTCGGCTCCTACCAGAATTTGATTCGGTTAAAACAATACCGCTTCAGGGATTTTTATCGGGAACAGAAAGACCAGAAACAATAAACCCTTCAGGTTGCCACCGAATCCTTCCCGTTCTTTTTATCGCCGCCATGGACGGTCATCCAGCCCAGTTTGAAGCGATCGGTAGTCGGCTCGGCTTCCGCATCGTCGAAGAAACGCCCGAAAAGCTTCGGCTGATTTGGCAAGGGGCCCGTTTTCCGGCTTTTCTCTGTCTCGGCATCGCCCTTGTGCTGCTGTTCGTATCCGTTCCGATTTTTCAGGCCATTCGACTCCGAGGCTTCGCGGGCCCCGCTGGCGCGCTTTGGTACTTCCCCCTCATGAACCTGATACTTTTTGGCATCTCGCTATATCTCCTATCGCAAAAACGGACCATCGTTATCGACAAGGCGAGGCAGGAAGTCACGCTTACTCGGAGGAGTCTTTACAGCGTAACAACGCTCGCCGCATATTATTCGGAAATAGAAAAAGTCAAACTCGGCGTTGATCAGGTTTACAGCGGCTTCGCCTTGGCCGGATCGTCAGCGGCAGAAAGTTTTCCAGTGCCCGCCCTGCGTCTCATCACGTCAGGGGGACAATCCGTGCTTCTGGATCGGGGCAGTTTGAGAAAACTGGAAGATATAGGCAAACGGATCAGTGATCGGTTACTGAAACCGATCGAAGTGGACGCCGCGCTCACTCAACGGATAATTAGTTTGTCTTCGGCCCGCGAATCCTATCGCGCAGGGAAGTTTTGATTTCAGGAGGTAGGATTGCGAACCAGAATATCATGCAACTGAGCAACGGCTTTCTTTACGCCCTCGTGAACAAGCTGTTCGGCCGTCAACCAGCGCACGCCGCGTTGGCTGATGTCGCCGATCGCAAAGATGTTTTCGCTCAATGGTTTTTGGGTTTCATCGAAGCGGGCGGACCATAGGATGTCCCCGCGCCGGACGTCCACGAGATCCAGGACGAATGCGACGGAAGCCGGGCTCTTTACACCCAACTCGTTGCCGATTCTCTCACGAAAACGCAGGATCCTGCCGGTGATCACGGCATCCGCGTAGACCCTCTCTCCGATCTGCTTGAGCCTTGCGGCCTCGCTGCTGGCCCGGACGGGTTGGGCGATTTCCCGCACCTCACTTTCGGAAACGATCTGCCAATTCGGCATAGATGCCATGGTCGAATAGAGGAGCCTGGCAAGAATCTCCGGCGCTTCCCCTTCTGCCGTCGCCCTGTCGGTCGACGAATTCGGCGCCAAAGGTCCCCGTGAATTCTGTTCTGGCGGCGTCAGCGCGGGAGGCAGAACCGCAATTCTTCTGATTTTGCGATTCTGCAAATCCGTCGAATGCCTGCTTTGAAGATTACCAGGACCAAAGCTGCTGCAGCCTAGCGCAAGAAGAAGCGCCAGAGGGAGAATTTTTGTCATAATCGATCGCCCAGACAATAACAGAAGATCGCTATCGTCTCAACGTAAATATCGCTTGATAGGGTTAGTCAGCCGTCGTCGTACGAATGCCTAACTCACGCAGCTGCTTGGGATCTACTGCCGATGGCGCGTCCGTCAACATACAAACCGCGCGCTGACTTTTGGGGAAGGCAATCACATCGCGCAGGGATTTGGCGCCGCTCAAAAGCATCGCCATGCGGTCGATGCCGAAGGCGATTCCACCGTGGGGCGGTGCACCGAAACCAAGGGCTTCCAGGAAAAACCCGAACTTCGCCTCGGCTTCTTCCGGATCGATGCCCATCAGGCCGAGAATTTTCTTTTGCAACTCGACTTGATGGATACGGATACTGCCGCCGCCGATTTCGACGCCGTTGAGCGCTAGATCATACGCTTTCGACCGGACTTCAAGCGGCTTTGAGCCCAGCAATGGGAGATCCTCGTCCAGCGGCGACGTAAACGGGTGGTGCAAGGCAACGTAGTGTTTCTCTTCCGGATCGAATTCCATGAGCGGAAAATCGACGACCCACACCAATGCATATTCCTTGTCCGGAATCAGACGGAGCTTTTCGCCGAGATGCAGCCGCAAGTTCCCTAAAGCGTCGTGAACGATCTTCGCTGTGTCTGCCGAGAAGAGAATGATATCTCCCACTTGAGCGCCAGCGATAGTTTCGATTTCTTTCCGCTCTGCTTCCGACAGGAATTTAGCGAGGGGCGACTGCCATCCTTCTTCGGTCAGCTTGGTCCACGCTATTCCTTTGGCTCCGAAAGTAGCGACGAACGGCGTCAGATCATCCAAATCTTTCCGCGAAAGCTCGCCGCCTTTCGGAATACAGATTCCTTTAACGACACCGCCCTTCTGAATGGCCGCCGAAAACACCTTCGCCTGCGAGCTACGGAGCGCATTTGTAAAGTCTGTCAATTCCAATCCAAAGCGGATGTCCGGTTTGTCGGAGCCGTAGCGGGACATCGCCTGGTTCCACGTCAGGCGCGAAAATGGACACTTCAACTCGATGCCCTTCAGCTCCTTGAAGAGCACAGAGATCATTCCCTCTACGACTTGCATCACGTCTTCGCGCTGCACGAAGGACATTTCCATATCGAGCTGCGTGAACTCCGGCTGCCGGTCGGCTCTGAGATCTTCATCACGAAAGCACTTGACGATCTGGAAATAACGATCCAGGCCGCCAACCATCAAAATTTGCTTGAACAGCTGCGGCGATTGCGGCAACGCATAAAATTTTCCACGGTAAATACGGCTGGGCACGAGATAATCGCGCGCCCCCTCCGGCGTGCTCTTCGTCAGCACCGGAGTTTCGACATCGATGAAGCCCAGGCCGTCGAGATAATCACGGATCAGTTTCGTCATGCGATAGCGCAACAGCAGATGGCCAAGGCTCTGCGGCCGGCGCAGATCCAGATAACGATACTTGAGCCGGGTGTTCTCGTTGGCCTCGGTCTCGTCTTCGATGTTAAAAGGCGGTACCTGCGAAGCGTTGAGGAGCTTCAGCTCTTTGCCGCGAAGCTCCACCTCTCCCGTTGCCAGGTCAGGATTCAATGTTTCCAGCGGACGCTTGGCCAAAGTGCCGCGCACCGCGATCACGTCCTCGGAACGGAGTTGCTTCGCCTTCTCGTGAGCCGCCGCGTCGACTTCGGGGTTAAAAACCACCTGCGTGATACCGCTTCGGTCCCGGACATCGACAAAAATCAGCCCGCCATGATCCCGTCGCGACTGCACCCACCCGGCGAGAATCAGCTCTTGCCCGACCGCCTCCGCCCGCGGCGCGCCGCAGTAGCAACTGCGCTTCCACTCGCCCAGCGGGTCGCTAAAAACTCTTTCCACCGCCATCAGTTTGCCTTCCTCGACAGCAACTCTGCCTCGATATTGTCGAACGCAATCTCGGCTTGTTGTTTGCTCGCCATATCGCGCAATACGGCCCGACCTTTCTGCAGTTCGTCATCGCCGACGATCAAAACCGAACGCGCCTTGAGTTTATCGGCGCGGCGCATCTGACTCTTTAAGCTCTTCGCCTCCCCTTCCATTTCGACAACGAGTCCCTGCCGCCGCAAGCGATTCACCGCCCCGAAGGCCCAGTCCCGCGCTGGGGTACCGACCCAGACGACATAGACTGAAGGACCGGCCGGCTGGTTCGTTTCCTTTTCCCGCAGCAGAAGAGTCAAGCGCTCAATTCCTATTGCAAAGCCAACACCGGGAATCGACGGCCCGCCTAATTCTTCAACGAGACCATCATAGCGGCCGCCGGCAGCGACGGTATTCTGCGAACCCAACTGATCGCTGGTCCATTCGAAAGTCGTACGGGAATAGTAATCGAGGCCGCGAACCAGTCGCGAATTGAGAACATAAGCGACGTTGGTTTCAGCCAGCAAACGCTTCACTAGGTCGAAGTGATCACGGCACTCCGCGCAAAGACTCTCGAGGATAGACGGAGCTTCTCGGGTTGCCTCTATGCAACCTGGCTCTTTGCAGTCCAAGACCCGGAGCGGATTGCGCTCCATACGTCTTCGGCAATTGGCGCAAAGCAAATGTTCTTTTTGTCTTAGGAAGGCAAGCAGCTTTTCACGATACCGTGGACGACACTCGGCACAGCCGAGTGAATTGAGCTCCAAGGTGGCGCCGTCAAGACCCACCGCGGCAAAGAAATCCCGCAGCATGAGCAGCATCTCCGCATCGATGAACGGATCGGCTCGTCCGAGCGCCTCAGCGCCGATTTGATGAAATTGCCGCATTCTCCCCTTCTGTGGGCGCTCCCGCCGGAACATGGGCCCCATATAATAGAGCTTCCGTACCGGTTCGGTTTTATACATCTCCGACTCGACATAGGCGCGCACCACGCCGGCGGTGCCTTCCGGCCTCAGCGTGAGCATCGATCCGTCCCGATCGGTGAAGGTGTACATCTCCTTTTCGACGATGTCCGTTGTCTCGCCAATGGAACGACTGAAAAGTTCGGTTTTTTCCAAAATGGGAATCCTAATCTCGGAAAAGTTGTACGATGAGAATACCTGACGCGCCTTTCCCTCGACGAATTGCCAGGGTTCCACCGCTTCCGGAAGGATATCGGAAAAACCTTTTATCGCTGTAATTCTCATACAATTCTTCTCAGAGCATCACTCCATACACCACAAGAACTTATGGAGGTCAAGCAACCAGGGACGCAAGCGCATTCAAGTTCCCAAAAGTCTCATATGGCGTTAACCAGGCTCAGGTTTGGGCGCCCGTTTCGGCGGAAAATCTTAACGTTATACCGGCGGCTCGGCCGCGGACCCTTTATTGCGGACCACGCGCGTTGTAGCGATACACCCGGCTTCGGCGCGTAGTGCCGTTAAGCTCAGCAAAAAGAAACCCGCGGAAAACCATAAAATACGTCAAACAAACACCGAGTCCGAGGGCGAGCACGAAAAGCTGCAAGAAGCCGGGCAAGCCGTAAGTCAGGAGTTCAAGAAGCTGAAACACAAAAAATCCCGCCACGGTCAGGAGGATGTTTGGCAAAAACCATTCGATCCAATTTTCGACAATAAAGTTATAGCTGGCGGTCAGCAGCTCAATCCCCGACGACCGGGTTTGATAGAGGCATTCCGGAAGCGGGTTGAGAAGAACGTACAGAGCTATCCTAATAAGGAGAAATATTAGAGCGCCATTGGGAAACGAGGCGAGAGCCAACGCTGTAACCCTCATGGGAATCCACAAAATAAAGGAAATAAATAGCAGCTCCCAAAGATATGCGGTAAATCCCCGAAGAAAATCATTGAAGTTGGCTTTGCCAATTTTCACCATGTTTTCTAAGAGATAGAGGCCCGAGCTCACACACGCCTGAGTCGCCAAAGCGAAAAGTAGGCCGCCGACGATGCCCAATGGCGAGACGACCAAGCCGGCCAATGACACGGCGATAGCGTAGGCTAATGGGGCAAAACTGATAACCCAGTTCTCTGCCACGCATTGAAATGACCGACGCAAAGCATTGGCATAAATCCAAAGTGTCGCCTGCACGACTTCCATGGCACTGTCATAGCAAAAAAGAGCGGAAAGTGCAGCGTGAATGATCTATTGCGCCTTTTCGTCTTCACATGACTCCTGAGATATTGCTCTGCGTGTGGCAAAAAAATTTCTTCTATCTGAGCCGAGACCCTTGCGGCTAAAAAAATGTTTACTACTATTATAGTAAGAGTCCCGTCACAGCACAGGTCAAGAGTCTTTTCGCGAACGATGCCGGTCATCCGTCGGCAGCGAGGTCTGTTTCGATATGCACGAAGCATCCATGAATCCACTTTTTCAGCCGGACTCCTTGGCTCCCGCGCAGTTTGAGGAGACGATGCACCGGGCCGTTCCTTTGGAGCCGGAAAAAAGGCTGATGCTTGCGGTCTTAGAGGACGCCGTCATCTGCTTCCAAGAGAACCTTTTTGCGCGTGACAAGAAGAAACGGCAGCTCTTTCTGGAAACTGAACAGTGGATTTTCGAGGAGCGAAGTAACCGTTTATTCGCCTTTGACAATCTCTGTCAGGCAGTGGATTTGAATCCACGCTATATCCGGCGCGGTTTGAGGCACTGGCAGGAGAGCCGTTTGAAGAAACAAACGAATGTTTCGTCCAATCCGCCAAGCGCAGCCAAACAGGCAAGAAGGGCTCTAATGATAAGAGCGGAAAACGGCAAATTTAAGGAGCAACAAAAAATCTATTGAGTGCGTCCCATAGGCGAAACTTCGGCCGTGGGAACCTCACGAGGCTCCGAAGTTAACCGTCTATCTTTGCATGTTGCCACCCGGGAAGGCAGTTCCCAATCCGCAGAATTCTTCCTCTTCTACTTTAGTTTCGGCCTGCAAGCGACGGCTCTAGCATAATTTTATGGACATCCGCTCTTCGCCGGGCTATAAGCCTTCAACGATTCACTTGGCCAAAGAGAGGAATGCACCAAAATGAGGAAAATCATTCCGACAGAGGCACTTTTGCTATTGGGTTTAGTTCAAACTCTGTCGGCACAAACCATCACGGTTCGTTACGGCCAAATTCCATCGACCATCAAAACCGTATCCGCTCTTCAGTTTACCATCGCTCAGCGTAAGGGATTTTTCTCACGTGAAGGAATCAATCTCGAGATGGTGCCTATTGAAGGCGGTGCCAACAATATGATGGCCGCACTCGACAAAGGGACCGTGGAGATCACTCGCACCGCTACGCCCTATCTAATTCAAGCGGTCCTCAAGGGTTCGGAAGGCGTAGCTATCGCCGGCGAGACGCTAACACCTATCTACAGCCTGATTGCCAAACCAGAGATCAAAACATTCGCCGATCTCAAAGGTAAGGTCGTAGGTCTGTCTCTCGCCGTCGATACGATCTCCATTTCAACCCGCAAGCTCATGGCGAAAAACGGCATCAAGGAAGGGGACTTTAAAGTAAAGGAGTTGGTCGGCACGCCGGCGCGCGCCGATTGCCTGCGGAAGGGCGAATGCGACGCGGTACCGCTGGGGCAACCGGAGGACTTCCTTCTAATGAAGCAGGGCTACCAACGGCTCGGGGTTTCCACCGACGCGGTTCCGAGTTTTCTGTTTACCGTGAGCGCCGTACGAAAATCCTGGGGAGAAAAGAACCAAGAGGCTCTGGTATGCTACGTCCGCGGGCTCGCGTCGGCTTTCCGCTTTATGCGTAACTCGGCAAACCGCGATGAGGTCGTCCGCATGACTGCCGAAACCACGGGCTCACCCGAAGAGATCGCCCGTCAAACGCTATCGCTCTATTTCGAACCCGATCGCGGCGTGGTTCCGAAGCAAGGCGAGCTGGACGTCAAAGGATTGGGCCAGGTCATTCAATTCATGGCCGAGGCGGGGGAACTGAAGCCGCCCCTGCCCGCTCCCGAGCGCTTTGTCGATCTGCAATATCTCAAGGCGGCGGGGTTACAATAATCCTTGGCGGATTTCTATCACGGAGCCATGCCGGACGTTGGGGCGTCGGAGGGGCCTATGACATGGATCGTCCTTGGATCAAGGCGCACCACAACTTCCTCTCCTTCACGCGGATCAAAACCAATAAGGGAGTTCGGGTCAATCCGGGCGAAGAGAACGGTTTTCCCACACCGCAAGGTGAGACGCCAGTGAGTCATTCCGGGAGTCACTCTGGTTACTTTTGCTTTGAGCTCATTAACAGCGTTCGCCGAACCGAACTGCTTATCCAGGCAGCTCACCTGAACGTGTTCAGAACGGACGCATAAGATAACGCGACTGCCGGGGGCCGAAACAGCTTTCGCCTGAACCTTACCTTCCTCGATGCGAACGGTTGCAATTCCGCCATCAATACTTTCGACCAGTCCGCTAATGCGATTTTCAATGCCGACGGTGTCAGCCACCTGTTCCGTTAGCGGATGGGCGAAGACATCGGCCGCAGGCCCGAGTTGAACCAGTTTGCCTTCGTGCAAGACTCCGACGCGGTTCGCCATTGCGAATGCCTCGTGCCGATCATGAGTGACAAACACCGTAGTGATGCGCGTCTCTCTCAGGATTCTTTGCAGATCGTCCAGAAGCGATTCTCGACTCAGCGAATCCAACGGTGAAAAAGGTTCATCCAACAAAAGCACTTCCGGCTCTAAGACGAACGCGCGCGCCAAACTCGTTCTTTGCGCCTCGCCGCCGGAGAGTGTGCGAACGGGACGCGAGGCGAGGTGGCCGATGCCGAGCCGATCCAACCAGGGGCGAAGGAGTCGCTCAATTTTTGCGCGATCTAAACCGCGCAGCCTCAAGCCAAGAGCCGCATTGTCATAGACTGAGGTATTCAACAGCAAAGGTTCTTGAAAGACGCTGGCGACGCGGCGCCTAAAGCCCATTGAGTTTTTCCGGTTTACCTGTTCATTCCGGAAATAAACCTTTCCCGCGCTTGGATACTGCAGCAACCCGGCGATTCGCAGTAGAGTAGATTTTCCGGCTCCGTTTGGCCCAATCAGAGCCAACACCTCGCTGGACTGAATATCGAAGGAAGAAATCTGCAGGGCTGTAAAGCCGTCGTATTCGACGGCGATGTCACGCAGCGCTATAACGGTCTCGGCCACCGGAGCTGCTCCCGCTGCTGAATATGGGTGAGGCAAAAGTTAATTCCGAAAGTCAGCGCAAGTAAAATCAGCCCCAGAGCTATCGCGACATCGAAGTTTCCTTTTCCGGTCTCCAGCACAGTTGCGGTGGTTAAAACTCTCGTCTGGTCCTTAATGTTGCCGCCCACCATCATCGAAGCGCCGACTTCCGAGATGACGCCGCCGAATCCCGCCATGACTGCCGCTAGAAGCGGCAAGCGCGCTTCTTTGCATAAGAGCCACAGGAGTTGTGGCTTCGATGCCCCGATACCGAGTAACTGAAGGCTCAGTTTAGGATCGAGTGTCTGAAAACTCGCCATCGTAAGCCCCGCCACTATGGGAAATGCAATGATCACCTGGGCAACAATCATCGCGGTCGGAGTATAGATGAGTTCGAGAAAACCCAGCGGCCCGCTGCGCCACAAAAATATCGACACGAATAGGCCGACGACGACCGGAGGCAGCCCCATGCCGGTATTGACCAATGCTACAGCCACGCTGCGCCCCGGAAATCGGAGCAGCGCAAGGGCAATTCCCGGAGGGATTCCCAGCACGAGCGATATGAAGGTGGCCGCGCCTGAAATTTTGATCGACAGCCACGTTATCGTCCAAACGTCGGCGTCTAAGCCGAAGACGATCTCAAATGCCTTGGCGATGCCTTGCCAGATGAGTTCCATGCTAGGCTCCGAGATCTTCCTCTTTCTTGTCAGCGACGGGAATAAACAGCGGTTGACCGAACTTCTCTACACCAAAATTTCTGATCACGGTCTGGGTTTGCGGCGCGACCAGGAAATCGGCGAACGCTTTTCCACCCGCTAGGTTGACCTTCGGGCCATTGGCAGGGTTCACTTCCATCACAGAGTAAATATTTAAGAGCAGCTTGTCGCCTTCGATGAGAATAGGGAGACTCAACCGCTTGCCGAGGGCTAAATAAGTTCCGCGGTCGGTTATGGTGTAGGCGTTGCGTTCATTGGCAATGTTGAGCGTAGCTCCCATGCCCTGGCCCGACTCGATATACCAGGAACCCTTCGGCTCGATTCCTGCGGTCTTCCACAGCGACTTCTCGAGGGTATGCGTACCTGAGTTGTCGCCGCGGGAAACGAACGGCGCCTTGGTCTGCTCAATCGCTTTCAAGGCGGCGAGAGCGGATTTCGTGGATCGAATTTTGGCGGGATCGTTCTTCGGACCGATGATGACAAAATCATTGTACATGACGAGCCGCCGATTCAATAGTTTGCCCTCGCCGACGTATTGTTTCTCTAAGCTCGGCGCATGCACAAGAGCCACATCGGCATCTCCCTTAGCGGCCAAGGCAAGCGCCTGCCCCGTCCCCACCGATATGGGTTTGACCGTGTAGCCGGATTGTTTTTCAAAAAGCGGAATAAGCACGTCGAGGAGACCGGAATCTTGTGTGCTCGTGGTCGTTGATAGAATAACGTTCCTTTGTTTTGGTTCGGCTCCGTCCGCACTCGTTGTGGCAACCAAGCCGATAACTACTACCGCCAAAAGAATTCTCGGAGTAATCCCGCGAGGCATTGACCATTGTCTCACCACGGCCATACCCGCCTGGGGCGGAATTTGTTCAAGCATTTTGGCCCATCCGACGTCACCGTCCTTTAATACCGAGCCCTTTTTGCGCTTCGCGTAGCGGCGCGAAATCCGCCACTTCTTCGATGGCAACAGGACGGTCAATCTTCATGGCCTGTCTTCCCTGATCGATGACCAATCTGAGACCGCTCTCGGCGATGTTTCCATCTTCACTGAAGATGCGCCACGTCGAATCATATGTTGCGGCGGCGCTTTCCCGGTCCACATGCACCCAATCCATCAATGTCTGAATGGTCCCTTCACGATTCTGCCGCACAAATCGATTCGCTCGCAGGGCGGCTTTGATCATTCTTTTTACCTCATCCGGTTTTTCCTTGAGCTTTTTCGTATTCACCCCCAGCCCGGTAAACGGCAGCTTAAAATGCTCGAAAAAGCGCGACAGCACGTTAAAGCCAAGCCTGGTTGCTTCCGAGTCTGCCGGGGGCGATAGCACCGCCACGTCCACGATTCCCTCGCGCAAAGCGGTGTAGCGCGATCTTTCCGCCCCAAGAGGAATAATTTTCAGTTCCCGCTCGGGGTCCACACCGCCTTGTTTGAACATCATCCGCGCCGCAACGTCGGAGGTCGCGCCAAACGTGCTGACCGCAAGGGTTTTGCCCTTCAAGTCTTTCAGAGATTTGTATTCCGGCCGGGCGGGCGATCAACAAATGCGTCGAGCTGTCCATGTAGCTCGAAACCACTTTCATCGGCATGCCGCGCAACGCGCCTCGAACCACCGACGCGAAAATCATCGTGTAATCGATATCCCCGGTACTCAGCGCGGTGATCGATACGTTCGCGTTCATTCTGATGATCTCAACGTCCAAGCCTTCGTCTCGGAAAAATCCTCGTTTTGAAGCCAGCCCGGCGGTCAGGAATGAAATATCCACTGCTGAAATCGAAAGACGCACTTTATCCGCCGCCACGCTTGTATCCGCCCACATCAACAACACGACGATGAGCGCAACTCGTTTCATTTCTACCTCTCCCCAATAGTCTATCGCCCCATCTCCCTGGTCACCTGCCGCAGGAGCGAATAGTCCACGATCTCCTTCAATGCGATATCGCGCTTGGCTCCCGTCTCCTGTTTCGCTTGTTCGAGAAGATCCTTCAAATCCGCTTCGCTGACCATGCCATCATCCGACATCGTTTGAAGCATGATTTTGTAAGTCTCGTCGGCGGCATCGGCATCCAGCGAGAATTTTTTCGCGATAAACTCCGTCACTCCCTTTTTGTCTTCTCTCACCGCCCTCAAGGTTCGGAGAAAGCCTCTGAGCATTTTCTTGAGCTGTTCCGGATTTTTCTCGGCCTTGTCTTTCGAGCTCGCAAGGCCCGTGAGCGGTTGTGACATGACCTTGCCGGCAAAGATCAACTCTTTAAAACCTTTCTGCTTCATTCGGATGTTCCACGGGACCGGCATAATGGCCGCCTCTACTGATCCTGCCTCCATGGCCGCCATGCGCACCGAAGCCGCGCCGATGACGATCAGAGTTACCTCTCGATCCGGATCTACGCCGATCGCTCGCAGAGACGCGCGGGTTGCCGCCGCGCCGGTGCCGCTGAGAGAAGCGACGGCGACTTTCTTTCCTTTCAGGTCTTGCCCGGACTGGATTCGCGAATTTCCCATCAGATAAAACAAAACGCTCTTGAAGTCATGGGAGAAGATCTTCATCGGCACGCCGCGCACGGCAGCGAAAAACGCCGTTCCGGCGCCGTACATGTAATCGACATCTTTGCCGGCGACGATTGAGCTCACCGCCAGTTCCCCACGCAGAACCCGAAACTGCAGGTCGATACCTTCCTTGCGATAAAAGCCCTTCTCGATGCCGTAGAGCAGAGGCGTAATGCTGACGCTATCGCTGGAATGGGTGATCAGAACTTTTTCGAGCGCTTGCGCTTTGGCGGTACTTTGCAGACCACAAACGATCAGTAGCGCGAGGCCGAGAGAAATCCACACCTTCTTCACGATTCTAAATTCTACCTTCATGTATAGTTTTGATAAAATTTGACAAGGGGGGTGGCTTCGGTTAACAAAGGCTTTGGAATCCCGCGTCTAGACAGAAATAGCAGAACCAATACTCCAGAGGCAACATACGTCACTGAATGAAGTGGATTCTGGAATTTGGAGAATACCAGCGGGCGGCCTTTTCTCGATGAACGATGCGCCGGTGCTAAAACCGTTCGGGCTTTACCGCGAGGAAGGGTCCGGCAGAATCTCATCTAGGACTTTAAATTCTCAGTCAGTTTAAGCGACGATGAAATTTGGCGTTTTTCTTCCAGTCTCCGGCAGGGCTGCCAGTCGCAAGACGCTGATGGAAGCCGCACGGCAAGCCGAACAGCTCGGCTACGATTCCGTATGGAGCGCCGACCGCATCATCATTCCCTGGGAGATCAAGACCACCTACCCATATAGTAAGAATGCGACGTTCATTGTTCCGCCCGCCCGACCTTTCTTTGAGCCACTCACTTGTTTAGCGTTTCTGGCGGGTTGCACGGAAAAGATCCAGTTGGGAATGAGCGTTATGGTGATGCCCTATCGCCATCCGCTTTATTGGGCCAAGATCGCCACGACCATCGACCAGTTGTCCACCGGAAGATTGATTATGGGAGTGGGTGTCGGCTGGATGAATGAAGAGTTCGCTGCCTTGGGCGCGCCGTTCAAAGAGCGAGGCCAAGTCTCTGACGAACAGCTCCAACTCCTCGACAAGCTCTGGAAGGACGAGCACATAAATTTTCATGGTCAACATTACGATATCGATGATATCGCTTTCAGCCCCAAGCCTTTCCAGAAACCCCGGATTCCCATTTGGGTCGGCGGCGAAAGCAAACTGGCGCAACGTCGCGCCGGCATATACGGCGACGCGTGGTTTCCTTATTTCGTCCGAATTAGGCCGGACGAACTGGCGAAGCGCTTCGATAACGTGCGGCGCTCTGCCCGCGAAGCGGGGCGCGATCCGGACGAACTAACCTTTGCCTGTTGCCTGCCCATCGAACTAACAACTAAACACGTCCCGCAAGAAGAAGACTACTTGAAAGGCAGTAGCGCACAAGTCGCCGACGCGCTGAAGAAATTTCGAGATCTGGGCGTTGTCCATATCGGATTGCAGTTCATGATCCCTCACTATCCCGAACGACAGGAGCAGATCGAGCGCTTTGCTAAAGAAGCGTTGCCGGTTCTTCGGAGTTGATTTCAATCAGTCGTAGCGGCCTATACAGTGGATCTAATAGCGCCGTTCTGGTTCCACCTCCTCACATGAACGGCGTTTCCCTTGCCCGTTCGCACTGAGCTTGTCGCGTGCAGCACCATGCTATTGAATCGTCTTTTACAGTTCTTAGCTCGGATTATGCACTCTTGACAGCGATCGAGGGGCGAGCCCTCCAGAGCGAAGGCAATGACCCTGTGCCTTGGAGCGGCCTGCAAACTGAGTTACTGGAGCGAATGCCTGGGAAAAAATGCGGGCGCCGAGCCAAGCACCAAAGACGGCATTGAAGCTGTTCGTCTCTGTGCCTTCACTCCTCCAGGCTCATCCCTCGATCGACACAGTGTCGTAGTTTTCCTCTGACCATGAATAATGCGGGCTAGGTAGAAATTCGTAACGCCTTGGGATAAGTAGAATCCATCTGCTCAATCTAGTTTCAAAATCACCAACACCGTAAGAAAGGACCCCCACCATGGCCAATTTACCGCGCGTGGCGCTGATCATTACCGGAGGAACCATCGATTCCGTCGGCAAAGACCGATTGGATCTTGCCTGGTACATCGAAGCGGGGAAACGCCTCGGCGATGGAGAGCTGTTACAGCAACTTCCTGAGCTGAAGAGCATCGCCGAAGTCCAGGAGGTCCCATTCCGCCGTCTGCCGAGCCACGCGCTGGTGGACAAAGATTGGTTGGACCTGGTGCGCACCATTCATTCCATCTTCGATCAGGATAAGGCCGCTGGCATCGTCATCACTCACGGCACCAACACCATCGAAGAGACCGCTTATTTTCTAAACCTGACACTCAAAACCGATAAGCCCGTCGTCCTTGTCGGCTCCATGCGCCCCTCATCCGCCATCAGCGCCGATGGTTATTTGAATGTGGTGAACGCCGTCAAAGTCGCCGCCGATCCCAACTCCCGCGGGCGCGGTTGTCTGTTGGTCATGAACGATACGATTTTCAACGGGCGCGACGTGACGAAGAACGCGACGTATCGAGTGGAAGCTTTTCAATCGCGGGATCTCGGGCCGCTCGGCTACGCCGACGGCGACGGCAAGATCGTCTACTACCACACGCCGGTAAAGAAACACACGGTGGATACGGAACTCGATGTTCGCAATATGCAATCGCTGCCGCGCGTCGATATCGTTGTCTCTTACGTCGGCGCGGACGGCAAGATGATCGAAGCCGCGGCGGCCGCGGGAGCCAAAGGCATCGTCAGCGCTGGTACCGGCGCAGGAAGACCCACGCCCGCCGAAGACGAAGCCTTTGACCGCATGTTCAAGGAAAAAGGAATGATCATGTGCCTCTGCAGCCGCGTCGCCTCCGGCCGCGTGGTCCGAAGTCCCGGCCTGACGCGGCGCGGCTTCGTCGCCGGTGACAATCTTCAACCATGGAAGGCTCGGTTGCTGTTGGCGCTCGCCCTCACCAAGACCAACAACGCCGACGAGATCCAACGGATGTTTGACACGTACTGAATATATTCAACCACAACCACGGTGGCGCACGTTTCCCGTCAGACGAATCAGCTAGCCAGAATCAGATTTGCAGCAGCCAGAATCAAAACGATGGCGAGCAGCCATTGAATGCCACGCGCCGGCAATCTCCGGCTACCGTAATGCGAACCCAACGATCCTCCGGCGATCGCCGCTCCCGCCAGCAGGATCGCCATGGACGGCAGCGGCTGCCCGCTATATAAGTAGCCGAACAAACCCGCAATCGAATTGACGAGTATAAAAAAGACGCTCGCAGCCGCTGCGTTTCGTGTTCGTGCCCATTCACAAAACAGCAGAAGCGGCGTTAAAAAATAGCCGCCACCGGTGCCCGTTAGACCGGCAAAAAATCCGATGACCGCACCGGCAATCAAGGCGATCGGCGCTTTAGGGAGCGTCACCTCAGCCGGTTCGCGGTGCCGCCATAACAACCACGCCGCCGAGAACAATAGTATGACGCCGAGCAGCAGTCTGAAGAGCTGTGACGGTACACGCAGATAGCCGCCCAGGTAAGCCGACGGCACAGAGAGTAACGCAAAGCGCCAAAACAACGTCCACGAAAAGTGGCCGGCACGCCAGAACTGAAACGCGCCGATGCTAGCCACCAAGATGCCGAGAAATAACGCCGTCGGCTTCACGACGGTCGCGCCGAAACCGAAAAGGGTCATGACCGCAATGTATCCGGTCGATCCTCCCTGACCCACCGCCGCATACAAAAACGCCACGAGCGCGATCGCGAGACAGACAAGAGAGTTGTGAAGGATGGTCATTTGCTGTGAGAGATTTCAGCCGACACCGCGCGAGTGCGACTCGACGTGGATAGTCAATTCGCAAATCCGAAAGTTCGGATGCCCTTTTTACACCGCCCTTAGCGCCTGAATGATATTCAGCCGTGCGGCTCGAACGGCGGGCAGAAAACCGCCGATGAGTCCCATCAGTAAAGAAAATCCTAGAGCGTTTGCGATAATTGACGGCGACAGCGCAAATGAAAAGGCGAGCTCCGAAAACGACCCAAAATTAAGGGTCGAGATGGTAAAGAACTGCAGCAGCGACGCCAGTCCGAGCCCCAACAGCCCTCCCGACAAAGACAAAACGAAAGACTCCGCAAGAAAAGCCAGCAGGATGCTGCGCCGGTAAAAACCCAGCGCGCGCATGGTGCCGATCTCCACCGTTCGATTAGCTACGGCGCCGTACATGGTAATCATGGCGCCGATCGTCGCCCCGGTGCTGAAGATGACCGTAATGAAAAGGCCGAGAATACGGATGAACTTTGCCATCATTTCCGACTGTTCTTCAAAGAATTTCTTTTCTCTCTTCGGCACGAAATATTGCAGGCGGTTGTCCGCCTCAAAGGCAGTGACCAACTCCCCGAAATCGTCGGGATCCTTGAGCCTGAAGGTCACCGTGGAAAACGATCCGCGTTTGAAGGCGTCCATGACCTGATGGATATCGCCCCAAATCTCGGAATCGAAACCACTGCCGTCGGTGTCGAAGATGCCTACCACGCTCCACAAGTCGCCGCCGAATTTGATCTGCTGACCGATCTGCGCGCCACCGAATCGCGTCGTTATGCCGCTGCCGACGATGATCTCGCGCGCGCCCCATTTGAACATTCGACCCTCGACGATCCGAACCTGTGGCCTCAGCTGAAACACAGCTTCATCCACGCCCCGAACCGTGACGTTGCTGATTCCCTTCGCGCCGAGCTTCGCGAGATTGATAATCACAACCGCTTCTTGAGAGCTCAATGGACGGCCGTCCGCTGACCTCGCGACTTGCGGCATGTTGCTAACGATGCCTGCCGCTTCACGATCGATGATGCTCATGATCTCGCTGGCCGCCGCCTTGCGAGCCACGGTGACGTTATCGTCGGAGCCCGTGGATCTCAGCGTTTGTTGGACGCCGTTGGCCATCATTAAAACGGCGGTAAAAACGAAAACGACGAGGGCGATGCCCAGGACGGTAATCAGGGTCGTAAGCCGTCGCGACGAAGAGCTGCGCAGGATGTACTTCAGCGGAACTTGCATAGAAACGTTTACCCCACGTGCCTGAGGCTCTCGATGATGCGAGTCGTGAGAATCCGTCGTGTAGGGATCAGCGAGGCAATGAGACCAACCAGGAAGCCCGCGATGCAGCCGAGCACAATCGTTTCAGGCTTGATGTAAAATACTGGGAACCAACCTTTCGGGAGTGCGGTTTGAAAACCTCGGACTGCCGGTAACGTAACCAACAAGCCCAGAGCCGTGCCTAAGATCGAAATGATCAGCGATTCGCCGGCGACGAGAAAAAACAAGTGCCGGCCGGAAAAGCCCAAAGCCTTCAAGACGGCGTACTCGTGGGTCCGCTCGCGCACAGACATGATCATGGTATTGGCGACCACGAGCAAGATGATGCCGATGATCAGGAACGACATGATATTCATGGCCGTAATGACGGCGCTGGCCGATGACAAAAAGTTTTGCTGAAAGGCGCGCTCCGTCTCGGTTTTGGTTTCGGCGCGCGAGTTGGCGAACAGCCGGTCGATGGCTTCCGATACGGCGGCTGAATTCTCCGGATCACGAATACGGACGATATACCAACCCACCTCGCCCGAGCGCTCCGGCATTTCTAGCCGGACTCTTTCGTCGACATACTTATAGTGAAACATCATGGTCGCCGGATCGGTGGTCTGATCCCTCGGCCGATAAATCCCGCGCACGACGAATTCCCAGCTTCCGGGGTAGACGTCGCCTTCGACATTCATGATGTCGCCTAATTTAAGATTGTATCTGCGCGCGAGATCGACACCGATGATGCAAGCGTTACGCTCCCGTTTGAAAGTGTCGAACTGGTCCTTGGGAATGAGGAATTCCGGATAAACCTCAAAGAACGTTTCGGAATCCACCGCCAGGCGCCCGAAAAATTGGTTTTTGTCGATGTACACGCCGGAAAACCAGGTGGCGTAAGTCACGTTTTCGACGCCGGGGACTTGGGCGATGCGATCGCGGTAAGCCAGCGGAAGGGGAAAAACAAACGACACGGCGTGCCGCGTGATCAACCGGTTGGCGGAAGACGCTTCCACGCCCGCGTGCCAGGCGCTCACCACCGTGCGCAGAAGCGCGAATGCCATCACTGCCACTCCGACTCCGAGGATGGTGAGCAGGCTGCGCAGCTTGTGCCGCAAAGCGTTGCGGAAGAGAAGTCTCAGCAGCTCCAAAGTCGCTTCCTCAGGCGAGCTCGCCCTTATCCAGCTGACGCACGGAGCGGGCTCTCTCCGCCGCGCGAGGGTCATGGGTCACCATGAGAATCGTTTTGTTGAGTTCCCGGTTCAGCCGGTCCATCAAATTCAGCACTTCTTCGGCGGAGATCTTGTCGAGATCTCCCGTGGGCTCGTCGGCGACGAGAATTGCCGGGTCGGTGACGATGGCCCGCGCGATAGCCACCCGCTGCTCCTGACCGCCGGAAAGCTGGCGCGGGTAGTGGCGCATGCGGTCGGCGAGACCGACGACCTGCAGGGCGGTGGCCGCATGGGCGCGCCGTTCCCGTTTTGAAAGCGGCGTAAGAATCAGCGGCAGCTCGACGTTTTCTACCGCCGTCAGAACCGGAATCAGGTTGTAGAATTGAAAGATAAATCCGATGTTGCGCGAGCGCCAGATTGCCAGCTCGGTCTCGCTCAACCGGGTGACGTCGGTTCCCGCGATCAGAATCGTCCCTTCGGTGGGCTTATCGATGCCGGCGATCAGATTCAAAAGTGTTGTCTTTCCCGATCCCGACGGCCCCATGAAGGCAACGAACTCGCCTTCCGCCACCTCGAGCGTGATATTGCGAAGCACCGGGATCTCTAGACTATCACGGTGGTAAGACTTGGACAGGTTCTGAACTTCGATGAGCGGATGTTCCATCTAACAGACATGTTCATTGAGATTTGACGGAGACTTTCGAGTCGGGTTGAATTCTTTCATCAATTTTTCCAATAACCTTCTGTCCCTCTTTCAACCCCTGCTTGATCTCAATCAAATTGCCGATGGGTCGCCCAACGACGACCGGAACTTCTACTGCGCGATCCTCTTTCACCTGATACACGACTTGTCGTCCGTTTCGGGTCGCTACGGCGGTCGTAGGCACCGTAAGAACCGGCCGAGTCGAAGCCGCCGTCTGGGCGAAATCGGCGGATAGAAACGTGATCTTCGCACTCATGTCGGGCAAGACCCGGTGATCGTAATCATTGAATTTAATTTTCACTAGAACCGTGGCCTTGGCGCGATCCGCGGTCGGCACGATCTTGCTGACGTAAGCTAGATACCCGCGCTCGGGATAGGCATCGAGTCTGACTTCGCAGTTCTGGTTCGGCGAGACCCGAGTGATATTGGCTTCCGACACGTCGGCGTCGACTTCGAGGGATGACATGTCGGCTATCGTCACGACCGCCGCGCGGGAGCTCGCTGCGCCGGCCAAGGGCGCGACGATTTCTCCGACGTCCGCGTTTTTTTTCAAAACGGTACCGTCAAATGGCGCAACGATCCGCGTGTTCTCCACGGCCACCTCGGCTTCCTTTACAGCGAACTTGGCAGCATCGATGGACGCCACGACTCTGTTGTAACGCGCCTCCGCCGCATCAAATTCCGCCTGCGCAACAACTCCCTCGTTCAGCAGAATTCTCTCCCGCTCGAGCGATTGCTTCGCATCCTTGAGGTCAGCCTCTGCGACTCGCAAATTCTCCCGGGCTCGTTGTAACGTAGCGGCCACATCGGAGTCTTCCAGACGTGCAATGACTTGACCCTTTTTTACCCGATCCCCTTCTTCGACGCCTAGAAACATGAGCGTCCCGGTTCCCTTGGATGCTACGGCCGCCTTACGGCGCGCAACGACGTAACCGCTTGCGGTCAAAACGGCATTAGCCTGTGCCGGAGAAGTAAGAGACGCGGTCGCGAGCTGCACTTCGATTCCCGGGTTCAAGTAATCCTTTAAGAATAAGAACCCGGCGATAAGCACCGCAATTATAACCGTCCACAGGATAATTCTTCGCAACCATCGGGAACGCCTCGATGGCCCGAATCCTTGCGATGACCGGTCGATCCTGAGCGATGCCAACTCAACGTTCTGTGTCTCCATAAAACTTAACCGTAACAGTAAACGGGTTAATGCCGACATTTTCAAGTCAAATTTGAAATGGTAGTTTCGCCCGACGAATATTCAAAGCTGCTTACGGAAACAGGTTTCAACGTAAGCTACATCGAACCTATTCCAAGGCCAAGCAAATTACCGGGGACATTTTAGCCTGGTTAGAGATCTTCAGGCAGCCTTTCACAAAAGCAGTGCTCGAATACGAGCGCGGGACATTCTTGGAAGAGATCCGTAATGAAGTGTCGAAGACGCCTCGAGATTCTGAAAGGTAACTGGGTTGCCGACTATGTGAGGCTGAGATTCACCGCGACCAGATGATCCTCGTACAAGCTCAAGTTCGAAAGCCACCGTAGACTACCGTCGTTCCAAACTTCCAGAAACAATCGACATCTGCGAAACCTGCCTCCTTCAGCCACGCGAGATCCTCGTCCAAATAGCCGTTGTTGTGAGATCCGTGGTAGGTGCTCGGCGTCGCCGCGCGAAGCTCCGCCAAAGTTGTTTTTCCTCCGCTCGATTCCCGCACCTGCCGGTCGAGCCACTCATCTCTCGCCCTGCTATATCGATCCCGCAGGGTTTGGGTTGGCGCCCGCACGTTATCCGCGTTGATGAAGCAGCCGCCGGCGCGCACGATGCCGAATATTTCTTTGAACATGAAGCGCCGGCGCTGGTTGGTCGTAAAGTGGTGCAACGCTCTGGAAGAAATGACAGCGTCAAATAATCCGTTCACTGAGTTGAGCCAATCCGGCGTCTCCAGCGAGGCCTGCACAAATTCAATCCTGTGACCGAGCGCGTTACGTTCCCTGCCGAGCTTCAGCATTTCCGCCGATGCATCCAAACAGAGCGCCGTCGCCTTCGGGCGATCCCTCAACACGGCGACCGCCAGCGCGCCGTAACCGGCGCCGAGATCCAGAACACGAATAGGAGCATCCAAGGGCTGCGGAATCATCCGTAAAACCATCGCCGTCTGCATTTCACGGATCGGTCCCTGCCAGCCGCCTTTGGCGATCCAGCGCTCGATGAATTCGCGATTGCCCCAAGTGGTCTCGATCGATGTCCGGCTTTCATCATTCGGAGTCGCTTTACTCATAGTCGATTGACCCTCCTTGCGGCCAAAGATGAATTATACCAGCCACACTATTCACCCGCAGGAACCGATGTCAACGCTTTTTTGGAAAGTTCAGATTAGGCTTGAAACCCGCCATTCGTTCTCTAATAATGCAGCCGTTCGACTACCGTCAACGAGGAGGCATCGATGCAATTCTGTAGAATTTATACCGGCGGCGACGGCAAATCCTATTTCGAGGAATTGGACCAGCGTGAGGGTTCTAAGTTTTTTTTGACGTCGCTCGCCGTGAAAGCTTTAATTTTTAAGAACGATATGAACCGGGAAGATCTTCACCGGTGGCACACTGCGCCGCGCCGGCAATGGTGTATCACATTATCCGGTTCCGTGGAGATCGGCGTTGGGGACGGAACGGTGAGAACGTTCGGTCCTGGCGATGTTTTTCTCGCCGAAGATGTCACCGGTCAGGGCCATACCGCAAAGCCAAAGAATTGGATAAGAGCATTTGGGCATTTGGAATGAATTCGTCCAGGCCTTTTATACTATTGATGATCGTAGAATATCGTGACCAGAAAGGCTCCATGCTTCGACACGGCTTAGCATGAACGGAAATGATCGGTCTTCCCAAGACTCACGCCGTTCACCCTAAGACTTGTCGAAGGGTTGGCAGTCACTTGATTATCCGAACCGCCATCGTAGTGAAACATACTTCGCCGATCCATCACCTTGACACCCCCGAACTTTGGGGTCTATTTTGATGACAATACTTTTCACGGGAGATTGAAATGATCGAAGGACTCAAAGATAAAGTTGCTATCGTGACGGGTGGCGGACATGGAATCGGTCGTGCCTATTGTCTGGGTTTTGGCGGCGCGGGCGCCAAAGTCGTCGTGGCTGATATCGATGAACCCGCAGCCATGAAAGTCGCGAAGGAAGTCAACACCCAGACGGATACCAAATCACTGTCAGTGAAGGTGGACGTCGCCAACGAAGCATCGACGCAAATGATGGTAAAGACGATTCTCGATCAATTCGGACGCATCGATATTTTGGTTAATAACGCGGCGATCTTCGCGACTATTCCGATGAACCGGGGCGGCATCGAATCCATCGATCCGGCGGAATGGGACCGCATGATGGCCGTGAATCTCAAGGGTCTATTTTTCTGCTGTCGCGCCGTATTGCCGACGATGCGCAAACAGAGGTCGGGCAAGATCGTGAATATCTCCTCCGGAACCTGGCTCAATGGCAGTCCCGGGAGAATTCACTATGTCACATCCAAAGCCGGCGTTGTCGGCTTTACTCGCACGCTTGCGCGCGAGGTCGGTGACGACAACATCAACGTCAACGCCATCGCGCCAGGATCGACCTTGTCTGAAGAGAATCCTAGCGAAGAGGTCATCAAAATGCGCCAGGCTCGCCTCAGCGACCGTGCCTTGAAGCGCGTTCAGGTGCCGCAAGATCTGGTTGGAACCGTTCTTTTCCTCTCTTCACCACTGAGCGACTTCATGACCGGCCAAACCGTCGCCGTCGACGGCGGTGTGGCCTTTCTGTAAGTCTCCAAGTCTATGCCCGCCTATCACCATCGCACGGTATTAGTCGGCGACATCAAGACCCACTTCTTAGAAGCCGGCGAGGGTCCGGTGTTGGTCCTCTTGCACGGAGGCGAATACGGCGCGTCGGCGGAGATTACGTGGCGGCATAACATCGAATACCTGGCCAAGCATTTTTATGTCATCGCGCCGGATATGCTCGGTTGGGGTGGCACGGATAAGATTTATAGCTTCTCGGATCCGGCGGGCCATCGGATCAGACATATCAAGCAACTTTTGGAGCTGCTCGGCGTTGAGAAAACATTCTTTGTCGGCAACTCGGCGGGCGGCGGAACTATCCTGCGCGCTTCCGTAATGCACCCCGTCCCCTTTGAAATACAAAAGATGGTGACGATTTGCGGCAATGCGAGTGTCTTCAAGACTAACTCCCAAGCCGATCTGGAAAACTACACTCCGTCCCTCGAAAACATGAAAAAAGTCATGGCGCTGCTTTATCACGATCCGAAGTGGCAGACGCAAGAGAATATTCAAGAACGCTACGAAAGCTCGGTCATCCCCGGCGCCTGGGAAGCGTTGTCCGCGGCCCGCCTGAGAAGTCCGGTCCATCAAGTACGCTCGACAAGAGATGAATTCGTCAAGAAACTCTCCGAGCTTCATATTCCCTTCCTCATCATGTCTTGTGAGCACGATCCGCTAAATCAGAAAGACTGGGACGTCGAGTTTCAGAAGATTGTACCAGGCTCTAAAGTGCACCGGTTCAAACACTCATCCCACGAACCGCAGATCGAAGAGACCGACGAGTTCAATCGTGTCCTAGTGGACTTCTTGTTAGGCTAGCACCTCGGCCGAGGTGAAAATCCCACGGCGTGTGCCGAAGAGACCGTCATGCCCGCGAAAGCGGGCATCCAGATGGTCAGAGATCAAACAGGGCAGAAAAACTGGATTCCCGCCTCCGCGGGAATGACGAAATCGGAGGATTTCAATGGCCAAATCCGCGATTGTTCCTGTCTTGTGTCTAATTGAAGCAATACTTCAATTTTTCATCACGCCACCGACCTTCGCCCAGCTCACCAAGGTCAAGACTTCTTACAGCGCGCTCACCGCTAACTTGACGGCGTATTGGCTGGCGAAAGAGGCTAAGCTTTTTGAAAAACAGGGACTCGACGTGGACGTCGTTCTTATTGAAAGCGGCGTGACCACGATTCAGGCGCTGGTCGCAGGCGAAACGCAGATCGCCATGGGCGGCGGAACGGTTGCTGTCAGCAGCGGCTTGGCCGGGGGCGACCTGATTTCCATCGCCAGTATCGAGAACCGTTTTCCCTATGCGCTGGTGGCGCTCAAAGAGATCAAGAGCGTGGAGCAACTCAAAGGTAGGAGACACGCCATCTCGCGCTTCGGCAGCGTATCGGACTTGGGATCGCGGCTGATCTTCCAACGCTATGGCTTGGTCCCGGACAAAGATATTACGTTTCTTCAAATCGGCGGAACCAGCACGCGTCTCGCCGCGCTAAACGCAAGAACGGTCGAGTCGACGATCCTCACGCCGGAATTTTTTCTTCTGGCGAAGAAAGCCAGTTTCACCATTCTGGTCGACCCGACGCAGTACCGAATCGACTTTCCCCAACTCGACGTTATAACCAGCCGTGCTTTCGCCAAATCCCGGCCGGATGTCGTGACACGGTATTTACGCTCGATCGTCGAAGGCATCCATCTTTTCAAGAATGATCGCGAAGCGAGCATCCGGGCCATGAGCAAATACTTAAGGATTCAGGACCGCGAAGCCCTGGAAGAAACTTATCGCATTTATCGTGAGATCTATCAGCCGATCCCCTTTCCTTCCGCCGCGGCCATTCAGACACAACTCACCTGGATGGCGCAGCGCGACCCACGCGCCAAAGAAGCCAAGCCGGAGCAATTCATGGATCCGACGTTTTTGAAGGAAATCGAAAAAAGCGGATTCGTCGCGAAGCTGTATCAGAAGTAAGTGATAGGACTGCCCTTGGTCTCGAAAAAATCGAGAACGGATCATGAATGGCTAACGCCCGGCATCACCTGTCGCCGCGGGACAGCGGCCCACGGGAATCGCAAGCCCCGCTGCGGCGGTCAGGTGGATGCGCGTGTTAGACGTATAGTTTCACTTGTCATGTGGTTGGCCCTTTTGGCGGTGTGGGAGTAGTCTGCGCTCGGGCGATTATCCGCCGCGCCAGCGGTTGGAGCAGTAGCGGCGACAGATAGATAGGGAAGTAGGAGAAGGCGAAATACAGCCAAGTGAGGTCGGGCAAGGCGCCGCCGGTCGCCGCCAGCATCAGCCCCACGTTGCGTTGCGAGGCCATAAATCCGAGCGTCAGGGCGCGCTCCCGGCCCGCGGGTGCGAAGAGGAGGGTGGTCAGGCAAAGCACTGCAAAGAACACCACGAAGGCAAGCGCGGCGAGGCCAATTGTGATCATGGGCGTGGCGAGAAAGCGAGCGGCGACGCTTTCCATGATGGCCGCTATGAAGACAAACAGGACGAGAATGTTGAAGCCGTTGACCTTCTCTTTCTGCCGCTCGATGACAGCGACGCCAGCGATCCGACGCACGGTGAAGCCGACAAGAGCGGAGCCCGCGAGGATCGCAAACAATTTAAGTCCGAGTGTCAATGGGGAGAGTGTGAGCGCAGGTCCGATGAAGGCATAGGCGAACAAGGTCGCCGTAAAGGGTAACAGCGCCGTGCTCGTTACCATGGTGCAGAGTACAAGCGTGGCATCCAGCCCCATCAACGCGGCAAATGCAGGAGCCGCCATCAGGGGCGGGGCAATTGCTTGTAGCACGAGGGCGAGGAAGAGATCGGGTGAGTGATCTTTGAGACCGAACGCCAGATAGCTCGCGCCAAACAAGGTTGGGATCACCACGGATGTTGATGCTGTTGCGGCGAGCACGATCGTGGGGCGTCCCAGGTAGTTCCTAAACGCTGCGGCGTCCACGCTAAGGAAGGCAATGCACAACAGCACAAAGACCGCTTCGGTGACAAACGGCTTGAGTAGGGCACCGATCGGTGGCATGACGATACCAATGACAATGAGCGCTGCGACTGCGCGTGTGCCTTGGCGGCCGAGCCACGACAGCACCGCCGCAGGTGCGTCAAGAACGAGCCTGCTAAGAAACTCCATCGATATCTCTCAGATGAACAGCCAGGACAAGGTCTAATACTAATATAGCTGACCAAGATCTGATTGGCCCGTTTTGCTCCGACATCGCCGGAAGTGTCTTTCGATGTTCTCCACGGGCCCTTTCAGGGACGTGACATTTTCCATCTTTTGCTCAGTGCGCGCTCGAAGACGGCTTAACGTAAAAGGTCAGCGAGTGGTCAGGCTTGATCGATCTTTAGCCATTCCTGCCATCTCTCCATGCCACGGAACAGGGGCAAGGAGTCTGTCACCAACTCACTCCGCACTAGGCGGAAGTGTCTCCGGAAAAGCTGATTGGCTTGTTCGTCGCCGATAGGATAGGGCGGCGACTCTGACCGTTGTCCATACAAAAAGACGCCAATCAATTTCCCTCCGGGCGATAATAAGCCTGCCATCCTGTTCGCATAATCGGGCCAACGGCACGGCGGCATGGAACAGAGAAATGTCCGTTCGTAAATGAGGTCGAAGCGCCCCTGTCCAAAGTTTTGCGTAAAAAAATCTCCAAGAATAACCCTCTCAGCTAAAACGCCCAGTACTTTCGTGGCTTGGTCAACGGCAGCAGGTGAAAAATCAATCGCTGTGACATCGTACCCGGCCTCATGGAATGCTTGAACTTCGTAGCCAGAGCCGCAACCCGGGATGAGAACTTTGCCCGAGGCAGAAGACCTCGCAAGAAACGACTTCAAGACCGTTGGCACATCGCCAAAATCCCACGGCATCTTACCAGCAGCGTAGCGGCTGGTCCAGAAATCCGGGTGGGTACTATCAACGGACTTTTCCATAACATGGTCTTTGCGACTTAACGACCGGGCATTGAGCCACCGCCCCCCGACGGCCGCATGAAGCTCGCCCGGTTGCGTGCGGTCGGCTCCAACTCTTTGTTGTTAGACTGCTCCGTTATTTACTCTACTGCACCGCTCGCCCGAGACTGAGGACGAAGTCAGCGATCTCTTGGATTAGACGTGGTTCGACGGGGAGCGACGGGTCCGAGTACGAAGCGACTTGGCGCTCCTCATCAAGGGGCACACGCTTTAGGACGTGATTCATACCGTCTAGAATTACAACTCTCGCCTTCGGATTGGCGCTGCCGAGTCGTGTTGCATCCGCTAGCGCAGTTTGCATATCTGTGGTTCCCTGCATGATCAGCACCGGCATTCGTAACTTGCTCACCTGTCGAACCGGATCGTATTTGAACCAAGAGATTAGGTATGGCTGAACACCTGGACGAAACAGGGCCTCTAATCCTGTAGGGACCATACCGGTTTGACCCGCTTTGAGTTTCGCAACGAGCCCCTCGACGGCGGCCATGGTGTTTGGCGATAGCTTAGGTCGAAGCTGAGCAAGTATGAGATCGGCTGCCGGTTGACCGACACCTTCGAGAGAAACAAAGGCATCCGCCGGGATCTTTTGGGCGGCAACCGCTCCAATCAGTGAGCCCTCGCTATGACCGACGATAACGAGCGATGAGAAGCGTTTGTCTTTTCGGAGCCGCTGGCCCCAAGCGGCCGCATCGTCGATATAGTTCTCGAACCGAAGCCGGCTTTCGTTCCGTCCTGCGCCTACACTCTCGCCTATGCCGCGCTTATCGTATCGGAGCGAGGCAAGGTTTCGTGCCGCAAGTCCCTCGGCCAGAAGTTTCAGAGAATCGTTCTTACCGGGCAGGAGTGGCGTGTTGCCGTCACGATCCGTTGGGCCGGAGCCCGAGATTAGGAGGGCAATCGGGACTGGAGCCGAACCGGGCGGGACTAGGAGAGAGCCGTGCAGTGTACCGCCCGAAACGCTCAGACTGGTTCGTTCGTCCTTCAGCACCTCGGCCGACGTAGTCCCCGCCACCGGCGGAGTTACCGTCGCTAAGAGGCTGAGCATCGCGACTATTGCGCCATATGCCACAGCACCTGTTCCGCGCATATGCTGGTCTGGAGCGGTCTAAAGTCGTGCCGCTGAGCCGTCACCAGAAACAGGAATCATCAATCACCAAATCTTGCAGTCGGCTCAAGCGGCGGGTTATAGCCGCCTTTACTCCGGTAAATCTTCTAGGCGAGTGCCGCGACCGGCTCGTAAGCTCTTTCGTGCCTGTTCGACACGCTCAAGGAACCGTGGATCGTTCTCTAGCTTGTAATCGAGCCAGTCATCTTCTGACTCGAACCCAATCAAGATACCCGCAGGTTTTCCATGACGAGTTATGACAATCTCACGCTTCTCTGCTTCCCGGAGAAACCGTGAAAGATCATCCTTGATTTCAGATAAAGGGACCTCTTTCATTCGGGACTTCCGAATTGCTCCAGCCATTTTGCAGCCTCCGATTTGGGGACTATGGCCAAGACCTCAATGGTCTCGGCTGATACGTCGTAGAATACTCGAACGTCGCCAACACGGAGCCGGCATTGCGGCCGCGCCAAACCCCGCAATCGCTTGATCCGGCTTCGGCTCGTTTTCATCGGTTGGTGACGAAGATGCGTTTCAAGGGCATCCCGAACTGTGGATCGGACATTAGCCTTCAACGACCTCAAGTCCTCGACCGCTTCCGGTGCCAGGACAATCTCAAGTCGCATTCTGGCCAGATTATAGCCAAAATTTATAACGTTGCAAGTTGGTGTGCTCTGGTGTATTCCAAACCCGTCTTTTAGATAATGTCAACCGATTCTCTTTAATTCACGGTAACCTGTGAAGCTTTTTTAAAGCTATTGTCGAGCGAAGAAAGCCGGTCAGTACATTACCCATATGGCTGACCAAGATCTGATTGGCCTGTTTTGCTCTGAACATTGCCGGACGTATCCTCTTACTCCCATCACGGGCGCCCAAACTGTTTCCGCAGTTCGTTCTTGGCTCTCTCGAGAACGCGGAGTTGGCCGGAACCGAGATTTTTGCCGCCGCGGTTGATATAAAAATTGAGCATTGACATGGCCGACTGATAAGGGCTCGCCTTTCGGCGCTTGCTCCGCTCTGCGGATCGCTTGAGCGAAGCGGCAATCCGGCGCGGATCTTTCCAGGTAAAAATTTGGCGATCGAGATCGAGCGCGTTGCTGCGCGCCGTAACCGCGCCCGACCAGCGCTGCGTTTTAGTGCTCCGCTTTGTTCGGCTACTGCGTTTAGTAGTTTTGCGCGCCATTTCAGTTCCTTCCTTTTGCATGAGAGCGTTTACAATTGTTTCCAGGTAATGTGACTTCTCCGAAATTCGCAACCGTCATTCCAGCCAACCGCGGCGAAAGCCGGGGGCGAGCCGGAATCCAGGAAATACAAGAAAAACTGGATTGCCGCTTTCGCGGCAATGACGAACGGGAAGCGCGAACTTATTCCGTGAATTCTCAGACCGCGTCGCTGCTAGGGGTCCACGTACAAGTACATCCTCTGCCTGCCTTCCCCTAAAGGTATACGCCGGAGCGACTTTTTGCGCGCCAGTCGCAGCAAGCTCATTCGCACGTCGGATTGGTTGTGATGAAAGCCTCTGATTCGAAGCTCTTCCAAAACCTGCTCCAAACGGCGCGGGTCCCGAAAGAAGTTATCGGATTGCAAATTTAAGATCCGCGCCTGGGTCCCAGCTTTCTTACCCGCGTCTTTGAGATCAGCGAAACTTGACGCCGGACTCGTAAAAGTACGGCCTTCATCGCGGCCGACCTCCTGCAGTATTCGTTGCATGATCACGCCCGCAATGACTCCGCGCAATTGCTTGTCCTTGACTCCCGATACCGCCGACTCGACTTCAGGGGCGGTTTGTCTCGCTACTTCCAGGAGTTGATCTATGACTTCCTTCTTCATCAAATACTCTCCGTGACAAAGCTCGGCTCGCTCTTCTCGAACGTGACGCCCGACAACTGTCTTTAGTTTCCGCGGTCGTTTCGCCCGAAACCCGACGCGTTTTTAGCGGTTATTGACGAAACAACCGCCCTAACAATTGGTTTCTTTCGAAACAGCAATGCTAACAAAATGTTTTTCAGGGAACATCGGTCAAACAATCATCGTTTTTTACAAAACGCGCCGCAAACAACCGCAGTATGAGCGTTTGCGGCCGTTTGTCAATAAATATCTGGGCTATTTAACTACTTGGATTTATGGATTATTTATAGGCCGACCTTTGGAAACAGCCTAGAACAGGTAGATCTCGGTGAATTTTGAGCCGGGTTCCGCCGGCTTTGTAAGAGGCGATGCGAGGGCTACTTCTTCGTCGCCAAAAATCCTAGCCTCTCGGCCATTGGAGTCTCGGAAAATACATACCCGCAGGCCCGGCAGGTGCGGAGCTCTTCGTTCTCATTGAACTCCTGGTAAACCCGCGAGACCTGAACCGGGATATTATCTGGATCCACGACTCGTGAAAGCACTCGCTCGTCACATTTCTCGCAGAACCATGCAAACTCTTCTTTCTCCCCCGGCCAGCGCTTTCGCTCGATCACCAGCCCCCATGTGTTCTCGAATCGCCGGGGTGAATGAGGCAGTCCGCCAGGGCAGACAAAGATTTCCCCTTCTTTGATCTTGACCACCTGACGCCGCTCCTCCCCTTCCGGCTTGAGATGCAACTCCATATCGCCTTCGACTTGGTAGAAAAACTCGTCACCCGGTTCGATGTGAAAATCCAGCCGTGTATTCGGCCCGCGCAGGATCATGACCATGAAATCCTTGTGACTGACGATAAGGCGATTAGTTCTGAAGGGCGGGTTGAAGTAGTCCTTGTTTGCGTCCACCCACTGTTTTAAGTGATATGTGCTGAGCGGTTCCATGGGCACCTCTAGTTATAGTTGGTGGAATAATGGAGTGTTGGAGTACTGGAGTATTGGTTTTGAATCCTACCCCATTACTCCACTACTCCGTTTGTCTTTCCGCTTCTCCCACTCCCGCACCACACCGTCCGTCACCGCCCACCAAATACTCAAGCCTTTGCGGAGCGCCCTTAAGACCTTGACTTGAATTTCGTTGGTCGTGGCGAATTGTTCCACCAGTTCATAGCCGATATTGCTATGCTCGGTATCAGCTTCGCCATGTTCAGCGAAGAACTCGATGTCATGGTCTTGCAATCCGTAGTGGTTCTTGAAGGCTCTGAAAAACTTGCCGCCCGTTAGCTGATTGGAAAATTCATTGCAGCAATTGGTTGACGCAACCTGCTCCAGAATCGTATCGCTTCTGAAAGCGATATCGAGCCAACCTGCTCGCGCCAGCATCGTCATCGGAAGAAAATCGTTGTCCCGTTCGCATCGCTCCAGCTCGGCCTGGGGGATGCCGATACTTTCGCCGAAGCGGAGAAACAGCGCCCGGTGACCAGGCACCTTTCGAGGCGTGCCCTCAAAATATTGATAACCAACTTCCGACTGGATGATTTCGACGAATTTCTTATGAATCATCGGATCGTGAATGCCTGAAAGCTGGCAGCGCACTAGCTTCGCGGTGTTGATCGCCACGCTGTATGCAAAGATGCCCCAAGCCTCCATGGCCCAAATCCGGATCTCATCAAGCGACAATTTGCCGTCATAAAGCGCTAAATAGAACGGATGATGCAGACGGGCATGGCCGTTCTTCACTTCGTTGATCAGAACGTCGGAAAATTCCTTGGTCGATAAAGTCTTGCCGCTTAAAATAGCTTCAGCAGACATGAGTTACCTCGGATCTATTTATATCGCTTCACCCACCGTTCCTGCTTCGTCGGAACTGTGTCGCAATAACTCAAAAACCGCGTTTGTCATCCTGAACGAAGTGAAGGATCCCGTATTCGCAGAAGATTCTTCGGCCGAGGGCCTCAGAATGACATTGCAGGACGGTCTCTGCTGGGAAGGAAAACCCAACTGTCGAATTCCCGTCAGACTGCTCTCCGTAAACTACCTCACCCGGTTGTCATGCTTGAACTTATTCACATTGCAGGCGATCTCCACTCGGTTACCGTCCGGGTCCAGAAACGCGACGGACCGGTTGCCCGCGACTTCTAGATTCACCGGCCCGCTCACGATCGTAACCTTTCGCCGGTTAAGGATCGGAACCAGCCCGTCAACCTCTTCTGGCGTCCGCACATAGACGCAGAAGTGATGAAGCTTCGGCGTCCCCTTCCCGCCGACGTACTTGGCGCTCGCCGGCAACTCCATCAGCGCGATGTCATGGTGCTCTCGACCGAAGCTCAAGAACGACATTTTGGTGCGCCGGTTGCGGGCTGAGACTTTCATCCCGAGAATCGATCGATAAAACTCTTCCGACTTCTTCAGATTGCGCACGTTGAAAACGATGTGCCCCAAGATTCCGTCGTTGACCGGCATAGTAAAGCGATAATAAATAATGCTAGCGCACTTCTGTCAAGGCGCGCCAAACCAGCGTGTGCGTGAAATTCGCCGGCGTTTGTTTATTTGCCGCGACAGAACTCGATGATCAGATTACAGACTTCCTCGGTGTGTTGTTCCGGGGGCATCACGTTCCAGAACTTCGCGTTCGGCAGGCACTCCCTTAAATAATGCGCGGCGGAAGTGCCGTGAGAAGGGTCGTCGCCCGGGACGATAAACGCGGGCGCTTTGATCCCCATCACCTCTTCCGGCGTCGCGCCCGGCGCGGTGTCGCGGTCGAACAGGATACGCCCGGTGGTTTCCACGATACCCAAGTAGCGCTCCGGATCTTGCGATCTAAAGGCATCTGCGAACTGAGCATCTTGAGCGATGTACTTTGCCCATGGACCGGATTCCGAATCCTCGCGAAAGCCTTTACCTTTTTTAGCGCGCTCGGTCACGGCGGATAGTCCATTGGCTCTCACGAAGCTTGCATGGGCGGCGAATTTCCGGCGATTAGTCGCCTTCCACCGGTAACCTCCGACGGGCCAGTGGAGCAGCAGGGCGCGCGTGGCTCTTGGAAACAAGACGGCGAAGGCAAGAGCGACAGAGCAGCCCATGCATCCGCCGAGCACGAAGGCCGAGTCTATTTTGAGAAAATCCAGCAAACCTTTTGCCTGGCGGGCGTAGAGTTCCCAGCTGAGTTTTTCTACTCTCCCGCCCGACCTTCCGGATTCCCGCCGATCGTAAGCGATTATTTGAAACTCCGATGAAAGTTTGTCCAGAGCGTCGATCTCTTTCCAGGCGGTCGCGTTCAACCATTTGTCTATCGTCGAGTCAAATCCACCCGGCGCGAGCATCAACAACGGCGCTCCCGAGCCGCGGGTTTCGTAGTAAACCTCTAAGCCATCAATCTCTGCTACAGGCATACGCCGCCTCCTAAGTGAAAGAGCCAATTAATTAATATGACCATTTGAAAAATACATTCTCATCCTTTCATAAGCCATTCGGAGTAATATCTCCACAGACCTTCCGCTGAACTGTTTCCCCTGCCCGTCCGGGTCTGGAATTCGTTTATGTCTTCATCCGAAATGGACGGAACCTTTCCAAGCGAAGCGGCCTGTAAGTTCATCTTGGCCAACGTATCCACTTTTATGGCTGTCACGGTCGCCTGCTCCACGCTACTTCCCGCAACGATCAAGCCGTGACCTCGGAGCACGCAGATGTCGCTATCACCCATGACGTTCTGCATCGCATGGACCTGTTCCCTGGTATTCAACGTGAGGCTGCTCTGGAAGACGGGAATACCTTTTAGGCTCAGGCGCATACTATGCGGATCGTAACCGCCAAAAATCGGCCTCAGCTCTATTCCCGCCATGCTGCAAAGGACAACTGAGGGCGGGTGGGCGTGGACCACACAAGTCACTTCCGGCCTCGCTTTATAGATTTCACCATGAATAACGGCTTCATTGGGAGGTTTGAGTCCGGCCTTTCTCTCCAGGCTCTTCCCTGCAAAATCGGCCAAGATAATGTCGCCCGGCATGGTGAAGAGAAGCCCGCTCTCGGCGGGCCCCCGGCCACGGATCAGCATCCGATCTGTATCATTTCGCGCGCTCACATGGCCCGTGGTTTCTTTGAACAGACCCAATTTGGCGAGAATGCGGCACGAGAGCGCCACCTTCCGCGCCAGCGAAGCGTTTTTTTTCATCAGTCATCCTCCCGCATGCAGGCAAACTGCAAATAGTTCACCGACTCTAGCCTCGAAAATTATCTTTGACAACGAGCTGAGAGCCGGGTTTCATAACAAAACTTCACTTGATTTCAAACCGGCGCAAACATAATAGGAAGAAGTGCCGCGGGTCAGCAACAGGCCCGGTTTAACCCAGGAGTGTTCGTAGGTTATGCGATCGTCCCTCAGAAAGATCGTCGAAAGTTACAAGGAAGGCGCATCGCTGGCTGAGGCATGCGCGCCTCCGGCCGCGTGGTACACAGATCCGCGCATTTTCGAATTGGAGCAACGGACGGTCTTCTGCCGCTCGTGGCAGACAGTCGGACGCGTCGATCAGGTTCGCGAGCGCGGACAATACATCACCGCTGAGATAACTGGAGAGCCGATTCTGGTTGTGAGAGGCGGTGACAATGTGCTTCGCGGATTTTTCAACGTCTGCCGTCATAAGGGTGCGGCGATCATGACTGAGCGTGAGGGCCGCACGCAGAATCTTCGCTGCCCTTACCACGGCTGGACGTACTCGCTGGAAGGAGAGCTTAAAGGAACGCCGGATTTCGCTGGGGTTCGGAACTTCGATCCTTCGGCAAACGGGCTCATTCCGTGTCAGACCGCGCTATGGCAAAACTGGCTGTTCGTGAAGGTTGAGACTCACGGTCCATCGCTAGAACGATTTCTCGGCGCCGATCTCACCGGACGCATCCATAAGTCGGGAATTGAAAACCTTCACTGGCTCGAGCGACGCAGTTACACCCTCAACTGCAATTGGAAAGTCTTCGTCGACAATTATCTCGATGGTGGCTACCACGTCCCCCATCTCCACCGTGGGCTAAACAGCGTTCTTGATTACAGCCAGTACACCATCGAAACCGGCGAGCGATTCTGTTTACAGTCATCCCCGATTGTGAACGATCGAGGTGATTCAGATACGGCTGCGGTCCGAAGAGGCGATCGTGCTCTCTATTTCTGGATTTATCCGAATTTCATGATCAACTCGTATGAAGGAGCCATGGACACCAATCTCGTTATTCCACGCGGCATCGATCGGACCGAAGTTATCTTCGATTTTTACTTCGAGACTATTTCCGAGCACGCTCGAGAACAGAATCTCGCCAGTATCGCCGTGAGTGAACGGATTCAGGCCGAAGACGTAGCGATCTGCGAATCGGTCAAGCGCGGCCTCGCCTCACGCGCCTATAAACCCGGGCGCTTGTCGGTTCGCCGTGAAGCGGGAGAACACTTGTTCCATAAACTTCTCTACGCCGATTTGAAAGCGGGCATGGAGTAGCACCTTTTTGTGGTGGTTGACTTCTTCCTGGGACCGGCGATATAGGTTGGCTCGTTTCGGGAGAGCGGGCTTGCAGAAAGACGCATAAGAGCGGGTCGCTTTGTGAGCCATTTTCTAGCAGCTTTCGATTATTGAACGGGAATTGCTCATGGTAGCCGAGAAGATCCTATTAGGTGGTTTCTACTGCGCTACAGCCGGTTCGGTGCTTCTCCTAGGTTCGATTATCTGGAGTTTGATCCGGCAATGGTCGTCAATCTCACACAACGATAAAAGCATAGCCGTGGACCTCGAACCGTCAGACGTTGAAGTGAGGTTGATAAGAGGTAGAACGGATTTCCGCGGCTACGACTCGCCGGAGCTTTTTGAAGAGGATCTGATCCTCCGCACCGAGCAATTCCAGCACAGGATTCGGCACTACACCCGCAAGCGGCGAACTTGATCAGTCAGTCGGGCCGGCCTAACAGAAGCGCCAACAGCGATGGCAGCCTAAATCTGCTCTTTGAGTTGGTATTTCCCTTCCTTATCCTGCACAATCTTACCTTGTTGATGAAGCATCCCAAGCGCTTCGGCGATGGTTCGAAATTCTTCCTTGGGAAAGACTTCCAATAGGTCCGGGAAGAATCGGTGCGACCTAGCTAAACTCTCTAAAATCTTTTCCGTCATCGATTCAACGGTTTCGGCCGCCTTAACTTTTCCTGCCGGCTTCGCGGAAGGCTCTACGGTTTCGAGATAGTCGGCGAGTTTAATCTTCTTTTGGTTGAAGTAAACAATCCGGTTGTAACGAATCCTTGGAACATCTTCTGGAATGGTCGCGTCGATTCCCATCTTTGCGGTCGTTGGAATGCGACCCGGTGTAGGCGGCAACGATGGGTCTAACGGCTTGGATCGGGCGTTGGAGACGATCAGCACGTCGCGGTCCGCCTGGACGCGCGTCGCAACCGCCCACTCGACGTCGGTGGGATCGAAGACGTCGATGTCGTCATCGACAATCGTCACATGTTTGATATCGGCGATGGAGAGGAGCGCTAGGATGGCATTCTTGCCGTCGCCCGGCTGCTTTTTGATCGCAGCGACAATATGCCAGTGGCAACATCCCCCCGGGGTCACATTGATCGCCGTCGCCTGCACGCCGGCCTCGTGAAGCACGCGCCAGGCCGCCGCCTCGTAGATTGGCGCGCTCATCCAGATATTTTCCCAGGGCATATGCAGCGCGTAGTAAATGGGATCTTTGCGGTGCATGATCGCTTTGATCCGCACGCGGGGATTCATGTGAATGCCGCCCATCAGGCGATTGAACTCGCAGAACGGCCCTTCGGGATGGACCCAGCCCTCCGGCAAAATCTCCCCTTCCAAGACGATCTCCGCATCGGCGATGCAAGGAACCGGTATCGTCTCTCCGTCGGCTAGCGGAATTGCCTGCGCTCTGAGTCCGCCGGCAAAAGTCAACTCATTCACGCCCAAATTCGCCTTGAAAGTGGACGCCACCAGCTCGGCAGGATGGGTTCCGATGGAGACGGAGATTGGCAAAGGCTTTTTCCTTTGCAACGCCCGCTCGGCAAATTTCCGCAAATTATTCGGCGTCACGATGTCAATGCCGGTGATGTTTTTCTCCTTGAGCATCATACGATAGACACCGGCGTTCAATCCGAATTCCGGATCTTCGGCGATCACCACTCCCGCGGTAATCATGGGACCGCCGTCCATGACGGAGAAGACCGGAACCGGCAACTGATAAAGATCGACCTTGTTCTTCGTGAGAATGACGTCTTTAACAGGCGCTCTTTGGGCGCGCTTGGGCTTTACGGGATGTTCCATGGCGGACCGCAGTTTCGCCTCGATCTTTTCATAGGGAACACCCATGCCAATGGCGATGCGAGTGCGCGATTGGAGCAGGCCCGAGGCGACCGGCATCGCATAGCCGCGAACGTTGGTAAACAAAAGCGCCTTGTTCGACTGCGGCACCAACGCCGCCACGTCGCGCAGGTCCGTGCTCTTTGAGATAACAGTCAACTCGTCATTTTTTTTCAGCGCGTCGAGATAACTTCTAAAATTTGCCGCCATGAGTTCTTCCCCCGGTATGAAAGGCTAAACCAACCATGGATGAAAAATCCTGTCAATGCGCTCTTAGCTTCGAATCGCCTATGGCGTATGCTATAGGAACCGGGAAGGAGCGTGCAAAATATGGCCTCGTTCGGATTAACGTTAGCCAACCGCGGCGTCATCATCGGCGCGGTCACGGTTCCTGAACTCTTTGACATGGCGCGGCGAGGAGAAGACTCCGGAGCATTCGACGCGGTGTGGGTGGGCGATAGCCTTCTCGCCAAACCTCGCTTGGAATCCATCGCTCTTCTCTCGGCGCTGTCGGCAATCACGAAAAAAGTTCGATTGGCCGTCGGTTGTATGGCGACTTTTCCGCATCGCCATCCCGCTTTGCTGGCGCAGCAATGGGCGAGCCTTGACGTCATCTCAAATGGCCGGGCGTGGCTGGCAGTCTGTTTGGGCGGGCCCAACGAGCAGAGCCCCGCGCAGGCGCTCGAACACAAAGTGATGGGCATCAAAGATACGGAGCGCGTGGGCCGGCTTGAGGAAGGCATCACCATTCTTCGCAAGCTCTTTCACGAGGAAAAAGCATCGCACAAAGGTCGCTTCTACGAGTTCGAAGGCGTCACGATCCAACCACGCCCCGTGCAGAATCCCGTGCCGATCTGGATCGCCAGCAATCCCACGGGCCTTACCTGGAAAGACGGCGCCAGCGCGCCGAGCGCCGCGGTGGAGCGCGGGTTGCGTCGCGTGGCGCGATTCGCCGACGGCTGGATGACCAACAAAGTGACGCCGGAAGAATTCAGGTCGCAATGGAAACGCATTCAAGCGATGGCGCGCGAAGAAGGCCGCGATCCGGTGAAGATGGGCAGCTCGTTGTATCACAACATCAACATTAAAGAAGATCGAAAAGCCGCGCTCGACGAAAGCAAAGCGTTTTTGGACAAGTACTACACCTCCAATTTCAGCATGAAGTTCGTTGAAGGCTTCACCACGGCGGGAACTCCGAAGCAATGTATTGAGGAGCTTAGGGCTTACTTTGCTGCCGGGCTGGATCACATCACCCTGCGCATGACCTCTTGGGACCAGACGGGACAACTCAACCGTTTTCTCAAAGAAGTCGCGCCCGCATTTCTATAATTGTTTTAGTGGGATTGACCCGATGCTTAAAGGTATTGATCACCTGGTGATCATCGTTAAAGATTTGCCACAGGCGGCCAAAGACTACGAGCAACTGGGTTTTACTGTGGTGCCGGGTGGACGTCATCCCGTCGGCAGCCATAATGCGCTCATCGCTTTTCGCGATGGCTCTTACCTCGAGATTATCGCTTTTTACCGTGAAGCTCCGGATCATCGCTGGTGGGCTCCGTTGCAGAAAGGCGAACGATTGGTTGACTATTGCATGCAGACGGACGATCTGAGAGGGGATACCCAAAAGTTTCGTGACGCTGGCGTGGCGATCAACGACCCCGTTCCCTGGTCGCGAACCAGACCCGATGGCTATGAGCTGAAATGGCTTTTATCGCTGGCAACGGACAACCACCGCGGCGCCGCGCCCTTTCTCATCCAGGATGTCACGCCCAGAGAAGAGCGGATTCCCCGACAGTGTGAGCACAGGAATGGCGTCACTGGAATCCAGAAGTTAGTTATGGCCACCGGTGACGCTTCGACTCCGGAGCGCTGGTACAAGGCCGTAGGAATCGAGGGCGAGATAATCAATGACGAGCGGCTTAGAGCCAAAGGCATGCGCTACACCGTTGGGCCCCATTTGTTGGAATTTCTCTCTCCTGTCGATCCACAGAGTCCGCTGATGAACTGGATGAACATGTACGGACCGTCGTCCTATTCCGCGCTGCTCCAGACGAAATTCACGCAACCACCGCCTTTGGATCTCAACTTGACTCACGGGGCAAACCTTTACCTGACAAGCAACCCTTGAGCTATTGAAATCATTGCTTACCGGTGAATCGCCAGGAAGGCGAAGACCTTCGCAGCGTCGAACACTTTGTTGAGCGAAACCAGATCATGATCGGTATGCTGAAAGCGGATATCGCGCGCGCCGTAATTGATCGCCTGAATTCCCCTGAAATTGAAAAGCCCGGTATCGTTTGCCGCGGTGGAAAAACTGTACGTCGGCTGTTGACCCGACACGGTTCGGATTGCGGCTTCCAAGGCCTGCACCACTTCAGCGTCCTTTTCCACCTCGCTCGGATACATGAAATCCCGCGGCTGAACTTCGATCTCGAAGGGCGCGATCTTGCCGATGGTCTCCTCCATTTGCCGGATCGCCTTTCTCGGATCGTCTCCCGGAAGGAGCCGACGGTCGAACATGATCCGGCATTCGCTCTGAATCGTGTGGGTTGCCTTGGGAAAACTCTCGATAGCGTTGGGTGTCAAACTGACCTTTCCAAGTTCGGGGTGGGCCTTGTCTTCTGGATATGGCATCAACGGCCTTAACTTCTCCAAAATCTTCATCGCGCCTTCGATCGCGTTCACTCCCTCCCAGGGTCGGCTGCTGTGGGCCTGCTTGCCTTTGACGGTAACCAGGATATCGACCCGGCCCTTGTTGCCTAGTTGAATTTCCGGTGGACCATCGATGATGCACCAGTCGGCCTCAACGTTGTCATGATCCAGCACATGGGCGAGCGAATCGTGCCGTCCGGTCTCTCCCGCGGTGCTCACCACGAAATAGAGATCGCTTGGAAGCTCGACTTTAATCATTCCGAGGAATCGCGCCGCCGCCAGCATCGCCGCCAGGCTACCCTTTTGCTCACAAGCCCCGCGGCCCCAGACGCATTCGCCTTCCAGCTCGTACGGGGCGCCATCGACGATTTCGCCCGAATAAGGATTCTGCATGCTGCTGGGGGCGGCGCTCATTGCGTAGCCAACGAGCATTAAACGATCCCCCCGTCCTCGGCCGTTGAGCCGCAGGACCAGGTTGCCTTTTTGATCGATCGAAGGATGGAGGCCCGCTCGTTCAAGTTCCGGTTTGATCACATCGCTGATCAAAGCCAAGACTCTCGGCTCAGCCTCGAGCAGCTCCGTCTGGGGACTGGCATGTTGAACCAGCCGCACCAGCAGCCGCTTGACGTCATCGTATTGAAGATTCTTTTCGATAATTTTCTTTGCCGTTTGCGCGTCCATAACACTCAGTGTGCTTCAAATTGTTCGCCGACGTGGCCGAGACGACGGGCGGCGATAATCATGACAATACAGATCCCACTGACGATGATCGCCAGCGAGCACATGGGCCCGAGATTGCCGTCCACGTAAAAGTGATAGAGCAAAGGGCCCAACGGTTCTGAGCTCGGCGAATATAAAAAGATGGACGTGCTAAACTCACGCAGGTAGATCGTCGATAGGATGATCCAACCCGCAATGAAGCCGGGTCGAAGAAGCGGCAGTAAAATACGCCGGAAGGTGGTAAAAAATCCGGCGCCGCAAACCATGGAAGCCTGCGGCAAGTCATCGTGAAGCTGTACGATCGTGCTCGTCATCGCCCTCAGGCCGTAAGGCAAGAAGCGCGTGATGTAGCCTATGAGCAAAATCCACAAAGTCCCGTAAATCGGTAGCGGCACGTACACGTAGGTCCAAAGTAGACCGATAGCGAGTGCGGTTCCCGGAAAAGCCCACGGGATAAAAGTCAACCCTTCGATCACTCCGCGCCCGGCCGTTTTCGTCTTGGTCGTTACCCACGCGGTGACGGTGGCTAGCAGCATGCACAATGTGGCTCCGGACACCGCCAGCATCAGGCTATTCTGCAACGCTCGATAGGTGCGCGAATCGGTCAGATTCGACTTGTAATTATCCAGAGTCAGCAGCTCCCAAGTCTTGGGACCTGGGACATGAACGTAAGTGATTACGGAAACGTAGATCAATACGAGGAAAGGCAAGATGACGATCAGGAGAAGAATCAGCCCGGCGATTCCCGCCGCTAGATAGCGCCACTTGCCGAGATCGATGATCGTGGGCCGATAGCCGCGGCCGGTAACCGTCACGTATCGCTCGGACCTTTGGGTCAACCGCCGGTAAAAGAAAACGAATAACATCGTGATCAGCAGCAGCGAAACCCCGTAGGTGGCAGCCAAGTTTTGGTTCGGTGGAAATGCTCCGACCGCCTCCCGGTAAATCTTGGTCGTAAAAACCTCGATTCGCGCGGGAAGGGCTATGATGGCCGGCGTTTCGAAGCTTTCAATGGCGCGGACAAAATTCAACATGCCGGCTGCCAGCAAAGCGGGTCGCACAATTGGAAAGGTAATGCGCCGCGCGATCTGCAGATTGCTCGAACCGGCCACTCTGGCCGATTCTTCGAGGGATGGGTCCATCGAGTAAAGCGACGCGGAAACGATCAAGAACGCCAGCGGCGTCGTGATGAGCGCCTCGACAAATATCATGCCCCACAGTGAATAAATATTTAGCGGCGCGTTTTCGAGATCGAGAAGCTGCATCAAAAATCGGTTGATCAAACCGGTTCGCGGACTCAGCAATACGGTCCAAGCGACGGCGAGCATCACCGGGGGAAAGATATTAGGAATAATCGCGGTCAGCTCGAAAGCTTTTCTGAAGGGAGCATTGGTGCGAATCGCGATCCATGCGAGCGTCGCCGCCAGCACGGTCGACAGAATCGAAGAGCCGGCGGCGAAAATAAACGAATTCCACAACAGCTGATAGGTGAGCGGGTCAGCATACGCGCTTTCATAATGGGCCAAGGTAAACTTACCCGGAACCCCCAGTGGCTTACTGAGAAAACTGCCGTAGAAAAGCATCAACGTCGGGGAGAGGCTCAAGTAGCCAATAATGATCCCGATGAAGACAACCACCGCGAGCTGCGGGTCGCGGCGAAAAGACTCCAAGGACCGGCTTGACAACGCGCCCTTGATTCTTTCGCCGGATGCAACACGGTCGCGAAAAAACGAAAGGGGCCGGCCAATTATCGGCCAGTCCCCTTTTCCATGGTTCATAGCGTGCAAAAGACCGGAATGTTATTTGCCGAAGAAAATATCCCGGAACGTACCAGTCATCAGCTTTTTAAACTCTTCTTCAGACGGGTTGTCCATGAAGACCATCCGCGGAGCCACCTTGTCGGCGTCTTTGATCGGCGGATAAACTCCCGGCGCCAAGACAAACTCCCCGTCTTCGGCTATGTCTTTTTGCCCCTCGGGCGTGCACGCGAAATCGATATAAAGCTTGGCCGCGTTCATGTGAGTCGCCTTGCCGCTCAGGCTCATATAGTTTGGATCGGTCAAATACTTATCCATGGGAACATAACTGACCGGTCCTTTATACTGCTTAATGTATTTTATATAGGTAATGCCGACCAAAGCTTCCCCCTTAATGATCGTCGTTGTCACCGGCGCCAGCGACTCCACCAAGATCGGCTTTTGCTTTGCCAAGGCTTTGACGTAATCCAGCCATTTATCGCCCTTGAACTTTTCTAGATTCCGGAGAAACTGCGCGGTCGTCGTGTGACGGGTCGGATCGGGGATTGAAAGTTTTCCCGTCCATTTAGGGTTGAGCAAGTCATCCAAAGTTTTCGGAATCTCATTCGGCTTCACAAGCTCCGTATTGTAAAGAATGCTGATGGGTAACACGCGCCATGGGGTAATCAGGGCGTCTCTTTCTTTAAACTGAGCCGGAAATTTTTCGGCGGCCGGCGGCACGTACTTGGCGAAAAGCCCTTCCTCTTTCATGATCAGTTGTACGCCGCGGTTACCTTCGACCACGTCAAAGCCCGGCCGTCCGGCGCGCCACTCCGATAGCGCCCGCTCGGAAACTTGCGTCGAAGAGCCACGCCAGTATTCGACGTCAATGCCATATTTCTTTTTGAAGGCCTGATGCAGCCCTTCCATCGCCTGCGGCACGACGGAACCATACACGACGACTTTGCCTTCTTTTTTGCCCGCTTCGACATTCGCCTGCTGCGCAAATGCGCTACTGGACGCCAGGTAAGCTATGATGGCAACGATTTCCCAAACCCGAATCCAGCAATTCATCACTCGCCTCACGGAAGTCTCCTTTCGAACCCAAAGCAAAATAATAAGTATAGGCCGTAAAGCCCTAAGTCAAGGCCGAAAAAGAGTGGTCGACTCACGACATCGGACAGCTCTGCGGAAAATAAACAGATCATCTCGGATAATCTCGTCCGCGCGGAATGACGAAACTTGCGCGCCATAGCTTTGCTTACGTTGACAGTCCGTAGTCAAAGCCGCTATACCGGCGATGGTTGAACGGTTCGCTCTACAGTTGTTTGCCGTTAAGACGAAACTCAGGAGGAACTATGAAAAGAGATCGTTCTTACATTGCATGGCGGTTATGTACTCAACTGGCAAACCTGATAGCGATCTGTGGCTTGATGGCGCCTCTAACGGCGAGCGCGAATCCATACCTGGCTAAACCCGGTGAGTCATCGGTGACCGCGCACGTTTCCACTTGCGCCAATTCCGGCGGCTTCATCCATCTCTACACGGCCATCGACAGCGGTCTCTTTGACAAGTACGGTCTCAAGGTCGATCAAAGATTTATTAGCGGGAGCGCGATGAACCTCGCGGCTTTGTCGGCTGATGAGATCCAATTTGTTTACTGTGCCGCAGACGGCACGATTCCCGGATTGGCCAGTGGCGTCGACGGCAAACTGGTGGCCTCACCGCTCATTGGTTTGCCTTACGTGCTTTTGGCCCAGAAGGATATCAAGCGGCTCGAGGATCTTAAGGGAAAAAGCATCGGTGTGTCTAAGGCCGGAGACCTGGATGACCGGCTGATGAAGACTCTCCTCAAGAAATACAATCTTACGGCGGACGTCCAGATCCGGCCCATCGGGGGTAGCCAATCGGAACGATACAGCGCGATGATGGGAGGCATTATTCAAGCGGCGCCCGTTACACCACCGTTGAATGCCCTGGGAAAGAAGGACGGCCTCAATAATATTTACAACCTCAAGGATTTAAACCTGCCTTTCATATACAGCTCCGTGCACGCTAGCTCCAAATTGCTCAAAGAGAGACCGCCACTTGTGCAACGGTTTGTTGCGGCAATGGCGGAGTCCGTCTATTTCGTGGAAAAGAATCCGGACAAGGCGAAAGCCTCGCTCAGCAAAGTACTTAAAATCTCCGAGCCGGAAATTCTCCAGTCGGCGTACGAGGCCTACGCCGTATCTTTGATCAACCGATCGATGATGGTTCCCGCCAACGCGGTCGCAGAAGCCGTCGATGTGGCGCGTGAGAATGGCACGAATGTGCGGAAAAAGCCGGCAGAGCTTTTTGATAACAGCTTCGCCGAGCAGTTGCAGAAGAGTGGCTTTCTCAAAGAGCTCTGGGGCGCCGAGGTTCGTTAGCTTCGCCAATGCTTAGAAGACTCCTAGCACTGCTTTTTGCATCGGCAGCGTTATTTTGCCTTGGCGGTTCTGCCCTCGCTCAAGAAAGGATCCGCATCGCCTGGGCGGGCGCGAGTCCCGCCAACAGCGCCATCTGGATTATTCAAGAAAAAAAATTACTTCAGAAGCAGGGCGTCGCGCCCGAAATCATAAGCATAAGCGCAAGTCCCACCGTCCTTCAGGCCTTGCTCGCCGGAGAAATCGATGTCTCCGCCACCTCGGTGGCCACACTGGTTAGCTCTCGGCTCGCCGGCGCCGACACAGTCATGATTCTTGGCATCGTCCGGACCTTCGTCGATCACATCATCGCGGCACAGGGCATTACGAGTGTGGAACAGCTCAAGGGAAAAGTAGGCGGAGTGAATCGCATAGGCAGCACTTCCGATATAGGTCTACGCTTCGCCCTGAGGCGGCTAGGACTAGATCCGGAGCGCGACACGAGGATCATTACCGCCGGAGGCAATCCCGAAAGATTCGCCGCGCTGTCAAAAGGAGTGATTCAATTCACCATCATCCCGGAACCTTTCGTGCGCGAGGCATTGAGATTAGGCTTCAAAGATCTTTTCGATATCGGCTCTTTGAAAATACCCTTCTGGTGGAACGGCGTCCTGTCACGCGAGGCGATTGTCAAAGCAAAGCGCCCGGTATTATTGAAGTTCGCTCGCGCCATGATCGAGGCGATTCACTTCAACAAAACCAACAAGGAAGAGGCAAAGGCAATCTGGGGAAGGAACCTACGCATCTCAGACCCCGCGGGCCTAGAACGGGCCTACCAAGCCTACACCGCTGCGTATCCCGACAATCTGTTGCCGACGCCGGAGGGAGTCAAAACCCTCCTTGACGATTTAGCTGCGCGCGATCCCAAGGCCGCAGCGGCAGATCCGAAGGCATTTGTCGATGGGAGCCTCGTACGGGAAGTCGAAGCCTCGGGTTTTATCAAGCAGCTTTACACGAGATAGGCGCGCAACACCTACCGAGTGAAAAATTGCAGTACTGGAGTGGTGGAGTATTGGACTACCTTAAGCGTAGCGCGACATGGTGGTCGGCTGATACTCATCGGGCGCCCGAGTGACAACCAGCTGTGGCTCGATGCCGTACAATCGCCGCGCGTTGCCGCCGAGCATTTTTTCTTGAACCTCCTGGGGAACTTTCCACTTGTTCATGTGATCGACCGCCTCCCATACGTCGGAAGCGTCGAGATGGGGCATGTCCGAAGACCACAGGCCGATATCTTCGTAGAGATCCCAAAGTCGAAACGTCATTTCCTCGTCGCTCTCAAAAGCGATGTAACAGCTCTTGTAGAAAACCTCGTGCGGATCGCCAATTTTTTCTCCCAGATGCCGGTATAACTCGATATAAGTCTCGGCTTTCTCGAGCACCAACGGCAGCCAGCTTGAGTTGGACTCCAGGATCGCCACTTTGAGGCGCGGGAATTTTTCCAGCCATCCGGTCATCAAAACCACTCCGGTCCACGTCATGGCCTCGGCGATGAAGCCGTAGGCCGCGTCGCCAGCTTGTTTCGATCCCATGATCTGCATGATGTTGGCAACGAACTGCCCCGGTGAATAAACCAACACGTCTTCATCGGCAAACAACCGTTTCCTGTCAGATCCCATGCGTTCTCCCAGGCCGGGAGTCATGGCCTCGCCCCGCGAGGGAAACGTATGCATTCCAAGCACCATGCCCAGCGCTTCAAACTCGCGCCACAGCGGATCGAACTCCGGGAAAGTCGGATACTTGTTATGGGCAATGATCGGACGAACCAACGCCGACTTGAAACCGCGCTCGGCGACCCGCCGTAGTTCTTCGATCGCATAGTCAATGTTTTGTATCGGCAGAACCGCCGCCGGATAGAGTCGCTTCGAATCCGCGTTGCAATAGTCATAGACCCAGTCGTTGTAGGCTCGCGCGCAAATTTGCGCGGCCTCGGCGTTATCCACGAGAGGGAGATAGACAAAAGTCGACGGAAAAATCATCACCTGGTCAATGCCGGCCGCGTCCATGTCCTTCAGCCGCGCATGCGGGTCTCGGGCACTGGCGTTTCGCCCGATCTTTTCATCCCACTCCTTCGTTCCCGGTTGTGTGGCGCCGATAATTTTTTTTGTCAGGCCAGGATGCCAGGTCTCGCCCGGATACTTCCATTTGCCCGGGTCTCTGAAACTGATTTTTGAATTGCGCACCAAGATCAGACGGTCGGCGTCCCGATAAAAATGAGTTTTAGCAAAATGCTGTTGGTCCCGCGGAATGTACTGGTCCCAGATCTCGGGCGGCTCGTAGATGTGGCTGTCGCAATCAAAAACGGGAAAACTCTTTTGCCTGCCTTTAGCCGTATATGCCATGCTTGCCTCCTTCGTAAATAAGACAGGATTCTCAGGTCGTGGCTAAATTCCGCTCAGATGCTTCACGGAGTTTACCCTGATGGGGATTGGATCCTTCGCTACCGCCCAGGATGACACTGAAAGGTTTAGGATGACAAGCTTCGCAAGCGTCATTCTGAGCAGAGCGAAGAATCTGCGTTCTTGTTTGTTGCATACTTCAAATGGGCGACTATTGATAATGCCAGCGGTTGATCTGCACTTTGCATACCCTTGCTTCAGCCGCATCCTCAAGAGACCGGTCTGACGTTTTAGTTCCCTTGCAGAAATTCTCTTATGATACCGTGAACCTTTTCCGGCTCCGAAAAAAAGTAACTATGTCGCTCACCCGGGAGAACGACTAACTTGGAATCCGGAACCCCCTTCGCCAGGATGTCGGCGCCGGCGCGATGCGACATGTCGCTCACCACGAAATGATCATTGTCGCCGACCAAGATAAGGGTTGGAACCTTGATCTCTTTCAATCGACCGCTGGTGTCATGCTCCTGTCGCGCGAGGACGTGGCGGAAGTAAAATTCCACCGGGCACAGATTGGCCATGCGTACCTTTAAATAGTTCTCGATGAGGTCCATATGCTGCCGGGCGTAAGACTCCGTCCAGCCCACAACGATGGTGTGATCTCGGACATATTTTTCGTAGCCCATCTCCACCATCTCTTTGGCGATGCGTAGCGGAATTCCTCTCTCCCCGGGATGCGCCGCGCCGCTGGAAGCAAGAATCAACTTGCTTACTTTGCGCGGATAATCCAGCGCGAGGAGCTGCGCCACCCTTCCGCCCATGGAATGACCGCACACCACAGCGCCCTCGAGCCCGAGTTGATCGAGAACGGCCGCTGCATCAGAGGCGAAAGTGTCCGTGCTGTACTTCGCGGAAGGCTTACCGGATAAACCTGTGCCACGATAATCGAAGATGACGACCCGGTGATCCCGCGCAAACTCCGGAACCTGATAGATTTTCCACACTGCGCCGTCACAGGCGGTTTCGCTAAGAAATAAAAACGGCGCCCCCTCGCCGAAAACCTCGTAATAAATGTCCACATCGTCTTTGGCTTTAACGTAGGGCATGAGAAACCTCCTCACCTGTCACTCTAATGCAACCGACACTAGTGTCCTGTAACTAAAGTTCGCAGAATAAATCCACGCGTGCCCCAATCGTCATACCCGCGAAAGCGGGTATCCAGAAGTTTTTGATTTTCCTGGATTCCGGGTCGCGCTCCCCCGGACTGTGATCCGGGGTTGGCCGGAATGACGCTCGGTTGTTTTTTGGACAGATCCGCCGGTCATGTATCGGCATCAGTGCATGAGCGACGTCGGGGTTGGCGAAAAAATAACTATGCCTTTCCCCGGAAAGCACCACGAGCTTTGAGTTGGGAATGCCTTGCGCCAAGATTTCAGATGAGCTCCGGTGGTTGATATCGCTGGTGACGTTGCGGTCGTCCTCGCCTGCGAGGATCAAGGTCGGTACGCGGATATCTTTGAGACGGAGACTCGTATCATGACTCTGGCGCGCGATCAGGTGGCGCAGGTAAAACTCTACCGGGCAGAGATTCGACATTCTTACCTCGAGATATTTCTCCACTCGCTCCGGGTACTTCTTCGCGAACTCATCGGTAAACCCGACCAAGATCGAGTGGTTGCGCACATATTTTTCGTAGCCCCACTCGATCATCTCCTGGCAAATCTTTAGGGGTAGTCCTTTGGTGGCGGGGAAAGCGGCGCCCGTGGATGCAAGGATCAATTTGTCCACCTTATTAGGGTATTCCAGGCCGAGCAGTTGCGCGATTCTGCCGCCCATCGAGTGACCGACCACAATCGCCTTTTCGACGCCAAGGTGATCCATCAGAGCGGCGACGTCGTCGCAAAACACCTTGGTCGAGTAATCGATCGATGGCTTGCCCGAGCGGCCGGTGCCGCGGTAGTCGTGCAGAATGACGCGGTGGTCCCGGGAAAATTCCGGCACCTGATAGAGCTTCCAGACCTCGCCGTCGCAGGCGGTCTCGCTGAGAAAGACCATCGGTTGACCTTGGCCGTGAACTTCATAGTAGAGCTTGGTATCTTTCAACTGCAGAAATGTCATTTCCAAACCTCCTCTGCTGCGGTG
>VBKE01000038.1 GCA_005879605.1 Deltaproteobacteria bacterium
GGAGCTGCCAATATCGCCGGCCTCGGAGGACCGGCGGTGATCAGCAACGTATTGAAAGGCGGCGACATCATCCAGATTGCCGCAACGGTGCCGTACTTCACCCAGTCTTTAATGGTTCGTCCGCAGATTAGCGAGATTGGCGGCTTGAGAGGTAAAAAAGTCGGCATAACCAGGTTCGGCGCGGTTACGAACCTTGCCCTTCGCGCGCTACTCGAGCGCAACAATATTAAAGATGTCACAATCCTTCAGATGGGCGGACTGGCCGAGGCGATGGCGGGACTCTCCAAAGGTTCAGTCGATGGAGCC
>VBKE01000207.1 GCA_005879605.1 Deltaproteobacteria bacterium
GACCGTGGACGTGCACGCGCACTGCGCCGTGCCGGCCGTGCTCGACGTCGTCAAAGGTACGCCATTTGAGACACCGGCCCGCCGACAGCTCGAGGGGAACCTCGGCTTTCCGGTTGAGGCTGCGCGGGTCGCGGACATGGACAAGGACGGCATCGACGTGCAGGTGCTCAGCATCAACGCGTTCTGGTACGCGGCGGACCGCGACCTCGCGCGCCGGATGTTCGACGTCCAGAGTGAAAAGCTCGCGGAGATGTGCAAGGCGATTCCCGGCCGCTTTCTGGGCTACGCGCCGGTGTCGTTGCAGTTTCCGGAGCTGGCCGCCGAGCAGCTCGAGCACGGAATGAACCGCCTGGGCCTGGTTGGCGCCGCCATCGGCGGCAGCGTCGAGGGCGAAGAAATCGCCGCGTCCAAGTTCGACCCCTTCTGGAAAAAGGCCGAGGAGCTGCAGACGCTGGTCTTCATCCATCCGCAGACTGCCCCGCAATCCACCGGGATTACCAAGCGGATCCAGGGGAGCGGCGCGCTCGGCAATGTGATCGGCAATCCGTTGGAAACCTCGCTCGCGCTCGCCCACCTGATCTTCGAGGGCACGCTCGACCGGTTTCCGAACGTGAAAATCTGCGGCGCGCACGGCGGCGGCTTCCTGCCGTCCTACGCCGCGCGGATGGATCACGGCTGTTCGGTCTTTCCCGATCAATGCAAAGGTCCAACCTTGAAGAAAAAGCCGAGCGAATATTTGAAGCAGCTCTATTTCGATTCGCTGGTCTTTACCTCCGAGGCGCTGCGCCACCTGGTCAACGAACACGGCGCGAGCCAGATCATGATTGGAACGGATTACGCGGTCCCTTGGGTGAAGGGGCCCGTGGATCATGTCCTCAAGACGCCCGGATTGAGCGACGCCGAGCGCATCGCGATCCTCGGCGGCAACGCCGCCAAGCTGATGAAGCTTCCGAACTGAGCCGCCGTGTTGACGCAGCGCGATCAGATCACCGGCCCATAAGTGAGGAATGCCATGAAACATTTACTGTTGTCAGCCGTCGCCATCATCACAGTGTGCAGTTCCGACCTCGGGCGCGCGGCCGAGGTCACTCTCATCGCTCCCGGCGGCATCAGAGCTGCCGTGGAGCAGATGATACCGGACTTCGAACGGGCGACCGGGCACAAGGGCAAGGCGACATTCGGCTCCGGCGGCGGAACCAAGGAGCGAGTCATCATGGGCGAGCCGTTCGACGTGCCGGTCGTGCAACTGCCATTGGAGCTCGTGATTGCGTCGGGCCACGTTGTTGCCGCGAGTGAAACGCCGCTCGCGACCGTGTCAGTGGGTGTCGCCGTGCGCACTGGCGCACCGAAGCCCGACATCTCGACCGCCGATGCAGTCAAGCGGCTCCTCCTCGGGTCGAAGGCGATAGCCTATCCTAATGCTGCGAGCGGTGCCGCCGCAGGCGTGAGCTTCAACGAGACGCTCGAAAAGCTCGGTATCACCGAGGTGATGAAGCCCAAGATCAAGGTCGCCCAGGGTGGCAGAGGCGCAATGGAACTGCTCGCCAAAGGCGAGGTCGACATCGGCTTGACGTTCATCAGCGAAATCATCACCGAGCCCGGCGTCGAGGTCGTCGGCCCGCTGCCGCGGATCATTTCGACTCCGACGGCGCTGGTGGGCTTCGTGTCCGCGCACTCGAAGGAGCCCGAGGCCGCGAAGGCGCTCGTGCGCTACCTGTCCTCGCCCGAGGCTGCGGCGGTCTACAAGGAGCGGGGGATGCAGCCGGGTCGCTGAGAGCTCTGCCGCCGCATTCCGGCTAGGTGAGCGAATAGAACCGGGTCCAGTATCGAAGCATCCCTATGGCTAAGTATTCGTGGCTTGGTCTAGTGCCGAAGTCAGGGAAAAGCATTTCATATCTCGAGTTCCGGCATCAGGCGCGGAGCAGCGGACGCAAGCCGCGAGCATCGCGGACCTTCTCCAGTTTCCACACCGCGTCGCACAGGTTGCGCGCGCGAGCCCTGCCGATCACCGGAGCCATCAGATCGTAGCTCTTTTCGTCGACTTCGCCCCGCGTCATCGGGTTCTCGGCGGTCCCGCGGACAGCGGTGGTGTGGCGCTTGAGCTCGCGCCCGTCGCGCAGCCTGACCTCGACGATTCCTTGGCGGCTCGGCATTGCCGCGGACAGCGCGTCGTCGCCGCGAAGCTCGATACGGTTGCGCAGCGCCAATACTTCGCGGTCGCGCATGCGCTTTTGGTCGTGCGACGATGCGAAGGTGACGTTGCCGTCGATCAACATGACCGCGCACATGTGCTGCATGCAGATGTCGGGCATGTCGCGGTTGTCGACGGTGTTCGCGCCCTGGTGCGCCACCCGCACCACGACTTTCTCGACGTCTGCCGCTTTGATTTGGTGCTTGAGGATGAGATCGCGCAACGAATCGAGGGGCGCCTGGACCGGCGAGCCCACCGACCAGCGCTTGATGTTCGTATTCATGATCTCGTAGTTGGCGCCGAGTCCGCGAGCCAGCACCGCGGGATCCGGCTTGCGGCCGTAGGCCACGAAGAAGCTGCGCTCACCCGCGAACACGTCATCGACACCCGTGAAACCATGGGCGACCATGGTGGCCGCCGTGACGCCGTTACGTGCCGGCATGCCGCCGAAGTCGAATGCCTTTTCAACGTGCTCCCCGTCACGCATCCAGCACGAGATGCCCGACGCCTGTTGGGCGGTGAATGAGAGTAAATGGCGGACCTGGCGCTCCCGTAGGTCCGCCAGCGCCCCGGCCGCAGCGGCGGCTCCGAACATCGGCCCGAAGCTGTGCGTCGAATGCCCGTCCTCGCGGAACTGGTAGGCGTCGAGGGATTGCGTCAACCGGCAGCCCACGTCGTAGCCGAGCGCGACTGCGCGGAGAAGCGCTGCCCCATTGCGCCGCTCCCTCTCGGCCATGGCGAGGGCCGCGGGCACGATGCCGCAGCCTGGATGAGTCAGCGACGGCGCATGCGAGTCGTCGGTTTCATCGGCGTGAGCGAGCATGCCGTTGGCCAACGCAGCATTCACGGCGGTGGTAATGATATTGCTGCCAATCACGCAGGCCTCTTTAACGCCGCCGAGCGTTTTGACGTAGCCGATCGCTCTCATTCCGGGCGCGAGGCGCGAGCCAGAAATCATGGCGGCGAGCGTGTCGAGGATGTGGTGTTTGGTCTTTTCGATCACCGCGGGAGGAAGCGACCTGCGCAACGCCGATGCGATATAGGCGCTCAGCTGGGACATGACCGGCGAGATTTGCGAGCCCGGTTGCTTACTCATGAGAAAAAAGCGACACCAAACAAAATCCAACCGCAAATCACGCCAAAGCCTTATAACCGAGCCAATTAGCCGCTTATTCTACTCGCGAAAATAGGGGCGTCAATGGAAATTTGCGAGGCGAGAGAAGCGCGCCGTAAGGCAAGGGGAAAGGTATCAAGGCGGAACAACATTCCTTGCCTCCGGAAAACCATTATTGATTGACAGAGTAAACAACACAAAATAATAAGATGAGGGGTTGGTAAAATGCGTGTTACGCTACTGGGCCATGCCACCGTGTTGGTAGAAATGGGGCCCATGCATATTCTCATGGACCCGATTCTCCAGGACCCGTTCGAAGACGGCATGGTAGTCTCTTGTCCCAAGAGAGAAATCGATACCGAACAGCTCCCGCCCATCGACGTTATAATTATTTCACATCGGCATCCGGACCACTTTGACTTGCCCTCCCTGGACCGCCTTTCGAGAAGTTGTCAGGTGTGCTGCCCGGCGGACCCGCTCATCTCACACGCACTAAAGCTGCTGGGTTTCCACCACGTTAACTTCCTGGAGCCCGGAAAGCCGTTGAGATTAGAGAAGATCGAGATCCTTCCCACTCGTTCTGAGAATCAGGCCGTTCGAGAATGTGGCATGCTATTTCGGGACGAAACGGGGTGTTTCTGGAACCAGGTCGATACCGAAATCTCCCCGACTACTATCAACGCCGTGCTCAAGCATTGCTCCACGGTGGATTTATTGTTCGCCATGTATGCGAGTCAGAACTTTGAATTCTTTGAAAGTCTAGACAAATCGTTTCCGTATGAAACTCATCGCCAGAACTTGCAGAACGTCCTTACAGTTCGCCCTAGATTAACAGTGCCCGGATCTGCCGGGTTTAGATTTTTTGGCGACCATGAGTGGATAAACCGCTTTCTCTTCCCGATTTCGCGAGAACTTTTTCTTGATGACCTAAAGACCCTTGATGCGACGCTTGCGACGGCGATTATGAACCCCGGTGACGTGGCGGAAATCAGTAACGGGGAGGTAAAGATCCGACGGCAGGCATCGCCATTCTCAAAGACCCTGGAGGATGACACTAGTAGGATTTCTTTTAATCCGACCAGTTCCATACCACCCCTGACGGATCCGAACCCCGAGGGATACGAACTAAGCGAAATGGAACAGACCATCTCTAAACTCATTGAAGACGGGCTTTTCAGATACTGCACGGAAAATGCGCGTAACTGGCTCGAGGCGGCCGGAAAATATTTTGCCTGTCAAGCCGTGTACGGCATCGAAGTCGTATTCCCGCAGCACAGGATGAACTGGACCATCGATTTTCGCACAGATCCGATCCACCTGCTCCGTGGAGGAGACCTCCGAGCAAACGTCATTCATCAGATCGCTGCATCAGCTCTCTATGGCTGGATTCTGCACCGCAAAAGCTTCTTCCATATACGAGCGTACTCGCGCCGATTCACGACCCATCACAGGATTTACGGAAATGCTGCTGGGGTCCATGTGATTGCAGTCCAATTGCCGGATTTGTTGATGCACTATCTCATTTATGTTGCAAAGGGCTCATCTGATTCGGCGAGGCAACGGATTGAATATGAAATCAGGCAAATACAGCAAGGGCGGTCGTATTGACAAAATGGCACGATCAAAAATAGTTCTTCCGACTTTAGCGTGAGTACTGTCTCTCTGTCACCTCTTGGGCCCCCCGTTCGGCCTGAGCATGTCGAAGGAGGAACGGCGTTTAGTTATTTCAGACGGAAACTCCCGCTGCAAAACCTGAAGGACCAATCAAAACAAAAATATTGATTCATCCCTTGATGCCCAGCGGCCGGTTCACCTCTCGCTGGAGAATGAAGTCAAAGATCTTTGAAGGATTCATCGGCTCGGGCAGCTTCAGGATTTGCGCGTCCGTGGCTAGCTGTTCTTTGATTTTTTCATCGGTGGGAATCCCGGTGCTCGTGAACGCCAGCTTTCAGCACAGAGATCCGTCGCAGGATCTCAAAGTCTTTCTCCTTGCCGACTACCATGAGGTGGATGCCCTGGCAGAGTTCTTTCAAACCTTCCACAAGCTCAACGGCGATTGCCAAACCGCTCTCGACCGGGTCAGAAGTCTTGTCCAGCCGTTCAATCATTGCTGCAGGAACATGGATACCTGGGACTTTTTCATTGAGAAACTGAGCCATCCTGGCTGACCGCAGGGGAATCAGTCCCGCGAGAATATAAACGGGTAGCTTACGCGCAATCTCCATAAAACGGGCAAACGCCTCGATATCATAGATCGCTTGCGTTTGAAAAAAACGGGCGCCGGCTTCGACCTTTTCCTGAAAGCGCTTTAACTCTGGCTCCAACGGCACGACACACGGATTAACGGTAGCCCCGCAGAAAAAATCCGTGCGGCCCTCTAATGGATGGCCGCCGCCATCTTTGCCGACATTCAGCTGGGCAATGAGCTGGAGCAGAGCGGCGGAGCCCACGTCAAAGACCGGTTTGGCCATCGGGTGATCTCCTGCTTCCACCGGGTCTCCGGTCATCGCCAGAACATTTCTGACTCCTAAGACCCAAGCGGTGAGAAGATCGGATTGCAGCGCCAGACGATTCCGGTCCCGACAGGTCACCTGCAAAATCGGCTCGAGTCCCTCGCGGATGAGCAGGGCGGATCCTCCCACCGAGCTGAGGCGCATGATCGCGCGTTGATTATCCGTCACGTTGACAGCGTGCACTTTGTCTTTCAGAAGCGCCGCAGTGGATAGAAACTGAGACAGGTCTGTACCCTTCGGAGGCTCCATCTCGGTGGTGATCACAAACTTTCCGGCTTCCAGCCGTTCGCGTAAATGACTCATATGAATTTTGCCTTGCCTAGTTCGGAGGGCGAATTATTCGACCCGCATCGCCCTTTTGATCGATCAGAGTCGCTTGCGAAAGAGCATTCGTCGCCATCATTTTTTATGTTACTCTTAACCGTTGCAAAAACCAGCTCGAACTAACCATCCCCGAAGCGCTGAAATCCTGTATTGACACTAAAGCTCACTGGATGTTATTCGGGAAGCAGTTCGCGCCGGTCCGCGAAGGAGGTTGCAAAAAATGGCAAACCAAATGAACGGCAGTCAGAAAATTTCGGTGCTGAATCCGGTGGGCTATCCTCCGAAGATAACGCCGAAGCCGATGGCACCGCGGCTGGAAAGTCTCGATGGCAAGACGATCTATCTGGTCGACCCGCGTTTCGACGACTCGGGTCTTTTTCTTCGCCAGGTGCGGGATTGGTTTACCGAACATATGCCGTCGGTGACGACGAGGCTCGTGGAAATGTCGAGCGTCTACACGAAGGACGATCCCAAAACGTGGGAGACGATCAAAGCCAACGGAGATGGCGCCATCATCGGTGTCGGCCATTGAAGTACTTGTGCGCCGGCGGTCGCCGTGCACGCAATTGCGATCGATAGCAAGTACGGAGTGCCGACCGTGGCGCTCCACACGCATGTCTTCGAAAAGGTGGTGAAAACGGTTACCCGAATTCACGGGATGCCGGAGGCGCGCTATGCTTTCGTGCCCCAGCCGGTCATGGGTAAAACTGCGCAGCAGCTACGAGCCTACGTTGATGGAAAAGATCCGCTGAGCGGCCGGCCGGTTATGCAGGAAGTGATCGAAGGACTCACGCGTCCGGCGAATGGAGATCGCGGCAAAGAGATCACATTCGACCGGTCGACGCCGCGATGGGTCGAAAAGGATAGCGAAGAAAATCTGCATCGCCTCTTTCTGGACAACAACTGGACCGACAAACTCCCGATCATTCTGCCGACGGAGAAGCGAGTCGAGGAAATGCTAGCCCGCACGAGCCACAAACCGGACGAAGTCGTGGGCCACATGCGCTCGAACCAATTTCGCGTGCTTTGGGAGTTTACGGTCGAAAAGGTAGCGGTCAACGCCGTCATGGCGGGCGCTCGCCCGGAGTATTTTCCGGTGATCCTCGCTTTGGCAGCCACCGGTGTCAGCGCGCGCGGCAGCACGACCAGCTCGATGGCTGCGATGGTCGTAGTAAATGGACCGATCCGCGACGAGGTCAAAATGAATTCGGGGACCGGGGCCATGGCGCCTTTCAACCACGCCAACGCAACCATCGGGCGCGCCTACGGCCTGCTCTCGCAAAACCTTCAGGGGGGCTCGCTCCCGGGCGACAGTTACATGGGCTCGCAGGGCAACAACTATATGTACAACAGTGTCACCTTTGCCGAAAACGAAGAGCGCAGTCCCTGGGAGCCGTTCCACCTGCAGCACGGATTCAAAGCGACCGACAGCACCGTCAGCGTTTTCACCGGCTGCCGCTCCACGGCCTTCACTCTGGGAGTGCGAGAGAAGTATTGGCGCGAGCACGTGCGCAACATGCTCCGCGGCATGGACGCGCACAGCGCGCCGACTTTTCTGCTCGACCCGATCGCGGCGCGGCAGTTCATCGACCGAGGAGGATTCGACACCAAGGAAAAATTCATCCAGTGGATTTATGAAAATGCCCTGATGCCGGCCGGCGAGTACTGGGACTACCAGCTCATCCAGAATTACATTTATCCTCGAGCCACGTTCGGAGAAGAACCCTATGCCTCGAAGCTCAAGGCTGCCCCCGATGAGATGATCCGTATGTTTAAACCCGAAGAAATTCACGTGGTCGTGGTCGGTGGCGAAACCAATGGCTACTGGCGCATCATCGGCTGCAACTATCAGAAAACCGTGTCGGTCGATGATTGGAGGTAAGCCTTCTTCTAAGAAGGTTCAAAACGTTCAAGCTGGTCAACCGCTCCGCTCCGTTCAATCCCCTACCTCTTTCCTCCCCCGTTTCGGGGGAGGATGAAGGAGGGGGTTTGAATGTTTTGAACGTTAAGATTTAAGACCCGTGCCCGTGCAGTAACCTTTTAAAAAACGTCAATGGCTGATCATGATGTCATAATCGTTGGTTCAGGGCTCGCCGGGCTGACGGCAGGTTTATTCGCGGCGCGGTATGGCCTTTCGACATTGGTGTTGGAAGCGAATATCCCCGGTGGGGATCTGATCAGCATCGAGAAGATCGAAGATTTTCCCGGATTCCCTGACGGAATACCTGGCTACGAACTCTGCCCTAACTTGCAACGGCAGGTGGCGGATCAAGGAGCGGAATTCCAGAGAACGGAAGTCCTGAGCGTTGAAGCGGAGGATCGCTTCTGGAGCGTCGTCACGTCAGAGGAACGTTATCGGGCCAAAGCAGTGATTGTCGCCACGGGCTCGACTCTCAAGGAGCTTGACGTTCCGGGCGCGGTGAAATTTCAACGCAAAGGCGTCAGCCACTGCGCGAGCTGCGACGGGCCGCTCTACAACGGCCAGGTCGTCGGCGTCGTGGGAGGCGGCGACTCAGCCCTGCAAGAGGCTCTCACGCTAACGAACTTCACCGAGCGGATCATTCTTTTTCATCATGCAGCGGCATTCTCGGCTCAACATGCTTACCAGAAAGGAATCTTGGGTCACTCCAAAATCGAGGTGCGCTATCAAAACGTCGTTGAAGAAATTCTTGGAGATGATGGCGTAACCGGCGTCCGTATACGTGACGCAGCGACGGCAGAAAAGGCTCAGATCGATTTGGGAGGCGTGTTCGTGTATGTCGGACTGAAGCCGAACACAGCGTTTCTGAAAAACACTTTGCATCTCAGCGATACCGGCCACATACCAACCGACGTCTGGATGAGAACCGAAAGGCCCGGGCTGTACGCGGTTGGTGATATCCGCCAAGACTCCCCGGCACAGGCGATCACATCGGCCGGCGAGGGAGCAACGGCTGCAATCGCGGCGTATCGATACATCAAAGAAATATTTCGCGAATAATGCGCGTCCGAATAAAAAGCCCTGAACAGAGGATTGATCTCCAACTCAGCGATTTGTTGCCGCCACCGGCAGGCGATCTGGCCAACCCGCCACAGCACTTGTGCCACTGCCTCAAGGTCGGCAGCCGGGCGACCGCGGAAATCCGTCAGGGTGCGGTAGCCGCGAATTTTTCGGATCATCTCTCGAGCCTCATCCAAAGTCAGGGGAGCCGGCCAAACCGCAAAGTCTCTGATCGCTTCGACAAAAATTCCGCCGAGACCGAAAGTCACGACCGGCCCAAAGCGCAGGTCTTGTCGCGCACCCACGATCACCTCCCTTGTCTCTCCACCGATCATCGCCTCCACCAAAATTCCGTCCAGCCGCGCCTCAGGATTCCACTTTTGGGCCTTCTCTATGATTTCGTCAAACGCCAATTCCACTTCCTCTGGAGTCTTAAGGCCCAATCGGATTACTCCGGCTTCGGTCTTATGGAGCAAGTCCGGGGAGGAGACCTTCAAGGCTACAGGGCCGGCGATATCGCCGGCCAAGGATCGAGCTTCAGCAGCGCTCCGAGCCAGACCCCCGTGCGGCACAGCAAGTCCCCAAGCCTTTAGCAGCTCCTTCGCTTCCACTTCGCTTAAAGCTTTGCGTCCTTGATTCTTGGCTCGATCCAGAATCTTCTCAATTTCCGGCTCTAGATTGGACCCTTTCACCTCGGGAGCGAGCTGCACAGAAAAAACTCTCTCACGCGTCGCCACGTACTGAGCCATTTTGCCAAGCGCCCGGATTCCTCGCACTGGTTCGGAAAACACCGGGACACCGGCTCTAGCCAGGTTTATCCATATATCCGTACGCGGCAGAGGGAACCAGGTCATCACGACAAGTTTGTCGGTACCTTGGGCCACTTGAGCTATGGCCGCGGCGAGCTTCTCGTGCGCTCCCGGAACGATCCCAAAGAACATCACGAGATTGTCCACGTTCGGATCCTTAAGGATCACCTCGGCGGCTTGGCTAAGGAGTCCAGGCCTGGCGACGGCCTCCGCAGTGACGTCCATGGGATTCGCGATGGACGCAAAGGTCGGCATAATTTTTTGTAACTCGTCCTTGGTAGAGTCGGAGAGATCGGTGAATTCCAGGCCGAAATCGTTTCCCACATCCGCCATCAGAATACCAGCGGCTCCGGAGATCGAGACGACTTGTACCCGCTTACCCCGCGGCCTCCGGGGAGCTTGAGCAAGCATGGCGAGATCGAAGAGCTCGTCCAGGCTTTCGGCGCGGAGCACTCCGTTCTGAGAGAAAACCGCCTGATACACTTCATCCGCGCCCGCAAGCGATCCCGTATGCGAAATGCTGGCTTTGGCGCCCGCTTCGGAGCGTCCCGTTTTCATGATGATGAGCGGCTTGTCCAAAACCAAAGCCCTGCGCGCGGCCGCTTGGAAAGCCTCCCCGTCCCGGGCATCTTCGAGATACCCGAGCACCAGCTGGACCTCCGGGTCCTCCAACAGGTATTGCAGATAATCGGTAAAACTCAGCACACACTCGTTGCCGGTGGTGATCCAGTAACGAAACGCTAAACCGCGCTCTTTCGCCGCGCCGAGAATATAAGAACTCAAGGCGCCACTCTGACTGATGAAGGCTGCCAGCCCCGACTCTGGAAAACCACCGTCGAGACCGACGCTAAAAGTAGCCGTGACTCTCTCTGGAAAGTAGACGAATCCGGAACAATTGGGACCACAGAGAGCAATCCCATTCTCCGATGCGACACGTCGCAACTCCTCTTGCAAGCGAGATCCTTCGCCGCCCACTTCGGCGAATCCGGAACTGATGATGGCTGCCGCCTTCACGCCTTTGGTTCCGCATTCTGCCAGGGCTTCGGGAACGGCAGTCGCAGGTAGGGTGATCACCGCCAAATCCACCTCACCCGGAATATCAGACAGCTTCGCAAAACAACGCACACCCGCGATTTCGGAATACTTCGGATTGACCGGATAGACCTTGCCGGCGTAGCCGTACTCTCGGAAGAAGCGAAAGGGTCGGCCGCTCAGCTTGTTTTGCTCTGTGGAGGCGCCGATCAGCGCCACCGAACGGGGGTGAAACAAATTCTTGAGGTCCGGCGTTTTTTTCACTTCGTTTAATTCCTTCGGCTATTCCGATTTTCGACTGGTAACACCGAAAATCAGACCGGTCACCCTGAGGTTCTCGAAGGGCGAGCGCGAAAGGCTAACCGACCCAGCTTCCCACAGCCCTTCGATGTGCTCACGGCGAACGGAGAGGACTCTCTACCCGAATAAGTCCTGAAGAATTTTCCTTTCAGAAACCGGCAGCACCGGGGGCGATTAACGCTTCCCCTGCTTTTGAGTCAGCCAGGAACTGGGAACGAAGTCTTTCAGGTCCACGCGTTCGAAGACGTCCTGTGGAACCCTGTGCCTCGGAGTGAAACTGTCCAAACGAGGCTTTGCCGTGGCGTCAATCCCCATCTTGGCCGTCACTCCGTCTTTCGAGTCGGAAGGATCGAGGTCGGAGCCTCCGACATTGCTGACGATCATTACATCCCTGTCTGCCTGGCAGCGCGTGCCTACCGCCCACTGCACCCGCTGGTCGTTGAAGATATCGATGTCATGGTCAACTACGATCACGTGCTTCATGTACAAATCAGCACCGAGCACCGCCAGGATCGCATTCTTCCCCTGCCCCTCGGTCTTTTTCTCAATCGATACGTAGACTGTAAACGGCGCCGGAATCCGCACGGCCTTGACCGAAGGAACCATGGCCTTAACGGATCGGAATAGATTGGCTTCCATAGGAATCGTGGAAAGTAGCAGGTGGTCCAGGTGCCCCACGGCAATGTCGTGCAAGAAGGCGTCTTTACGGTGAGTGATAGCTTTGACGTGAAAAACTTCTCTTTTGCGGCTGCCCAGTGAATAACCGGTGAACTCCCCGAATGGCCCCTCGTCCACTCTCTCAAACGGGAGGATCTCTCCCTCCAGAATCATCTCGGCCCGGGCTGGAACCTTTAGATCCATGGTCTCTGCGGGCACCACTTCCATGGCTTCACCCGCCAAAGCTCCCATCAAGTAGAACTCTTCCTCGTCGATGGAACCGATATTCAGCGCTCCCAACGACCAGGCGGGGTGCGCGCCCAAGATGACAGCGAGCTCGAGCGGCTGCTTCAATTTTTCCGCATTGGTATAGAACTCCCAGAGATGCTTGGCCAAGGTGAGATGGATGGAGGTGTGGTTCTTGTCGATAGACATGAGGCGGTTGAAGCTGCAATTCAGGCGGCCGCTGAGAGGGTCGCGGGCCAAGGTGACGGCAGCAGTCAGATAGGGTCCTGCATCGTCTTGATGATGGACGATTTGTGGGATCGCGTGCAGGTCCACTTGGTCGCTTTTCAGAATGACTTCTTTGACCGGCCCGGTATCAACTTCTTTCGGCGGAATAGGCCGCTCGATTCTCTTTAAATAACTTGCCACGGCCCTGCGTGGTTCGCTGCCAATGGCCGCAGCTAGTCGTCTGCGCGATGCGTGTACGTTAGTCACAACCGGAAATTTCGTGCCTTTGACGTTTTCAAAGATCAGAATGGGAAACCGCCTCTCCTCTTCCAGCTTGACCACCAACGCGGTGATCTCGAAGCGAGGATCCACCTCTTTGCTGATGGTCAAAACATCTTCGGGAGCTTCTTGCCGGACCTTTTCAATAAAGCTGCGGAGGTCGGCCACGTTAGGTTTCGCCTTTGATAAAATTTCTCGACTCGATAAGTTCGCGGCTCTTGCGGCGTCCATTGCGTGCTCCTTATTCGACGATCTTAGAGCTTTCCTCGTCCAAAAACTGATGACTACAGTAGGGGCAGAGAAGCTTGATCTTCTTGTGCCGCAGTTCCTGCCAGTGACAATAAAACTCGCCGTTGCACTGCGGGCAGGTCACCCAAAAAATTTTCGTCACGGCTCCTCCTGGCATCAGCGAAACAAAATCCGAAACAAAGATGAGTTCTCAGAATCGCTCTTCACCACAGAGACGCAGAGTTCGCAGAGTTTATTAATTTCTGTCTCTGTGCCCTCCGCGCCTCCGCGGTGAATTCTCCGATGGTCTCTCCGCCACGGACCTGCCTAGACCTTAGGCAGCCGGTCGATCACTGCGCGCGGAATGAAATCTTCGAGGCGCGTTTTTTCCATCGCTGCTTTCGGGACCGCGACGCGAGCTTCGTAGGGACGCTGGACCGGCTTGGTGGCGTCGATGATCATTTTGGCGGTCATGATGTTGTCGGTCTGCGAAGGATCCAGAGTGTTTCCTTTGACGTTCTTGATAATGTCCACGTCCTGGTCCGCCTGCACGCGCGTGGCCACTGCCCACATCACTTCTTCTTCGTTATAAATATCGATATCGGCGTCGACGACGACGACATGCTTGACGAAGTCGCATCCGCCTAAGGCCGCCAGCGCCGCTTGCTTAGTCTCGCCGTCGACTTTTTTGTCGATGGAGATGTAGCAATTGAAGCGGCAGCTGCCTGACATCGGGAGATGCACGGCTTTGACCGTCGGCACGACGCCGCGAATAAGATTAAAAAGGCTTCCCTCTTTGGGAATGCCACCGAGCACCCAGGTGTCGCGATGGCCGGTAAAGATATGTTGAAAGACCGCGTCGCGCCGGTGCGTAATGGCGCTCACTTCGATGACGTTGCGCAGCCGCTGCGGGCCGTAGTAACCAGTAAATTCTCCAAACGGTCCTTCGACTTCTTTCACATTGAGAAGCACATGCCCTTCGATCACCATCTCAGCGTCGGCCGGTACCATGAAGTCTTCGCCGAGGGTTTCCGACGGCGTGAGACGAAGCGCCGCGCCCATGATGGCGCCAACCTTGGTGTAGTCGTCGACGCCGAATGCAGAGACATTGAGCGAACCCAAATAAAATGCCGGATGATGGCTAATGACGATAGCCACAGGCGTCGGCCGATTCCTCTCTTCATTCTTACGGTGGATCTGCCAGTTGTGTCTCGGCGACATGTGCAGGCCAAGCTTCCTTGGACCTTTCACCATGTTGCGCTGGAAGGCGATATTGTAAAAGCCTTCATCAGGGTCCTTCATCACCGGGGTCATGTCGATGTATGGTGCCGGGTCCATCGCGTGATGGCGGACCACCGGCAACTCGAAAATGTTCGCGTCATTGCCGCGCTTGATGACTTGTTTGACCGGCGCTTCGCTCGCGGAAATCGTTACCGGATCAATCATCGTATCCTCGCGCCGGGCGTACTCCAGGCTCAGCGGTAACTCGCCCTCGTTGGGTTTCATGCCCAGAGACAAAGCGCAGCGCTGGCGAGTTGCAAAGACATTGCTCAGCAGCGGAAAGGCGGAGGGCTTGCCGTTGAGATCGAGGGGTTTTTCAAAGAATAAGACGGGGAATTTTTTTTGATTTTCGAGGTGCTGAAGCAGAGCGGTCGCTTCAAACTGTTCAGGTGAGATAGGTCGCTCAATCCGCACAAAGTCATAGGGTAGGTGTTCTTGAAGGTCGTCGAGAAAAGCTCGGAGATCCATAACCATAGAGTAGTTCCCTACACTCCCCTCGTTCAGTGTCATACCGGCGAAAGCCGGTATCCAGAGGTCTTTGAAATTTCTGGATTCCGGGTCGCGCTAGCTATCGCCAGCTTGCCCGGAATGACGATCGAATTCTGTAACCGAACCTGTGAGGTACCACGTCATACTAGCCTATTTGCCGAGCAGCCAATTCAATCCCCGCTACCTGTGCCAAGGCTCTTTGCGTGTACACTTTGGCCATGCGCTTACGGTACCAATAGTCCATGTCGGTGTTGTCCAGCGGATGGGAAATTTTTGCCGCGGCATCCGCGACAGTGTCAATCAGCTCCTTCGTGACTTTCTTACCCTGAAGCAACGTCGATGCTTCAGGGACGATCTTTGGCGCCGACGCGACGGCGGTTAACACAATGCTTGCATGACGGCATTCGCCTCGTTCGTCGGCCTCCATCGTTGCGGCGACGCCCAAGATCGGAAAATCAAATGATCCGCGGCGGCGCAATTTAAGGTAAACATTTCGCCGTCCCAAACTTTCCGGCGGAATAAATAATCCTTTGAGGACTTCGTCTTTCGCTTTGGTTGAATAATCAATTCCGTCGTCGCGATACAAATCTTCGAGCTTGATACGGCGCTCGCCCTGATTATTAACCAAGATCGCCTCCGCTCCCAAGCTCACCAGCACCGGCGAAGTGTCCGATGACGCGATCGCAAGGCACTTTGCGCTGCCGGGAGCGACCAAACAGATGTCGCCGTCCTTTTTCATGCAAAACCCCACCGCCTGACGCCAGAAAAAAGTTTGATCGTAGTAGTTGCAGCGCGTGTCCACGAGAATATTGCCACCGATGGTGCCCATGTTGCGTAGCTGCGGCGTGGAGACCGATTCCGCAGCGTGGGCGAGTGCAGGAAAATGATTCGCGATCAGGCGATGGTTTGAAATCGTCGTCAGGCTTTCACCGGCGCCGATCCAGAGGCCTTCTTGGTTTTGGCGAATCCCTTTAAGCTCGCGCAGCGCTCTGAGTGAAATTAGATGGCGCGGCGTGAATTGGCCCAAGTCCGCCAATGCTTTCGTCGCCTGCTTCAGCGAGCGCGGTTGATAGTAATTGAATTCTGGTAGTCGCAACATGGTAAACCCTGGTCAAAAATTTTCGCCTCACATATATCTATTCCCTCGCCCGCTTTGCGGGAGAGGGCGAGGGTGAGGGCATCGTCTGTAGATTCCACCCTCACCTCTGTCCTCTCCCTCCAAAAGAGGGCGAGGAGGCTCATAGGGTCGGCTGCACGCCGCATGATCCAAAAAAGATTTTCACGGCGGCCTCAACTCTTCTGTGCTACCTGCACGCCTTTGCCCGGATGCCATTTAATCGGCGCGGGAAATTTGAATTCAGGAATGGACACTGGCTTCAAGCGGCCGTCGAGCGCTCGCAAAATTTTATCCGGCGTGATCGGAAT
>VBKE01000208.1 GCA_005879605.1 Deltaproteobacteria bacterium
CTTTTGAATCGCACCAAGGTAGTGGGTGCATAACCAGGGAATTTTCTCCAGGAGATAGCATCCCACCCAGGAATAAGGCGCGAGCCTACGCACCAGGGGCGGCGCCAAGGTCACGCGGCGAAGCGTAACACGACAAGCGGGAAAGAGTCTTTGGATTTCATGACGATTCACCCCGCGGACGTCGGGGTTCCAGGGATTGTCGACGCGAAAATCATACCAGAGAATAAGCCCGTCATCCTTGGTCACGCGGATCATCTCCGCGGCGATTTGCGCTTTGAGCTCTGAATCCAAAATCGAAGTGAAAACGGTCCCCTGAAACACAAGGTCAAAACTTGCATCGGCAAAGTCCAAGCTCGCGGCGTTCGCGCGATGTATCTTGACATGCGAAGAACACAATCTTTTCGCCTGGGTCACACGCCCCTCCAGGAGATCCACCCCCGTAAGGTTCTCCGGGCTGGCGCCCCACTGGATGAATTGTCTGAGCCAATGTCCGGTTCCGCAGCCGACTTCAAGGATCCTCCGAGATTGAAGCGGGTCCAAACCATGAAGCCGTAGCGAAGCCCATATTCGCCGTTCGAGCTGCTGCACCATAAAGAGATGGCCATGGTCAAACCAGGGACAATGCGCATCCGTGGCCGCGCGCCGTTCGTAGGCTGCGCGAATGCGGCTCTCCTCGGCGCGTAGGGAGTTCATAAACAGTCTCTCTCGATTCTGAACTGAAGTTTTAAGACGCCTGTGGCATTAAAACTTCAGTCTTCAATGAGCTGCGTACCTGGAGATAGAAGTTGCGGATTTGCTCGATGACGTATCGTTGCTGCTCCTCGGTCAGCTCGGGATAAACCGGCAGCGCCAAGGCTTCGAGAGCAGCTGTCTCTGAGCGAGGAAAGTCTCCGTTTCGATAACCGAGCTTGAAAAAGCAATCTTGAAGGTGCAGCGGGATCGGGTAGTAAATTTCGGTTTCTATCCCTTGCTTGCGTAAAAAGATCTGCAGTCGGTCGCGGTCCGGACAGCGAATCACAAACTGGTTGTAAATGTGTCCCGGGGTATCTTCAGGTAAGCCGATCTGTTCGAGTAAACCGGCCTCTGAAAACAAATTCCGATAGCGGCGCGCATTGTGCCTGCGCGCCTCGGTCCAGAGCGGCAGATATTTCAGCTTGACGCGCAAGACAGCCGCCTGCAATGCGTCGAGCCGAAAATTTCCTCCAATCAAGCTGTGATGATATTTCGGCTTTCCGCCATGGACTCTCAAGACACGAAGCGTTTCCGCTAACGCGGCATCGTTGGTCACCACCATTCCTCCATCCCCGAAACCTCCCAGATTTTTGCTCGGAAAAAACGAGAAACATCCCATGGAACCGACGGTCCCTGCCGACCTTTGTTGGTCGTCTCTTGCTCCGATCGCTTGCGCCGCATCTTCAACGACGTTAATTCCGTGCTCTCCGGCTACCTCAAGAATATCATCCATATCCGCGCATCGGCCAAAAAGGTGAACCGGGAGAATCGCCTTTGTGCGTCCTGTCACTTTTGCTTGGACGTCCTTCGGATCTAAGTTGAAGCCACGTGAATCAATGTCGATGAACACCGGCCGGGCCTGCAGTCGAGCGATCACTCCCGCCGTCGCAAAGAACGAAAACGAACTCGTAATGACTTCGTCATCGGGGCCGACTCCGATGGCCATGAGGGAGGCTAATAGTGCATCGGTTCCGGAAGATACGCCAACGGCAAATTTTGCCCCACAAAAGGCCGCGATCTCGCGCTCCAGAGCAGTCACTTCCGGGCCAAGGACAAAGCGCTGCGAATCGCACACCCGATCGATGGCCTTGCGGACTTCCCAGCGAATCGTTGCGTATTGGGCTTGCAAATCGAGTAATGGGACGTTCATCACGCTGTTTGAACCTCCTTGCCGACGAAAGTCACGTTTCTAACCACGCGCTTACCAACTCAGAATTGTCGATGATTGTCTGGAAGAATGACTCATCAGGCATAAACACAAGTAGCGAGACTGTGGGCAGTGGTTTCCATGGTATGACACTCAAACTCTCTTCAATTGCCCCGCGAATTTTAGACCGGGTGACCCCGTACTGGCTTCGCCAATCGACTAATGGAACTTTCATCATGCCGCTCGAACCTCCTCCTTGCCGATCTTGAGATAGCGTCTTTGGCACGCCCGACAGATTCCGTCCCTTTTATTGCCTTTGACTTCGATGCGGTTGCCACACGCGCACATCCAGCCGATGATGCGCGCGGGATTGCCGACCACGAGCGCGAAATCCGGCACGTCCCGTGTGACAACGGCGCCGGCGCCGACAAAGGCGTATTGGCCGATCGTTGCCCCGCAGACTATGGTGCAATTGGCTCCCAGGGTTGCGCCACGCCGAACCAAAGTGGGCCTTAACTCGTCCATGCGCCGAATCTCGCTACGGGGATTAAAAACGTTGGTGAAGACCATGGAAGGTCCACAGAATACCTCATCTTCAAGCGTCACGCCCTCATAAACCGATACGTTATTTTGGATCTTTACGCCGTTGCCGATTCTAACATTAGGCCCGATCACAACGTTTTGCCCAATTCGGCAATCATTTCCCAAGCGGCAATTTCTCAATACATGAGAAAAATGCCAAATGGTTGTTCCATCACCGATCTCGACATTCTCATCAAGCACTGCTGACTCATGGACAAAATACGGCTGTTGACCGTTCGCCGAAGGCGATTTTGATGGCCACGGTGTAGCGACTAAAGCATCCTGGCATTGTTGAAGTACCGTCAGCACGCGAAGTCCTTCCAAGCCATCAGTCACCGGCGATTGACGTGTCTCTATACACTCCAAAAAATGGAGGCATTCCGCCTTTAGCGGCTCACTGCAATCCACCGGTACCGGGCGGGCGTCCGCACGGTTCGGAATCGGCTGATGGTTTTTCCACTTAATCGAGTGCGGATACAGCACCAGTTTGTTTTCTGTTTCGACATCGTCAAACACGGCCATCTGTCGGTCACCGACCACAATCAACTTTTGCTCTTTATAGGGATGTAGCCAAGAGACAAAAATATGGGCCTTAACGCCACTAGGAAAAGACAAAAGACTTAAAGTAACGTCCGCGATCTTGTCGTGGAGATAATTGCCTCCTTGCGCCTTGACCGAGTCGGGCATCTCACCCACCAGCCCGAGAATCACCGAGATATCATGGGGAGCAAACGACCAGAGAATGTTCTCTTCACGCCGAATTTTTCCTAGATTAAGGCGGTTCGAATAAATGTACTCAACCCGGCCAAGCTCTCCTTCTTCAACCAATTTTTTAAGCTGCAGCACGGCAGGATGGTACCAAAGAAGGTGACCAACCATGAGCACACGGCGCCTCTCAAAGGCCAACGCCACTAGTTGTTTTCCCTCTTCGACAGATAAACAGAGGGGCTTTTCGACGAATACGTCCTTATCGGCTAAGAGTGCTTGCCGGACCAGTTCGCCGTGATTTGCCGCGGGCGTTGCAATGACAACACCGGCCGTATTGGGGTCACCGAAAACTCGGTTTGTGCTGTCCGTAAAGTCTGTGCTTGGATAGGTGGCCCTAAGCTCCGCCAGCCTCTCCGCATCGATTTCACAGACCCAGGAAAGAACGCCCAGATCGTATAAGTTCCGAATTAGATTTTTGCCCCAATATCCACCGCCGATGCATGCGATTTGAGTTGCATTTGATCTTGTCATCTTTTTCTCCACAAGTTTTTTTGTTGCTGTCAATCCTAGGTCACTGCGTCGGAGTTCTCTTAGTAAGCAAAAGATTCTAACTGTCGGCGCCGGCTGGGGTTCGCGTCAATTTCGAATAACTACGAGAGGGGCGACGGCGCAAAACAACAAAGTCCCATATGCCACGCAGGAATCCGAAACCATAACCGAAGTGATACATGGCAAATACTAGTGGAAGGAGAGGAAAAAGCGCCGGCCCGTTCCTGGCGGCCGTTGGAAGAGACGCTGCAACATTACAAAGCCAGTATGTCGTTACAAGCGCCAATAATACCCAAAAAGCCGGGGCCCATAAGAAAGATGCCAGTGATAGAATCAACAATGAGAAGACAAAGCACCCGGGAACCAAGTGACGCACGGAAGCGGGAAGCCTGTGCTTCTGGATAACGCGCACCTTCCAATAGCCGTACTGGACGTATTGCTGGAATAGGGCTCGGAGCGATCCTCGAGGCGTGTACCAACTTTTGATTCGCGGTGAGTGCCAAATCTTTCCACCGGCTCTTCTAAGGCGGAGATTGAACTCGTCGTCTTGGTTACGCACTAATTCCTCGTCCATCAAGCCAATCCGATCAAATACTTCCCGGCGATAAACACCACCAAATACTGTATCCGCTGGTCCCTCATAATTCATATTGTGCCAACGGGCTCCCCCGACAGCGAACGGGCTATGATGCGCAGCCGCGATGGCTTTTTGCAGCCGAGACTCTCCCCGGCACACCATGCTGCCTCCGACGTTATCCGCTCCTGTTTCTTGTAGAACTTCCAAACTGGACCTTAGATAATCGGGAGCGTAATAGTTGTGAGCTCCCATGATGGCGATATATCGGCCGCGTGCTTGACGAATACCCGCGTTCATTCCGTGGGCCGTTGTGCGGTCGGGATTGTCGACAATCTTCAGCCGTCGATCGTCGCGGGCAATCTTCTCAAGAATCTCGAGCGTGCCGTCGTCCGACATACCGTCTGCCACTATAATCTCGAATCCACCGGGAGGTGGCTCCTGTCCCAGAATCGATCGAACACAGCTTTTGATATGATCCTTTTCGTTACGACAGGGGATCACGACAGATATCGCGGGTCTGGTATTGTTGTTAGCGGTCACTTTGCGCCTACTTTTGTGAGTTGTTTGTTTTTGGCGCGATCACGAAAAAATCATCCGTGACGCAGAACAAGAAATTTTGCCAAGATGACAGACAAACTTGTCCAATCCACTCGAAGAGCCGCCGGCAGCAATATGTCCGTAAAGCTCAATTTCTCACCAAAGCTGGCCACCAAGTTCCGTCAATGAGTCAACCTTGCTGCAATTTTTTGGTGGCATTAGTCTTGCCTTATCGTCCAAATCGAAAACCAAATTGTCTTGGAACCCTCTCCGATAAAGGCAAACCAGTCGTGAGGCTGGGACGCAAAGCCACGGGTCAGAACTCATCTGATAGCCGGGTTACCGAAGAGAGGTGCAGAAGCCACTCCGGGTGGGGTTCCGACACGAGGAGTGTGCTTTCATGCCCAAGTGTTTGTTTCATCCCAAGAACTTCGTAGCAAAACTTGCCAGTTTCGGCTCGCACTGTCTCTCAAGGTTACTTCTGACTACGATTGTCGCGTTTGTGTTATTTTCGGCTGCAGAGGCTGCAGGACCGCTCAGCGTCAGGACAACCAATCCGCGGTATTTCTTTGATGCAAACGGAAGAGCAGTGTATCTCGCCGGCTCATACCAAAACCCATACAATCTGCTTAACAGTGGACCGGGGAATTTCTCTACCTATTTCGATTTTCTGGCGCAACAAAACCACAACTTCACCAGACTTTGGGCGTGGGAGGAATCACCTTGGATTTATGATCAAAATGGACAAGTTACGTTTTCCATTCAGCCCTACGAACGCACCGGCCCGGGATTGGCTTTAGATGGAGGCCTCAAATTTGATCTCACTCGTTTTAATCAGGCTTACTTCGATCAGCTCCGTGCGCGCGTTATCCAAGCCGGGCAGCGGGGAATCTACGTGTCTCTGATATTATTCGAGGGCTTCAGCAGTCAAAGGAAAGTTCGGCAGGTAAACCCCTGGCTCGCCGATCCGTTCCAGCGCGATAACAATGTCAACGGCATCGACGCCGATCCCAATGGGAACGGCAGCGGCGAAGAATTCTTCTCACTGAGTTATCCGTCCTTAACGGCGCTCCAGGAGGCCTTCGTGCGCCAGGTGGTCGATACGTTGAATGATCTCGACAATGTCCTCTACGAGGTCAGTGGCGATACTCTGTTGACCAGCCTGTCATGGCAATATCATATGATCGACTACGTTAAGAGCTACCAGTCGACGAAACCCAATCAGCATCCGGTGGGGATAAGCCAGTTCTACGCTGGAAACCTCGCAGCAATATTTAACAGTCAAGCCGATTGGATCGTAATTCTAGGAACCAATTTCCATCCCCCACTGGCGAAAGCTAACAAGGTCCTATTTCTGGAAGCAAGCCCTACCCTCTTTCAATACAACAATTCGGACCAATGGGTTTGGAGGACGTTTACGAGAGGATACAACCCCATCTATCCCGAACCACAGTCTCCAATCAGTGGTATCAACGATAGCGTGCATGCGGCGATCGGTCAGACGAGAGCCTACTCCCAGTTCGTAAATCTGGCATCAATGTCTCCAAGCGATAATGTGTGTTCCACGGATTTTTGTTTGGCCAGCCCCGGAGCAGAATATCTCGTCTACTTGCCGTCGGGCGGGCGGATTTCCGTCGATCTTTCTGCGTCCAGTCGAAATCTTCTCACGGCTTGGTTTGATACCGCAACCGGACAGACGATCTCGGGGAATGCTGTCTCCGGCGGCACGCGAGTAGTTTTCACATCACCCGTACGGGGGCAATCGGTCCTCCAAATATTGGCCGACGGTCTGGTGTCAAGTCAAACGGCGGGTACGTCGAATTCTACTTCCTCGTCAAACACAACGACAACTTCTTCAGCATCTAGCTCCCAAAACAATGGAGGCACGGTTGCGACTCCGACGATCACTCCCAACGGCGGCATTTATTCGGACGTCGTCACGGTAACGTTAAAGACAAACACGGGGGGTGCGACGATTTACTATACGACCGACGGCCAATCCCCCACGCAATCAGCCAAAAAGTATGCCGGCGCTTTCACTCTAGCTGCCAGCACCCTCGTGAAGGCCAAGGCGTTTAAGAACAACTTCAACCCAAGCGCCGAGGCGAGCGCATGGTTTACGAAAGCCGACACCGGCAGCTTCAACTTTACACTTTCCAATTCAGGGGATAAGTCAGTCAATGCGGGATCTTCGGTTACCAACTCCATCGCGGCGACTTTAGGATCCGGCAGTGCTCAGTCGGTTTCCTTTTCCGCTTCAGGACTGCCTTCCGGGGCTACAGCATCTTTTTCCTCTGCTTCTTGCAGTCCAACCTGCTCGACGGTGTTAAGTGTCAGTACCACTGGGGCGACAACTACTGGCAATTTTCCAGTCACGGTTACAGCCGTCGGAGGTGGCGTTACCAGGACGACAGCCTTTAACCTTAGCGTGACCGGTGCCTCAACGGTCGCGACGCCGACCATAACGCCCAGTGGTGGAAGTTTCACCACTTCTGTATCGGTGACAATCCAGACAGCAACTTCTGGAGCCTCGATTTACTACACGACCGACGGCTCGAGCCCCACGCAATCATCTACCCTCTACACGGGAGCAATCACTTTGACGAGCAGTGCGGTTGTGAAGGCAAAGGCTTTCATGAGCGGATATACCGCAAGCGCCGAAGCTTCTGCGTCGTTTACAAAGCAAGTCGTGGGCGCATCGGATCTCGTAGGTTACTGGAAATTTGATGAGGGAACTGGAACAACCGTTTCTGATTCTTCGGGAAACGGCAATACCGGAACGCTCACAAACGGGCCTTTATGGACTGCGGGGCGAATTGGAAACGCGTTATACTTTGACGGCATCAATGACAGCATAACGATCCCCGATTCGAATTCTCTCGATCTTTCAGGCTCCTTTACTTTTTCAGCTTGGGTAAATCCTGTCTCGACGTTTACGGATTTCCGCTCCATCCTGGTTAAAAATCCCTGTAGGAGGTTTTAGCGAAGTAACGAACCAAACTGTATGCCAGCCGTCTCCTCTTCCCACTAACGCCTGGACGTATCTTGCCTTAAGTTATAACGGTTCCACGCTCACCCTATATCGAGACGGTATTCCCGTTGCCACCTCCAACGCTACGGGAGCTCTTTCTGCGACCACGGGAACTCTCCAAATCGGCGCAAGCCAATTCGGAGAATATTTTCAAGGGCTAATTGATGAAGTTCGCATCTACAAAAGGGCGTTAACCGATACAGAAATTCAAACGATTTATCAACAAGAATCGGCCATTACATCACAGAGCACCGCGACTCCGGTGATCTCTCCAAACGGCGGAAGCTATAGCGGCAATGTTTCGGTCACAATGCAGAGCGCAACTTCGGGCGCGTCCATCTACTTCACCACGGACGGCACGACACCAACGCAATCATCAAGTCCCTACGCCGGAACCGTGACTCTCACGAGCAGCGCGACAGTGAAAGCGAAGGCCTTCAAGAACGGATATAACCCGAGTGCCGAAGCCGACGCGTCACTTACCGTCACACAACCCTTTGATTTCTCTTTGTCAAACTCTGGAAACCAATCAGTCGTTGCCGGCTCTTCGGTGAATAACACGATCGCCACCGCTTTGGTCTCGGGCAGTAGTCAAGCGGTTTCTTTTAGCGTCTCGGGATTGCCGTCTGGGGCTACAGGATCTTTTTCCTCGCCTTCTTGCAGCCCGGCGTGCTCAACGGTATTAAATATTAGTATCAGCGGATCGACGCCGACTGGCAGTTTTCCGATTACGATCTCAGCCACAGGAAGCGGCGTGACAAAAACCACAGCATTTACTCTCAGTGTAACCTTAGCGCTAACAGTGGCAACGCCGACGATTAGTCCCAACGGAGGAAACTTTGCGGGTTTTGTGTCCGTGGCGATACAGTCGGCAACCTCAGGAGCTCCAATTTACTACACCAC
>VBKE01000209.1 GCA_005879605.1 Deltaproteobacteria bacterium
TGGGTTCGCCGGAAAACGAGAAATAGCATTGGCCCGTGCGAAAGGCATGCGCTTTTTGGTTATCTGAAGCCCAGGTCCTTCTGGCGTGCACGATGAATGTTATTCGCTTGCTTGTACTGCGTGGCGAAGGAAATTCCCTTCATATTGGAAGCTGCAGTTAATGTTATTCTTCCATAGTTCTTAAAGGTCAATAACTTAGAGGTATAAATATCTTGGCATCCGGCTTGCCTTTATGTGCTTTAACTGTGATTATAGGTGGGGCGCAGAAATCGGGTCCGGTTCTCTTGGCGATTTCCCGAATGAGCGCATTTATTTTTGCCAATAACGGATAACTCAAATGTACGAAGATTACTTTGGCTTCAACAGGCCGCCCTTTAGTATCACGCCCGATCCGCGGTTTTTTTACGACAATCCGGTCTATCGCGAGGCCTTTGCCAGCCTGCGCTACGGCATAGAAGCGCGCAAGGGCTTCATCGTCATCACCGGTGAGGCGGGGACGGGAAAGACGACGCTGCTCAAAGTATTCATGCAAGGCGCCGAGGCGACGATTCATACCGCCTTCATCTTTAATCCCAAGCTTACCGCGACAGAGTTGCTCCGGTTGATCTTAAACGATTTGGGCATCGCCCACTCCACGATCGCCCACTCCACGGAGGACCGGGTGGCGCTGATGCGGCAGCTCAATGACTATCTGATCGAACAGCTCAAAAAACGTCAAATTGTGGCCCTGCTGGTCGATGAGGCCCAACAACTGAGCAATGAACTCCTCGAAGAGCTCAGGCTTCTTTCCAATCTGGAGACCAATAAGGACAAGCTCATCCAGATTGTCTTGATGGGGCAACCCGAGCTGGAGGAAAGGCTCGACCAGCCGGAGCTGCGCCAGCTCAAACAGCGGGTGGCGGTACGCTGCCGGCTGTCACCGCTTAAAAACCATGAAGTTTATTTCTATATTGAGTCCAGGCTTAGAACCGCGGGTTTTGAAGGGAAAGAGCTGTTCGATCCAGAGGCCGTCGAGAGAATTACTCTCTATTCGAAGGGGATTCCGCGGATCATAAACCTGATTTGCGATAACGCCCTGCTCATTTGTTACGCGGCTTCCAAAAGAAAAGTCTCAGAGGAGATGGTTGAAGAGGTTGCTGGTGATCTCCAACTCGCCGCGCCGCCGCCGGTTGAAAGGGCAACGCCTCCGGCCGAATTTGAAAAGTCAAAGGACCTACCAAAGGTCCGAGATGAAACGGGGGATGAGGCGAGGCTCATAAAGGAGGCTGAGCCTTCAAACTGGGTTTCACGAAGGCAGCCAGCGGAATTTCAAGATTTCTTCATAGAGAGGGAGCAACTACATTCACAGGCCCATCAAAAACGCAGCCTAGCGGGGCTGGGAATCGGATTTGTCTTGGGTTTAGTCGTAGCAGCCGGCCTTGGCGCGGTATTTTATCCGCAGTCAAACCGAAATTATATTTCAGACATAGCCGGTCGCATCGAAAATCGGATTGAGCGGCGCGAGAATGTTAAACCGGTCGCGCTGGAGCCGGGAACTTTGAAGGAAGACACGTCTAATGAGCCACGGGATGCTCAAGCTTTGGCGCCTGAGAAGCCGCCAATATCGACGCAACAACCAGAAAGCAAGGATGTAGAACTGGACGCCACGCCGGTTCCGGAGACGAGCAAACCTGTCCAATCCCAAGCCGCCGTAACTCCGGAGCGGTCCCAGGGAAAACAGGCGGTTAAAAACGATAAGAAATATCAGGATAAAGTAAAAATGGCTGCCAGGCGGCCAAGCGACACCCTGGTTGGTAGTGATCGTACGTTAACGAATGACAGATTAGAATTTGAAATATACAAGGCGATCGCTAACCGCGCGATAACAGGCGTTGAGGTTTCTGTTATAGACGGCACGGCTTATCTCGGCGGTCGAGTCGCGACCGAACGGCAGAAGCTCGCAGCGGCGCAGGCGGCGCGCAGTGTTTCCGGCGTTAAAAACGTTCGGGACCAAATAATCGTCAATTACAGCTTTGCGCCGCGATACAGTGACGCGCGCTCAAAGGTCGCCAACTGATCGTACTTCAAAAGGCCTACTGTCGGTCCTGTACCACCCGAACGAGCCCTTGAGGAACCTCCTTAGCTTCGCTTCGGCCGTATCTCCCAAGTAAGCGGGGCAGACCGCTCGTCACGAGAAATAGAGCAGAATAAAATTCGGAGCGAATCTCATCAGCAGCCCGTATACATCACCATCACGTCTTTTTTTCGGCAAGAGTTTCCAAGATATGTTTTACGAGGAACGGCCATACCTGGGTGGCGTCGGCTTGGATTTCGGCATAGACGCCGTTTTTCGCTGCCTTGCGCCAGGATTCATTTTCGGAGTAGGTGCAGCCGGACAGATGGCCGAAGTGGGGTCGGTCCGGGCAGATTCTGATTCCGTATGTGAAGCGGCGTGGCGGTAAGTTAGTGCCCAGGCGCTCATTGACGATCTCGATCAGCGGAGCGACGTTTTGAACGTTGTTCCGCGGCACGCCTCCGCCGACGGTAAAAATTCCAAACCGTTTCGCCTCCGTCACAAGCTTGATCAGTTCTTTGCTATCGCTTTCAAGGTCCATCAAAATCGGTTTCTTGCCGCGGCGTTTACGTTTGACGTTGTGGATGTAGAGATCGTTACCCAGCTCGGAATCCACGAACGCCGGCACAAATACCGGGACGCCGCGGAGATAGGCCGACTTTAATATACCGCGTTCGTTAGGATAGTGCTCTGCGAGATGTTTCCCGATGAGTTTATTTAAAACCGTGGGGCTGATCGGGCGCGCGCCATCCAGTTGATCGATCACCTCGCCAAGCACCTCCTCGACGGTATCGAGATTGGTCTCGGGCTCGAGAGTGTCCGTAACGCGGTTTAGCTTTCGACGGGCCAGCGCCGTATCGTCGTAAGCCGGATTGTACTTGTAGTGCTTGAGCCCAATGGATGACACGAGACCGTGAGCCATGAGAGCTCCGGTCGAAGAAATCGCATGGCTCAATCCCGACTCGATCATGTCGCAGATTACCAGGTCCATTTTCCCGACCGTCATGGCGCCGCTGACCGTAAGAAAACGAAGGCAGTTTTTATCACGCGCCATGGTGTGCAGCGCCTTGGCTCCTCTGGAAACCTGCGAAGCGACGCCGCCGTAGGAAGCAAGATCCGATATCAACTGTCCGACCGGGGTTCGCTTGCCATTGATCCATTCGTCCAGGGTTCGATAGAGAACCGGCATAATGTAGCGCGGGTCGGCAAAAACGGCATCGGGGAAATAGCCGTCTTTGATCTGTCCGGGTCGCGCCATATCGAAAGGGTTGATATAAATGGCCCGCTCCGGTTTCGTATAGATCGCTTCGGCGTTTCTTTCTGAGAATGCGCCGACGATGATGACGTTTTCGCCGCTGAATTTTCGTCGTGCATACTGAGATGGGAGCAAGATCCGCGCGCACCACCTATTTTCGACAAATTTTTTTAGACACAGCCCCAGAGGCGAATCCGGCAGTCCACTATAAATAAGAATCGGCTTCCTGTCTTGGCGGCCTCGCCAAGCATTCTGGCGCCGAACGCGCAGAACCTCATCGCGTCGACGATTTCCGCGACGGTGGCGCAGCTTCGCAAATCCAATGATTTAAGCTCTTCGAATTTCAAAGGCTAGGCGGCCTTTCTCGTGGCACTGCTGCCCCGCATTATTCATGGTCAGAGGAAAAACTACGACACTGTGTCGATCGAGGGATGAGCCTGGAGGAGTGAAGGCACAGAGATGAAGCTTCAATGCCGTCTTTGGTGCTTGGCTCGGCGCTCGCATTTTTCCCCAGGCATTCGCTGCAGTAACTCAGTTTGCAGGCCGCTCCAAGGCGCAGGCTCATTGCCTTCGCTCTGGCGGGCCCGCCCTCGATCGCTGTCACGAGTGCATAATCCGGGCTGGCAGACAGTTTTTTGGTTCGTAGCACGGCGGTCAGAGGCAGTCAAATTAGACCGGCGAAACTGAGTTGTTTTCAATCTTTCGCTTTAGCTCCTCGAGAAAGTTCAGCTGACCTTTCAAGATTTTTTCTCGGGCGACCTCCGGAGTAAACCATCCGGCCCGGTCCACTTCTGGAAATTCCTTACGCTTGCCTGACCGTGGAGGCCACTCCAGGGAAAATGTGTTGCTCTTGATCGATTCCGCTTCACAGTCACCCATGACTGCCCATGCGTAAACGACCTTCCCGCCGGGCTGCTTGACTGGAGTCAGTTCGATGAAATTGCCTTCCACGGCAAATCCGGTTTCCTCTTTAAATTCCCGCTTTGCCGCTTCCAGCGGATCTTGGCCCACTTCGAACTCTCCTTTGGGTATAGACCATGCTCCCGCATCTTTTTTCGCCCAAAACGGGCCACCGGGATGCACCAGGAAAACTTCAATTCGGGATCCGCGCAGGCGGTGCAGCAGTATGCCGGCGCTATTTTTCTTCGCCATGTCTTTTTCCTATCATAGACCGCCATAACATGTGAGCATTGCAACGTGAGACGTACCGCCAAATGATAAATTATTTCGGTGGCAAAGACCCGACGTCGCGCACAATGATGGAAGAGATTTTGGCCAACGAAGAGGAGCACGCCGACGAGTTATCCGATTTGCTTTTTGCCATTTCGCCCGCCGCGGACTCTGAAACGCGGCGTCTCTACTTCGCTGATGAAGTGCCAAACGGGCAAGACAGGAGTGATGCCGGATTCCGGGCAGCACAAAAATAAAAAGGCTTGGTCTTTCGTGGTCGAGGAACAGTGCAACCCTTCGGGAGACGACATCGCTTTACGTGATTTTGGACTCTCACTCGGGCTGTCGCCCTCGCCCGGCTGGCCACGAATTCAGCGGTTAGAGACAGCGAGCCTGATGCACGAGCTGGGAAAAGCGGTTTTATCGATGCCGTGGAAGAAGTAGCTGCGAGCCGCGTCAGGATTGAATTCGCCCGCTGTTCCATCGCTTGAGGAGCGGTCTGTTTTTGAACCTGAACAGTCGCTATTCAAGTTCGTGAACTAGAGCGAGTAGAATTTCCGCGGATTTTCACAGAGGCTTTTTTCAATTAGTTTGCAGGGGTACATCTTCGCGTGGCCCTCCTTCAATACTTCAGTTTTTCCACAAAGCCGCTTTTCTTGAGCTCATCGAGAACCGATGGTTCCAGGAGTCTAAGGGTTTCGGGAGTCTGACCCACAGCTTTGGGATTGGTTTTCGCGGTTTCCTCAATGACGAACTGAAGCCCTCTACGATCGGGGAGGTCCAAAATTCCTTCACTGTGCTTGGCTAAGTAGTAGTCGTAACCGATGGCGGCCTCTTCATCGTTGACGCGGACATATTTTTTTATCAGGCGGATCGCCAACGGACGATCTTTTTTGAGGAGGTAAATCGCCTCGATAACCGCCTTCATGAAGCTGGTGACTTTATCGCGATTCGATTCGAGATAGCCCCTTTTGACGATAAAACAATTTTGGGGAAAGGGCGCCTTGCTTTCCATTAAGTCAATCAGAGAGTGCATGCCGAACTTTTTTACGGCGATCGTCGCTTGCGGTTCGTTAAACATCAAGCCAAAGATGGCGCCCCTGGCGAGAGCGGTGAGCTGTGCCGCGCCTCCCGCCACTTGAATGATACTGACCTCTTTTGGATTGACGCCCAGTTTTTCCAGCGCCACCAAGAGGGCCATATGATTGGCGGCGCCAAAACCGCCTACGGCCAGTGTCTTGCCTTTGAGATCCGCCGCTTTTTTTATCTCCGGGCGGGTAACCAGCTTGGTGGGAAAAAAATTCAGTCCTCCTCCTATAATAGCGAGGTCACCTTTTTGTAAATTGGTGCTCACGACCGTAACGCCGGTCGAGAAGAGAACCTGGATGTCATCGGCGAGCAGCATTTGCATGCCCAGTCGCCCTGTGTTCAGAGCCAAATACTCCACATCGAGGCCGTATTTTCTGAAAATCTTTTCCTCAGAGGCCGCCCAGAGCACCGCATGAATTGCCGTGGTAAATCCACCGCTCGCCGCGCGAAGGTATTCCGCCGCCTGGAGCGACCGCTTCGAATGGCAAAGCAAGAGAATCAGAGCGATGCCAAGCCAAGTTCTTCTCATCTTCGCTGCTCACGAACGCACGATTTCTTCGAATGCGGGCTCGGGCATGCCGAGCTTCCAAGTCGGATCGCGCAGCTCGAGTCTGTTCCCGCTTGGATCGAAGAAATAAAGCTCCCTTCCCGTAAAATAACCCTTGGCGCGGTAGGTAAGCTCGACGATGGGAATTTTCTTTTCGTGAAATACCTTGCACGCCTGCACGAACGTCTCCGGGCTGACCGTGAATGAATGGTGGACTCGGTGATCTCCCTCGGGCGGATTGTCCACGGGTTGCTCGCGCTCGCACAGCAGTATGTTGTGGTCTCCCACGTTGAAGCAGGACATGACCGAATTGCCGAGCCGCCCTAACGGCTTAAGGCCGAGCAAATCACCATAGAATTTCTCTGATTGTTCGAGGTTGTTCACCGGAATAGACCAGTGAGTGACGCCCTCCATTTTCAGTATTCCCATAGAAGCCTCCTTTCGTGAGCCATGACTCAGTCAATTTTCTAAAGCACCCGATAACCTCACGGCTTGTAAGAGACAGCCGACCTCTTGCTTCATCGCAGTGACCGGATCTTCCTCCAACCAATCTGCGACTGTCAACCCGGTGCGCCGGAACGCTCTGTTTGATCGGGACAGTAAATTCAGTAAGGGATTATAAGAAAGCCAAGGCTGTGTCAAAGCAGCCAGCGGAGAATCGGCTTTTCTACCGCCAGATACTTGGTGGGAGAATCCTCACGCTTTTGAATTCTTTTGCACCCAAGCGATCAGAGACTTTAAGGCGCTTGACGCAGCTTCTTCACCGATGGAAACGGTATGCGATTGTCCTTCGCCCTCTATCGTCAATTCGTAGTGAAATCGATCGGGTTGCGGGCGCTCTGCATGAATGGTTTTAGGCAGGTTAAAGAAATTCGCCCCGTCGATTAAACGACGCATTTCAGCGCTCTTGTCTGGCGCCAACTTTGAAATATCAAGCGAAGCGGTGGTGCGGATGCCGCCAAATCCGCCGCTTCGCTTCAACGTGATACGCAACGCGATTACTAAACTCCGACTTGTGTCCAAGCGTTTTTAACGGCCTTCTCTTCTATGCCGCCCAAGCCGTACAACTGCCCGCCAACCGATATCGTCTCGTTTGCAGCATCCTTAAACGTTGACGTCGGACGCAACCGGTCCCGCAAGGTAATATACCAGATTTTCCCCGCCTTTTCCCAAGCGTTTCCGCCGATAGCTATGGCTGCCAGGTAAAATGCACGGTTTGGTATTCCGGAATTGATATGGACGCCGCCGTGATCCTCGTTGCCCTTATAATAGTCTTTCATGTGAGCGGGTTGAGGGTCCTTGCCGATGACGGGATCGTTGTACGCCGTTCCCGGATCTTTCATCGATCGGAGCGCAACTCCCTTCACCTTGGAGGTAAACAAGCCTTTTCCGATCAGCCAGTCCGCTTTGTTTGCCGGTTGCTTGAGCTTCCACTGCTTGACAAGCGATCCGAAGACATCCGAGAACGATTCATTGAGCGCACCGGGTTGACCCGAATAAGTTAGCCCTGCTTCGAACTGCGTCACGCCGTGGGTCAGCTCATGGCCAATGACATCGATGCACTTTGTAAAGCGCTGAAAGATTTCTCCATCGCCGTCGCCGTAGACCATTTGGCTGCCGTTCCAAAATGCGTTGTCGTAATCCTCGCCGTAGTGCACCGTAGAATCGAGGCGCAGCCCTTGGTCGTCGACCGAGTTTCTGTCGCAGACTGCTTTATAAAAATCGTAGACATCGCCGCAGTAATCGTAGGCTTCGTTTACTGCTCGATTTCTTACCGGTTTACCACCTTCGCCTCGGACGCGTGTGCCGGGAAGCGTTTCGGAGCGATGGGTGTTGTAAATGGTGCGGCGTTTTGTTCCGGCGACCGCGAGAATCGGCAACAGGCTGGTAATATCTCGTTGGCCGCGGATGCGCGCAGACAAAGTCAAGGACTGCATCGCCCGCGCGCGTTGCTCTTTTTTTCCCCGCTCAACGATATTGTTCAGGATGTGCGGCGGAATGATCTGACAAATCGGAAACGGCTTTAACATATTCTATCCCCCTGTGTTTTTCGTTGTGATGCACCGAGTTTCGATTGTCTGTGAGACAAGATTCTTTGAAAACCCAACCGTTACCAAATTGTTTTGTCAATCACAATTGTTTTGAGCAATCACGATGCCAGTGTGGAATCGGTCGCCAGAAGGATTCAAAGTTTTCAAAATATCACAAAGATCTTAATCATTGGAATCACTCAGGTTGGATCAGCTGAGAAAACGCAACTTCAGTTGACGGCGATGTATCCAAAGTTTACGAAGTATCGGGCTGAACCGACTCAACAGTTATCCATCAAGAGAACCTCGCTTTCAGATTGATCTTCTGATCTTTGCAGCTACTTAATGTTCTTTATTGGCTGCGCCCCTTTTTACTTTTTCTCCCTCAATTTTGCCTCACGGCACAAGCCGATTGCCAAAATCAGCTGCCCCAATGGATTGAATCACGCGGCGATCCCGTTGCAGAGTTGCCGCTCGTCGGCTACTGTCGTCGTTACTTCCATTTGTCTTAATGCTAGCGAAAATTTCCCGCATCTTTTACGGATGGCGCATGATCGCCGTCGGCTCCGCCCTGCGTATACTGGGCGGTGGGCTGTATTATTACGGCTTTTCGGTTTTTTTTCTTCCCCTGAGCCACGATCTGGGATTGAGCCGCGCGGCGACATCTCTGGTTTTTTCGCTGGCGCGCGCGCAGGGAGCCTTCGAGGGTCCCGTGGCCGGCTACATCATGGACCGTTTCGGTCCCCGTCCTCTTATTCTCACCGCGATCATGATGAACGGCGTGGGCCACATGTTGCTGTCCAACGTGCACAGCTATTTTGCCCTGGTGCTGATTTATATGGGCGTCGTTTCGCTCTCATTCCAAGCGGGTTTCATGGATGCGCCGATGGTCATCGCAAACACCTGGTTCATCCGCATGCGAACGCTGGCGATGTCCTTGATCAGCGCTTCGGTCAACGTTGGCGGATTTTTGCTTACACCTTTGCTGGCGTCGGCCGTCTATTACTGGGGTTGGCGGCGCGCCGCATTCGGCAACGGGATCGCTTTTCTGTTGTTGGGATTACTGTTGGCCCTGTTGGTTTGTCGTTCGCTGGAGAGCATGGGGTTGCGACCCGATGGTGATCCGGCCGTTGCGGCTGAACCAACGGGACAGCCTGGGCCGCATCAAAGCGCTCGAAACGAAAGTCATTTTACTTTAGCCGACGCGCTGCGTACCTCTTCCTTCTGGTTTCTCACGATTGGAACCGCCTTGCGTGTTGTTACTCTCACGGCCGTAACCGTTCATTACGTTCCAATCATGGTCTGGAAGGGACTTAGCCAGACGGAAGCGGCGTTTCTATTGGGAGTCCAGGCTTTCATGGGCTTACCGACGACTCTGTTGTTCGGCTGGCTCGCGGATCGGGTCAACAAGCCCAAACTCATGGCGGTCTGCATGTTGTTCGCCATGCTGGCGCTGCTGATTCTTATTTTCAGCGAGAAAGAATGGCAGATTTGGTGTTTTTTACCGCTATTTTCCCTCGTAGAATCTACGTTCCCGGTGAACTGGTCAACGGTCGGTGAGTTCTTCGGTCGGCCTCACTTTGCCAAGATTCGTGGCTCAATGGTCTTCGTGCAGGCATGGGGCGCCGTCTTGGGTCCCGTCGCCGCCGGCGCCATTTATGATCGAACCCAAAGCTATAGCTATCTTCTGTGGGGTCTGGTTGGAGTGCTGTTCATCGTAGGATGCCTTTACGCGATGGTAGTCAGACCGTCGAAGACCCTCAGCAGCGAGTTTCCCGCACCCGTGTAAGATTAACTCCCCAAAGTGAAGCCACACCGCTTTCAGACCCCATTGTCCGGCGTATTCGCGACCATTAACCTCACGACCGATCTTTCCATATCCCAGTGTACGGCGCATCGGGCCTGAGCTCCCAGCTTCGGCCGTCGAACTTTTCGATCCGCAATGTAGCGAGATCCACACCCTCCAGGCAGCGCACGTTGATCATGTATTTTGTCGGGTCGGCTCTGGGCCGATAGAATGGAGCCACACCACAATGCCGGCAAAACAGATGCCGCGCTGTAAACGTGCCGAACTGATACG
>VBKE01000562.1:0-529 GCA_005879605.1 Deltaproteobacteria bacterium
ATAGTTCAAGGTTCACCGTTCAAGGTTTCGCGTCCCTTCACTCCACCTCAGCTGCAAACTCGAAATATTAACCTTGAACTTTGAACTCGGAACCTTGAACTGACTTTCTATGTACCGCGTCGGCATCGATATCGGCGGGACCTTCACCGACTTGCTTTTGGTCGGGGAAGACGGCGCCGCTGTCATCGGCAAAACCCTGACGACACCGGGGGATCCGAGTCTCGCCGTAGAGAATGCCCTGCGGCCTTTATTCGAGAACGGTACCATGAGAGCCGGAGAGCGCGGAACCTTGCTGCACGGTACGACCCTGGTCACGAATGCGCTGATCGAGCGCAAGGGCGCACCGACGGCTTTACTGACCACTACAGGGTTTCGCGATGCCGTCGAGATTGGTCGCGAGCATCGTTACGAGCTATACGATCTGAATCTCGAGCTGCCGAAGCCACTGGTGCCACGCCATCTGCGTTTTGATGTTCCCGAGCGTATCGCCGCTGACGGCAGTGTGCTGCGGTCGCTGGACGAAACCTTC
>VBKE01000562.1:563-3552 GCA_005879605.1 Deltaproteobacteria bacterium
TTTTCGCAATTCAACGCACGAGCGGCGTACGGCTGAGATCATCGCAGAGGTTGCCCCAACGATCCGGGTGTCCCTCAGTTCAGAGGTGGTCGCTGAGATCCGCGAGTTTCAGCGCACCAGCACAACCTTGGCGAATGTCTACGTTCAAGAGCGGGTGGCTGATTACTTGGCGCAGTTACAGCAGCGATTGGACAGCACCGGATTCGTAGGAAGCTTCTTCGTCATGTTGTCGAGCGGCGGCATAGCGACGCGGGAGACCGCTTCGCGATTTCCGGTTCGCCTTCTCGAATCGGGTCCTGCTGCCGGCGCCCTTGCCGCTGCTCAAGCCGGCATTCTCTCGGGTCATCGTGATTTGCTCTCATTTGACATGGGCGGGACCACGGCCAAGCTCTGCGTCATCGAGAACGGGCAACCATCCAAGACCCATGAGTTCGAAGTGGATCGCGTTTATCGTTTTAGGAAGGGTAGCGGCTTGCCGGTTCGAATCCCTGTCATCGATATGATCGAGATCGGCGCCGGCGGGGGAAGTATCGCGAGGGTTGACTCTCTTGGGCTACTCAAAGTCGGGCCGGATAGTTCAGGCGCCGATCCTGGGCCGGTCTGTTATTCAGAAGGGGGTACGGAGCCCACAGTCACGGATGCCGATCTTGTCCTTGGCTATCTCGATCCGGATTATTTTCTGGGCAGCAAGATGTATCTGGACACAAAGCGGGCACGTCAGGCACTCTCGCGTCTAGCTGAGCCGCTTGGAATGACGGTCGAACAAGCCGCCTGGGGCGTGCATCAAATCGTCAACGAAAACATGGCCAACGCGGCGCGCGCCCACCTGAACGAACGGGGCAAAGATCCGCGCCGCATGCCAATGTACGCCTTTGGCGGCGCCGGCCCGGTGCATGGCTATCGGGTGGCGGAGATTTTACGTCTGCCGGCGCTGATCTCGCCGTTTGGCGCCGGAGTCGGATCGACCTTCGGACTGCTGGCCGCGCCGCTGGCTTTCGACTTTGTGCGCAGCGCTTATAGTCGATTGGATCAGCAGGATTGGCGTCTTGCCAATGAACTTCTAGACGTGATGGCGGAGGAGGGGCGCGCCGTACTGGAGGGCTCGGGCCTGTCGGCAAAAGAAATCCGCTATCAGCGAACCGCCGATATGCGCTATGTTGGCCAGGGCCACGAGGTTTCTGTACGACTTCCAAATGGAGTTTTGGGTCAACAGCATGTGCCGCAGATCACTGCGGAGTTCGAAGAAACTTATCGTGGCCTCTACGGACGGAAGGGACCCGATGTGGCATTAGAGATCATCAACTGGCGCGTGGTTGCGAGCGGACCGCGACCCGAAATGAATTTGCAATTGCCGCGGGGTACTTCCGGCCGCAGCGATGTTCGCAAAGGATCTCGCCGTGCTTATTTTCCCGAGTCCAGCGGATTCGTCGAGACTGCCGTGTACGATCGATACGCTTTCCAACCAGGGGTGAAGTTTACTGGGCCGGCAATTGTCGAGGAGCGCGAATCGACCTTAATCGTGGGTCCGCGTGGCTGCGCTCGAGTAGACGAAAATCTTAATGTTATAGTGCAGTTTAGCGATGGAAGGTAAAGCGATTGATCCGGTGACACTGGAGGTGGTTTGGAATCGCCTCCTATCCGTGGCCAACGAGCAGCAGGACGCGTTGATTCGGACCGCGTTCAGCACCATTGTGCGTGAAAGCCAGGATCTCGCCTGCGGCATTTTCGATACGCGGGGACGAATGATCGCGCAGTCCATTAGCGGTACCCCCGGGCACATCAACGCTATGGCAACTTCGATGAAGCATTTCTTGGCCGCCTTTCCGCCCGATAAGCTGGGGCCCGGCGATGTTCTCATTACCAATGATCCGTGGATGACCGCTGGGCAGATCAATGACATCACGATCACAACGCCGTTCTTCAAAGACGGCCAGCTCGTGGCTCTGTTCGCCAATACCTGTCACAGCGCGGATATCGGTGGGCGGATTTTGTCGGCGGAAGCGCGGGAAGTTTTCGAGGAAGGACTGCGCTTGCCGATCGCCAGCCGGACGAAGTCATCGGTGATTTCTACGCGCAGACGGCGAGCAACGACGCCGGCGGCCGCGCGCTGCTGGAAATGATGGAGGAGTTCGGGCTCGACAGTATCGATCATGTTGCTGAGGAGATCGTCCGTCGGTCTGAGCAAACGGTTCGAGGGGAGATTGCTAAGTTACCCGACGGCGAATGGAGCAATGAGACCTGGAGCGACGGATTCGAAGAAGCGATCTTAATTCGCTGCACGGTGCGCGTGGCGGGGGATGAGATTTTCATTGACTTCAACGGCTCCTCGCCACAGAGCACGCGGGGAATTAACGTCGTTCTCAACTACACGCATGCCTACGCGAGCTTCGCCATTAAAGCTGCGATCTGTCCCGATGTGCCGCACAACGAGGGAAGCTTTAGGCCGGTGCATGTGAGCGCGCCGCCGGGGTGCATTCTCAACGCGCTGGAGCCGGCGCCGGTGGCAAGCCGCCAGGTGATCGGCCACTTCATTCCCAGCGCGATCTTCGCTGCGTTGTCCGGAGCGATGCCGGGCCGCTTGATGGCGCCGGGAGCCGATCCCATCTGGCTGAGCGTGTGGCGTGGCCAAAACCCATCGTTCACTCTGACCTTGTTTCAAGTCGGGGGCACAGGCGCGCGGCCATCCAAAGACGGTCTCAGCGCAGTGGGGTTTCCGAGTGGCGTAGCGGGAGTCCCCGCAGAAGTGATTGAAAGTTTATCGCCTGTCGTTATGAAGAGGCGTGAACTGCGACCGAATTCTGGCGGAGCCGGCACATGGCGGGGTGGCTTGGGTCAGCTCACTGAGTTTGTGCGGCGCGGAGAGGGAAGGTGGAGCGTGAGCTCCATCGCAGATCGGACTAAATACCCGGCGCCCGGGCTGTTAGGCGGACAAGCAGGCGCTGCGGGAGAGGTTGCGTTAGGTGACGGAACCCGATTGCACGCCAAGTCA
>VBKE01000563.1:0-1724 GCA_005879605.1 Deltaproteobacteria bacterium
AGCCGAGGCTTGTCATCATCAGGAATTATTCCGCCACCCACGAGCAGAATATCATCCCCGCCCTTCTCTCGGATAAGCTTGGCGACTTTGGGAAAGGCTGTCATGTGGGCGCCGTTGAGTAGGCTCATGGCAACCACGTCTACGTCCTCGTCGATGGCCATCTGGGATACTTGTTCGGGTGTTGCGAGGAAGCCGGTGTAGATTACTTCCATTCCTGCGTCTCGGAGTGCTCGGCAGAGAATGAGGGCGCCTCTGTCATGACCATCCAGTCCAGGCTTGGCGACTAGTACTCGAATTCTCTTATCAGAGCCTGCCGATGGTTTCTTCTGGGGCAAAGCGCGAATCTACGCTGCTTTCAGTCATATCTCAATAATTAAGGGCTATTGATTGAACACGCCAGCTTTATTTCGAAGAATCCTTCGGACCCTTACCGAGGTTTCCTAACGTGCAACAGATTCAAGTCCCGAAAGTTTCTGTCTCGAATAGCGTATTGAATTGGCTTCTGGAGGAGGATGAGCCGTCAGCTCGCTATCATACTCTGGTTGATCTCCAGGAGAGAGGTCAGAACGATCAAGGAATAGTCAGTACTCGGAATCGTATCGGAAAGGTCGGTTGGGCGTCGAGGATTCTAGCCAAGCAGAAGGAGAACACTTACTGGGACAACCCCAACTCTTGTTATGTTCCAAAATTCTCTGCATGTTCTTGGCAGCTCGTCGTCTTAGCGGACTTGGGCCTTACTTCCAAGGACCCGCACGTGGGCAAGGCTGTTGATCATTTTCTAGAACTTCACAACTTGGAATCTGGCGGAATCTCACTTCGACCGAGGGCGCATGAGAAATTTGAGCCTCATATTTGTGCGACTGGAAACATGGTTCGGGCCCTAGCAAAGATGGGATACGCTGAGGATCATAGGGTCCTTCGTGCAATGGATTGGCTTTTGTCGAAACAACTAGCGGATGGCGGCTGGAACTGTTCACCTGCTGGAAAGCATGGGTCCTTCATGTCGGTAGTCCAGCCCCTATGGGCCCTGTCAGAAATGATGGCGCACGACGCGAGGCAGGGCTGGGAAGCCTCGGCGAAGAGAGGAGCAGAGTTTCTACTCAAACATCAAGTCTACCGGTCTGACAAGGACGATTCCGTTGTACTGCTCGATTTTCTGAGGCTCCACTATCCCTTGCACTATTGCTACGATTTTTTGCACGGATTGCGGGTCCTGACCGAGTTGGGCGTTAAGAACGATTCAAGGATGAATGATGCAGTCTCGCTTCTCTTGGAAAAGCGATTGACTGATGGAAGATGGAATTTGGACGGTGTCTACAGAGGTTGGCGGCATGCGCATTCGATGCATGGGGAAGAGACTGTTTCGCGACCCGAAGAGCGAGAACTGATAACTCAAGGATGGGGAACAGGGAGAGCGTTACAGATTGAGGAAGCTGGCAAGCCTAGCAAGTGGATAACACTGCAAGCACTTCTTGTGCTAAAGAGGTTCGGACTTCTCGCGCCGGTTGACTCTTGAGTGACTAGCTAGCTAGATGTTTTGGAACCATGATGCCTGTGCCGCGTTGGTGTCCAATTGGCCCCAGGTTGCTGCGGAAGTCTATTCCCTCCGGTAGCTCTAGAGCATGAATTACTAATCGAGCTCGCTAGAGCCTCTCGCGGGCGAGAGTTTATTCGTTGGCATCTGGTGTAATGCTAATCTTGTGAGGAGTGGCGATAGTTCTTGG
>VBKE01000563.1:1769-3106 GCA_005879605.1 Deltaproteobacteria bacterium
GCTTCAGAGAGGAAAGCTGTTACTCTTGGTCCTTGATGATGTTTGAGGATGAGAGTGTCGATTCCGTTTTCGGAGCTTTTGTCGAAGAAGAACCATCGTCCGTATTGTCCTCTCAGCTCGAGCATCTTCAGGATTGCGCCGTAGTTGAAGCCCTGGTAGAGGAATGTAACCATCTCTGTCCATGCATTCATGCCTGTGGCTCGGCCAAGTTCCCTGGCCCTTTCGTCTGTGATGCTATCAAAGAGCATAGCAAGCGATTTGTCGTGAACATCTACTAGCCCAAGCTTATCACCAAGAACCTCCCATTCGATAAATCTGCGGAGTGCCCTAGTGACCAGCAGGTTTACGCTGACATTTTCCCTCGATGCCATTCTTTTGAAAGCAAGGTCGACATCGTCGTCCATTCGAAACGTTCGAGTGATACTGCCCGGTCGGACCCGAACAAGTCGCTCCTCATCTAGCAGACGAGACCTTTTCACGAAGAAAGACGACTCTTGTATTCATTTGTGCTCATTATTAAGCTGACGAATTCAAGCCAGAGAGGCCTAGGCAAGCTATTGATGCTTATTCCTCTTCAAGTCGCTTCTGAAGGTCTCTTAGCCGTTTCCGGTTTTCCTCCAGCTCATCAGACGTATTCGGACCGACACGCTTAGCCCATCCTTGACGCTGCTGCATATCCTTCTCCAGAAGCTTACGCCTCCGAGCCTCCTCTTGCATCTTGAAGACAAGCTTTGCTTCCTCCCACGGAGGCAATCGTTTCTTCTCAGCCATTTCAATACTCTCCAAAACGCGTCTTAGGACATCTAATATGCGTCAAATCAAACTCAAAAACTTTCAGATTTCTTGCGCGAAAAAGGGGATTCGGGGCTTCGTAGGATGATTTCATCGCCTCGGTTCTACGTTCACGTTTAATAGCGACCAGTTTTCTCGCCGCCTCAGAACAGCATTGCGTCAAGACATCGTCAACGATAATTCACTGACCTTCGCGGAGAAGATCATCAGCGTCCGAGCGGATGGTGCCGAAAAGATCCATCGGCCCGGGGACATTACTGTTCTGCCCGTCGACTTGGCGATGGCTCAGGACAGCACTGGGCCACTTGCAATCAAAGTGTTCGGCGAGATGGGTGTCCCGAGGGTCTGGGACCAGTCGAAAATTCACCTTGTAATTGATCACTCGTTCCCTGCTCCCGATGAGAAAGTCGCTAACCTTCATCATTTGATGAGGGAGTTTGTCAAGAAGTACGGCGTACGACTCGTAGAAGGAAGCATTTCGCATCAGCATCTTCTTGAGAACCACGTCGTCCCAGGAATGGTCCTTTTCGGCGCTGACTCTCACA
>VBKE01000564.1 GCA_005879605.1 Deltaproteobacteria bacterium
TGTTTCCGCCCCTGCTCGCGACGATGCCGAAATCCGGGGTGACAGTGACGCGCGACCTCGCTTATGGACCGGACCCCAAGCAGAAACTTGACGTCTATCAGCCGGAGGCTGCGACGGGTTTCCCCGTGGTGGTGTACGTCCACGGCGGGGCGCTCGTAGCGGGGGATAAGAATTTAAACGGGGAGATCTACGGAAACGTGCTCTACTTTTTCGCGCGGCGGGGTTTTCTCGGGATCAACACGACCTACCGTCTCGCACCGAAGCACGCCTATCCTTCAGGAGCGGAAGATGTGGGCGCGACGGTGAAATGGATCAAGCAAAACGCAACGCGCTTCGGCGGAGATCCACAGCGGGTTTATCTTGTGGGTCATTCGAGCGGGGCGCTTCATGTGGCCACCTGGGCTTACGATTCCAAAATCCACGGGGCGGGCGGACCGGACGTCGCAGGCATTGTACTAATATCCGGTCGGCTGCGCGCCGACAACCGGGCCGACGACCCGAACGGCAAGAAGCTCGAAGGTTCCCACGTTCATCGTGATTACCGAGTACGACCAACCGTTCCTGGACGTGTACAGCACAGAGCTTTATTACAACCTTTGCCGCGCGCAGTCACGGTGCCCACGCTTCACGCGTCTTATTGGCCACAACCATATCTCCGAGGTCGCATCGTTCAACACCCCGGATGGAGCGCTGGGCCTCGATATCATCGACTTTATTCGGAACGGACGTTAACGAAGGGATGTAAAATAAACAGGATCGGAGTAGATTTCCCCGGCGTGTCGAGCGCCCGGAGGAATGGGGCTGGGGGGCAAAACTAGAACTGCTCGCCCGGGCCGCGCCTAACGAAGGCATGCAGGCGACGGCTTCCGGCCGCGCCTGATGCCCGGCGTTATGCGTCTCGCTAGGAGGGAGCAGGACTTGGCGACGAAGGGAGCTAGGTTCATAGCCCTCGGATGTTCGTTGCTGAGCTGGGCGTGGTCAATCTATTTGGCGCGAGGAGGAATCCGCATGAAGAGATGCGCGTTGATCTTTACAACCATTGTGTTCGGCTCGTTCGTCGCCGGCGCTGCTGTTGCACAGCAGAAGGCTCAAGCGAAGCTCTCCGCTGAGGCGGCGCGCGGCAAATACCTGGTGCAGATCGCGGGTTGCAACGACTGTCACACACCCGGCTACGCGACCTCCGGTGGCAAGGTCGAAGAGAAGCTGTGGCTCACCGGCGACCAGCTTGGCTGGCGGGGCCCGTGGGGCACGACTTATTCCTCCAATCTGCGCCTGCGCGTGAAGGACATGACGGCGGAGCAGTTCGTGACGGTCGCGCGCAGCAAGCTCCGACCGCCGATGCCATGGTTCAACATGCGCGACATGAGCGACCGCGACGTCAAGGCGATCTACGCCTACCTGAAGCTTCTCGGGCCAGCCGGGCAGCCGGCGCCGCAATACGTCCCGCCCGACAAGACGCCGAGCGGCCCTTTCGTGCAGTTCCCCGCAACACCCAAGTAAGAAGGACGGGACATGAAAATTCCGATTCAGGAGGTGGACTTTTCCGCGCTGTTTCTCGACGCATAACAACACGTTGGACTAGACCGCCGGTTCGCATTCCCTCGCCACGGCTGGTCAACGTAAGCGTTAGGCTGCAACTTCTTTTGTACGTCTGAGGAACGTGCCTTCCGTGTAGTAACAATTACCAACAAAGGAGAACGCCAATGCGATTTTGCATTGTGAGCATTATATCTGTCGCTCTTGCGATGTATTGGGCGTCAACCAACTCTGCTGGTCAGTCTTCCGACGCAATTGATGCTCACGTGGCTGCGGCGCGACAGGCCGCTGGGCAGGAGCATGTCGCCTTGTTCGAGACGGTATGTATGCCGGCCACAACGCCACGGCCCGCAGCTGACCCTCCCGCAAACCGTTCGAGTTGGTACGCCGAACCGGTAAAAGTTTTTGACAATCTTTACTTTGTCGGACAGGCGGAGCACTCGGCTTGGGCAGTGACTACCTCGGAAGGCATTATCATTGTCGATGCGCTATGGGATTACTCAGTCGAGGATGAAATTATCGGTGGATTGAAAAAGCTCGGGCTTGACCCGGCTTTGATCAAGTATGTGATTGTTAGCCACGGTCATATCGATCATGCCGGTGGAGCAAAGTATCTCCAGGATCGTTTTGGTGCGCGGATCATTCTTGCCGAGGAAGACTGGGACGCAATGAGCCGCAATACCCAGCCATGGCCAAAGCCCAAGCGCGATATGGTCGCTGTTGATGGGCAGAAGCTTACGCTTGGCGACACGACACTGACTATGTACAAGACACCTTTTATTCCGGTGAAGGACGGAGAAAAGCCTCACCTCGCGGTTGAAGTGGGAGGTACCGCGTTCAATTGGCTCAGGGGTGGAGCGGAGTATCGAGGCAAGCCGAATAGTTTTTGGTTCGAAATCTACAGCAACTCGGCTCGGCGGTTGAGGGAAATTGTGGAAAAGGCGGGGGCCGATGTCCTCCTATCGAATCATACGATCTACGACGGGAGCAAGGTAAAACTGCCAGCGTTGTTGAAACGAAAAGCTGGGGATCGGCATCCGTACGTTGTGGGAACCGACAGCATAAAGCGCTATTTGACCGTTGCGGACGAGTGTGCACGGGCAGGGCTCCTGCGGTTTCAGTAAGAGCCGTTGCAGCCTAACATCGGCTTGAAACGGGTCTTCGACCCGCTCGCTACGCTCGCCGGCCTCGTCCGTTCAGCCATGACGTTATACCGAGCAGGTTGGCCCGCGTTAAAAGCGGGTCGTCGCGGCGCTGCTTTGAAATATGGACTACGACGCAACTGACATAGCCGTTACTTATGACCGTGGTCGCGATCATGGTCCCGAATTTCTCAATCTTTGGATGAACGAAGTCTCGTCACACGTGAAAGATCAGCGCATCAAAGTGATCCTTGACCTGGGTTGCGGCACGGGACGCTTTTCCGAAGCTCTCGCGGTCCGTTTCGATGCGGAGGTGATCGGCATTGACCCTTCGAAAAAGATGCTGGAACAGGCACGCGGCAAACAGCATGATCGCAGGATTCGATACGAGCTTGGCCGTGGCGAATCTATTCCAGTCCCGGACAATTCGGTTGATCTGATTTTCATGTCCATGATTTTCCATCACTTCGATAATCCGATGCTCGCCGCGCGCGAATGTCGCCGAGTGCTTCGTGAGGGGGCGACAGCCTTCCTGCGTGCCGGTACCCGTGAACGCATTCGGTCGTATCCTTACGTTGATTTTTTCCCGGAAAGTCGGCCTATTCTGGAAGAGCGCCTTCCTACGAACACGTTCGTGCGTGAGGTCTTTGAGGCGGCTGGATTTCGCACGGCAACCCTGGAGGTCGTTACTCAGGAGATTGCGCAGAGTTATGCGGCTTACGCAGAGAAACTGTCAGCGGGAGCGGATTCAGTCCTGGCTAGTTTGAGTCGCCGCGACTTTGACGCCGGGATGAGGGCGTTGCGGGCGCACGCAGCGCACAGCGAGGGTGAAGCCGTTTTCGAGCCAATTGACGTTTTCGTTTTTCGATAAGAACCGTGCGCGCAGCTCGGCATAACAACTCGTTTCGACCGGAGCGCGGGCAGTTCGTTCTTTAACTTGTTCTTTGGCTTCGACGCTGTTCTTAATCACCGCGCCCGGTCAACTCCAGCGTTAGGCATCATCCGCGCAGTGAGATAGCAGGAGGGAGGGACATGCGCATTTGCAATCGACTGTTCGACATAACAGCTCTTCGCGTATTTACAGTCGTAATCCTCGGGCTCGTTACTTGCTCTGCCGCCACGGCGGCGGACACGGCCGGGCGAGTCTACAA
>VBKE01000210.1 GCA_005879605.1 Deltaproteobacteria bacterium
CATATTATGAACATCGAAGCATTCGCGGGAGGGCGTCATGAAAACTTCATCGTTGCGCCATAAACATGTGCAATTAGATCAGCGCAAACTCAATCGCGCGTTACGTATACTAGGAGCGAGGACGGAAACTGAAGCACTGGATCGCGCGCTGAGTGTCGTTGTCAGCGAGGATAAAATCGACACCGCGCTTCGAAAAGCCCGTGGAAAAGGGCGCGTTCGAAAAGTCTTCAAATAGAATGCAGCGGGTTGTCATCGATACCAACATTTACATCGATTGGCTTAACGAAGGCCGGTATGAAGACATCATTTTCCAGCGCGAGGCGGTCAAGCATCTTAGCGCGGTCGTGCTGATGGAGTTATTGGCGGGAGCATTTTCTACGCGGGACCGCAGGCTCATTCGAGACATCACTCTCCCTTTCGCCAAAGCCAACCGAATTGTTACCCCCACCGTTTCGATCTATGAAGAGGCCGGCGATGTGTTAAGACGGCTTCAACGTCTGCACGGCTACTCCATGCCCAGTGCCTATGGGCTCGTAAACGATGTACTGATTGCGCTATCGGCTCGCTCGATCGGCGCGAGTGTGATCACCCAAAACGAGCGCGACTTTGCGGCTATTCAATCCACGCGGCCATTTAAACTGCTGGTAGAGTCGTTGACGAGCGGGAAAAGTTAAAGGCGCTCGAACCTCCCGGCGACGGAATCCATCGGCATCGTCGGATTGCGGTACTATCAGCAGGACACTCATCAATGCCGTCGCCGCAGGTAAATTGGCCGTCCGCGTTGCCGGGATCACCAGCCGCACAGAGCAGACGCAGAATTAACGCCGGAGAAAACTCATGAAGAAAATCTTCATTCACCTTGCCCTTAGCGCCATGCTCTTTGCACTTGGCGCGACCGCCCAGGCGCAGCAGTCGAAGAAAGTCCCGCGGATAGGTTATCTAGCGACGGGCCTCCAATCTGTTGCCGCTCCCAACATAGATGCCTTTCGCCAAGGTCTGCGCGAACTTGGCTATGTGGAAGGTAAGAACATCGAGATTGAATGGCGGTTCGGGGGATATCGGGTCGAGCTCCTCTCCAACCTCGCGACCGAGTTGGTCCGTCTCAAGGTCGACATGATCGTTGCGACGGGTGGCCCGGCCGTGCGTGCCGCCAAGAAGGAAACGAGTACGATCCCTATCGTCATGGCATTTAGCGGCGATCCGGTTGGGACAGGGCTGGTTCCCAGTCTCGCGCGACCCGGAGGGAACATCACCGGGCTATCCTACATGGCCCCTGATTTGAGCGCCAAGCGGCTGGAGCTGCTTAAGGAGGCGTTCCCCAAGGTCTCCCGGGTGGCCGTCCTCTTCGACGTCACCGATGCGGTCAGCGCACTGGAATTCAAGGAGACGCAGGTAGCGGCTCAGGCTTTGGGCGTGACACTTCAATCCATGGAGGTGCGAGGTCCCGAGGATTTCGAGAGCGCATTCTTAGCGTTGGCCCGGGAGCGGGCCGATGGTCTGCTAACGTTTGCGCATGCCCTGACGATTCCCAACCGAAAGCAAATTGCGGATCTGGCGGCAAAGAGCCGGCTGTCGGCGATGTAAGGCCTGACGGAGTTTGCGGAGGCTGGGGGTCTCATGGCCTACGGGCCAAACTTGTCTGACTTGTTTCGCCGCGCCGCTACCTACGTGGATAAGATCCTTAAAGGCGCCAAGCCAGCCGATCTGCCCGTGGAGCAACCAATCAAGTTTGAGTTCGTCATCAACCTCAAGACAGCCAAGCAGATTGGCCTGACGATTCCGCAGTCGATGCTGTACCGGGCGGACAAGGTCATAAAATGAATTTTAGATTGCCGATTTTGGATTTTGGATTGAGGGAGAGAAAACGCATGAATCGGAAATCTAAAACTGTCCCTTCGACATACTCAGGGCCTGGCGCGATAACCTGGCGCCAGAAGTAAATCGGCAGCGCTAAAGGAGGGTCTTATGAAGGCAGTAATTTTAGCAGTCAGCCTGTTCATGCAATTTTCTTTTTGCTCCGTCGCCTCGGCCCAGCTCACCAAACTGACCGTGGGTAGCAATACACTCAGCGGCAGCGGTCTTCCGGCCTGGATGGCCAAAGACGCCGGGATATTTCGCAAGAATGGCCTCGATGTGCAGATTGTCTATTTCAGAGGAGGAACCATAACGGCCATGGCACTGGTCGCGCGGGAGACGCCGATAGGTCAGGTGACTGGCCCTCCGATCGTGAGTGCCGGCCTCAAGGGCGCCGATGCGGTGATGATCGCCGGGGGAAACGTGGTCTCGGAGTATTGGCTCATGAGCCGGCCTGAGATCAAAACCGCCGAGCAGCTCAAAGGCGGCTCGGTTGCTATCGCCACTTTTGGCGGGCAGGCCGATTTTATCTCTCGCATCGCCCTACAGAGGCTTGGACTGACTCCAGGGAAGGACGTCACCATCGTGCAGATCGGCACGATCCCGGAGCGCCTGAGCGCCTTGGCGACAGGAAAGGTTCAGGCCGCCATGCTCAACTCGCCCGACAACTTCAGAGCCGAGAAAGGAGGCTATCATAATCTTGTGAGCGTGCGCCTGCCCTATCAAGGCGTCGGGGTAGCTACCACCCGCACGTTCATTCGGGAAAATCCTGACATCGTGAGAAGGTATGTCAGATCGCAGGTCGAGGCCGTCCACCGCATCAAGACTGACCGTGAGATGGGGATAAGAGTGCTGGCGAAATACCTCTCTCTGCAGGACAAGGAGATCCTTGAAAGGTCCTATGATGACGCCAGCACCGACGACAAACTTCCCCAAAAACAATATCCAAGCCTGGAGGGGATCAAGAAGATTCTCGAACCGCTCGCGGAGACGGACTCCAAGGCAAAGGCGTCGAAGCCTGAGGACTTTGCCGATATGCGCTTCATCAAAGAGCTCGACGAAAGCGGTTTCATCGATGATCTATACAAGGGTCGAAAGCGTTAGTGCGCCGCTGAATTTTCGATTTTCGATTGCCGATTTTAGATTCGGGAGAAAAACAAATGCTTGAGAGAATCGGGATGCGATCTTCGAGTTCTCGCTCCCACAATCTAAAATCTAAAATCCAAAATCTAAAATTGGCTGGGTTTCTTGCTGTCTTCCTTGTAGTGGGTGTGGGGTTGGCTCAGGCGCAGCAGCCGAAGAAAGTCTCCCGGATAGGATTCCTGAGTGCTACGTCCCCTTCCGCTATCGCGGCCCGCACGGAGGCATTACGGCAGGGACTGCGCGAGCTTGGGTACGTGGAGGAGAAAAACATCGTCATTGAGTATCGATATGCAGAAGGCAATCTCGATCATCTCAGTGAGCTTGCGGCCGAAATGGTGCGTCTTAAGGTAGACGTAATCGTCTCGGCTGGTCCGCCAGTAACTCGTGCTGCCAAGCAAGCAACTGTTACGATTCCCATCATCATGGCGTTTGATAATGACCCTGTCGGAAACGGGTTCGTCGCTAGTCTTGCGCGACCTAGCGGGAACATCACTGGATTGTCAACCCATTACCCGGAGATCAGCGGAAAACAAGTGGAGCTTATGAAAGAAATCGTTCCTAGGCTCTCCCGTGTGGCCGTCTTCGGTAATTCGATCCAGCCGGGCAACCCGCAAGCGTTAAGAGAGACGGAACTTGCTGCGGGGGCGTTGGGAGTGCATCTTCAATACCTAGACATACGAAGTCCCAAATATATTGAGACTGCCTTCCGAGAAGCAAGCAAGGGGCGTGCTGACGCGGTCCTCGCGCTGGGGAACGTCGTCGTCACTTCTCATCCAAAACAGTTCGTAGAACTATCGGCAAAAAGCCGGCTCCCGGCGATATACTGGAACCCGGAATTTGTGGAGGCCGGGGGTCTTATGACCAGTATTACCGACTTGTACCAGCGCGCCGCTACGTACGTGGACAAGATTTTGAAAGGCAGGAAGCCCGCCGATCTCCCGGTGGAGCAGCCGAAGAAGTTCGAGTTAATCATCAATTTGAAAGCTGCTAAGCAGATCAATCTCACGATTCCGCCGAACGTGCTGGCGCGGGCGGACAAGGTAATTAAATGACAGTGAGCAGTGAGCAGCAAAAACCGCGGGAGAAACTCTATGGCTAAAAAAGTCATTTGCCTTGCTCTAGGCGCTTTGGTCCTGGTTCTTAGCCTGCCCGCCGAGGCCCAGCAGCCGAAGAAAGTCTCTCGCATAGGAATTCTAACGTCGGCCGACCCAGCTAGTGAGTTCACCCGTTTCAAGGCAATTCGGCAGGCTCGATTATTTGACCAAACGCTTAGAACCAAGTAAGTTTGCGCATGGGACGTAGAGCCGCAAGAGGAGAAAGAATGAGCAAGAATTTAGAAGCGTATTTGCGACTGAATAAAGCCCGGTATAAAGACCAATACGTCGTCTTGGTGGACGGAAAGCTAGTCGCTAAAGGGAAAGCCATAGAGAAAATCTTGAGAAATGTCCGGAAATCTTACCCGCGCAAAGTGCCCTTTGTAGCGAAGGTGCCAGGGGATGAGGTGCTTGTTTTGTGACTCGTTTTCGCTACCGCCCTGAGCGTTCTCACCTCGGCACAATATACCGCCCCGTTGCAACCGTCATTGTAGAACATAAAAAGATTGTTATTGAATTGCCGTTGTACATCGACTCGGGTGCGGATATCTCGATGGTCCCTTACCGCTTCGGAAAGGCATTACGGCTCGAACAGACCTCCAAAGACCGCGTTAGAAGGATTAGAGGAATCGCGGGCCGAAGTGTTCCATATCTTGTTAAGCGTCTCACTTTCATTTTAGGACGAAGCAAGATCTCTGCTAGAGTGGCGTGGTCCATGACAGAAGAGGTTCCCCTGCTGCTTGGCAGGATGGACGTTTTCGAAAAATTCCGTATCACGTTTGATGAGAGAAACAGAGTCGTGGATTTTCGCGAGTACCAATAATCAAATCCAGACCTCGCTCGCCCTTGGGTATAATCTAGGCGTTGGATCCGATAACACGCCGTGGAGCCTTCCGAAGCCGCCAAGGAGATCGGCCTGACCATTGCGCGGAACTTGTTGGTATGGGCGGAAAGTGATTCGGTGACGGCAGCAGGGTACAGTGCGCAAAAAGTAGAGCGCAAAATTAAATCGGAGAAACTTATGAGAAAAACATTCTTTCGCATTGCGCTCGGCACCATGCTCTTCGCGTTTAGCCCGGCCGCCGAGGCGCAGCAGCCGAAGAAAGTCTCCCGGATAGGATTCCTAAGTGCTGTCTCCCCTTCCTCGATCTCGCCCCGCACCGAGGCATTCCGGCAGGGTCTGCGCGAGCTTGGGTATGTGGAGGGGAAAAGCATTGTCATTGAGTATCGGTGGGCAGAGGGAAAATTCGATCGACTGCCCGACCTTGCGGCCGAACTAGTGCGCCTCAAGGTAGACGTCATCCTATCTGGGGGTCCGACAGCAACCCGTCCCGCCAAGGGAGCAACTGGTACGATTCCTATTGTCATGGCGTTTGATAATGATCCTGTTGGCTCGGGTTTCGTTGCCGGCCTTGCGCGGCCTGGCGGGAACATTACCGGACTGTCGACCCTTTCGCCGGAGATAAGCGGCAAACAACTGGAGCTTCTAAAGGAGATCGTTCCCAGGCTTTCGCGCGTCGCTGTCCTCATAATTTCAAAAGCGCCGGGCACCGCCCAAGCGTTAAAAGAGATGGAACTGGCCGCAGGCGCGTTCGGGGTGAAGCTTCAATACCTGGAGGTACGAGATCCCAAGGATATAGAGACTGCATTTCGAGCCGCAAGCAAGGAAGGCGCTGATGCAGTCATCGTGTTGCCGAGCCCCGTCACCCTTTCTCAGCGAAGACAGGTCGTAGACTTCGCGGCAACGAGGCGGCTCCCGGGGATATACTGGGCGACAGAGTTTGTCGAGGCCGGGGGGCTTATGACCTACAGCGTGAGCTTTACCGACTTATTCCGGCGCACCGCGACTTACGTGGACAAAATCCTGAAGGGCGCAAAGCCCGCCGACTTACCCGTGGAGCAGCCGACGAAGTTCGAGTTCATCATCAATCTGAAAGCGGCGAAGCAGATCGGTCTCACGATTCCGCCCAATGTGCTGGCGCGGGCGGATAAGGTGATTAAGTAAATCGTGACGTGTGAAAGAGTGAGGAGTGAAGGGAGTCGGACAGACTCTGCCGGAGATCGAAATCCAGATGGAGAAACCCATGGCAGATGAGAAAGTATTGTACGAAGTTAAGGACCAAATTGCTTGGATCACGCTGAATCGCCCCGAATCATTGAACGCGGTCAACCGCGACATGGTGAGAGCCATCGTCGGTTACTGCCGCCAAGCTAACGAGGACCGTAACGTTCAAGTGGTTATTTTTAGGGCGAATGGAGAAAAAGCTTTTTCGGTCGGAGGCGACATCAAAGATAGGGCGAGGGCTAATGCTGCGGTTGCCGATGTCGAACCGGAATCGCCCTTGGTGCTCCGGCAAAACAAGAATTCCGCTACACCCGGCACGCCTGCGCCAGCCATCGCAGCAATCAATAAAATCACCATTGCCTTACTTCACGGTTATGTCGTGGGGACCGGGCTGCTAATGAGTCTAGCATGCGACATTCGCATCGCGGCGGAGGGCGCTCGCTTGGGACTTAGCGAAATTCGGCTCGGTTTCATGGCCGGTTCCGGCGGCACGCAGCGGATGGCGCGGCTGGTGGGCATTCCGAAAGCGCTGGAGATCTGTCTTTCCGGTGAACTTTATGACGCCCAAGAGTGTCACCGAATCGGCTTGGTTAACCAGCTTGTGCCGTACGATCAGCTGATTCCGGCGGGTGAAAAGATGGCGGCGTCGTTCTTGAAAGGCGCGCCGTTGGCGCTGCGCTATATCAAAGAAGCGATTTATAAGGGCAGCGAGATGACCTTGGAGCAGGGACTGCGGTTTGAGTCCGATCTCCAGAGCATGGTGATGCAGACCGAAGACGCCAAGGAAGGCCCGCGCGCGTTCGTTGAAAAACGGCCGCCGGTGTGGAAAGGAAGATGAGAATTAGTTTCGGGTTTCGAGTTGTAATACAGAGCAAAAAAAAGCCCGGGCGATGGTAGTGCCTTAACTCGAAACAAGAAACTCGGACTTTTTACTTGCGTCGTTCCCCCTCTTACATCTCCCCCGCGACGGGGGAGAGAAGAGAGGGGGCCGCTTCGATGGGAGGCAGAGTTTTTGCTTCTTTGACTTTAACGCCAAACACGAGACCCGAGACTCTTATGCATTCACTTTTGATGAGCGACGGGCTGCGCCGTAACGCCTGGAAATTTCCGGTCAAGATCGCTGCCAAAGATCGTTTTCGTCAGATCACCTATAACGAGCTAAACTCGAGAGTGAATCAACTTGCCCACGGATTTTTGTCCTTAGGGGTGCGCAAAGGCGATGAGATTGCCGTGTTGGTCGGCAACCGCATCGAGCACTTGGAAATAATCGGCGCCCTCGCGATTCCGCTGGATATTAAATGGAAGGCGCTGGAAATCGGCTCCGTCCTGTCCGCACTGGAACCAAAGTTCATAATCCTTGAAGAGGACTGTGCTCAGGAATTCGAGAAAGCAAAGCGTCTCAAGGATCTACATTTCATTAAGAGCATCTTATTTTCTTCTGATCTTACTTACGGCGGGTTGCTGAACGGACAAAGCTCTGACGAACCGCAGGTCCAGGTTCACGAAGACGATCCCTTCGCCGTTTTGCTGACCTCCGGAACGACGGGCCTCCCCAAGGGTTGTCTCGCGACTCATCGCACGTTTGTTTTTCACTGCATCAATAACGCCATCGAAAAAGGTCTCGGCGTTCATGACACGGCGCTGCTCTCCTCGCCGATTTATTTTAACGCGGGTCGCTCGTTCACCTTGGGCATTATTTATTTCGGCGGGACGATGATCTTGCACGAGCGTTTCGATGCCGAGGACGTATTAAAAGCGATCGAGCAGGAGAAGGTGACTTACATCGGCGTCGTGCCGACGATGTGCGAGCGCATGCTGCACGTGTTGGAATCGCGCAAATACGACACAAGCTCGCTCCGCTGTCTGGCCATTACCGGCGGGAAGGTTCATCCATTGGTGCTGGATGGACTGAAAAAAAATGTTACGCCGAATATCTATCGTACCTATGCCTCCACGGACTCCGGACAGATGGCGATTTCCAAGCCCAGCGACGTGGATGGCAAACCCAACGCCGCCGGGCGGCCGGTCTGGTGTGTGGAGATGCGCATCGTCGATGACAACAATAAGCCGGTGGGGGTTAATGAGGTCGGAGAAATCATTTGCCAGAGTCCTTTGGTGATGCAAGGCTATTATAAAAATCCCGAGGCGACCAATGCGTCTTTCCGCGACGGTTGGTTTTACATCGGCGATCTCGGCTATTTCGATGAAGAAGGTTACCTATTTGTCGCCGGAAGGAAGAAAGACATGGTAAAGAGCGGCGGCATCAGTATCTATCCGCTGGAGATCGAAAGCGTTCTTTACAGCCATCCCGATGTTCTGGAAGCAGCGGTAATCGGCGTGCCCGACGCTCAGTGGGGTGAGGCAGTGAAAGCGGTGATCGTTCTTAAGTCGGGTTCGAACATTCGAGGAGAAGATTTGATTCAGTTCTGCAAGGAGCGGTTGGCGGCTTACAAAGTTCCCAAGTCCGTCGCCATCGTCTCTTCCTTACCGCACACGGAAATCGGTAAGGTTAACAAGGTCAGGATTAAGGAGATGGTTCTTGGAGATGCGTAATCGGTTTTTTTCAAAGCTGGATTTTTTGCCCCGGTCTAATCTCTTTGGGTCAATACCCCGTCCGCTTGCTCCGGAGAGATTCATTCTGATTTTCGCCGTTGCGTTTTTGTTGGCAGTGACTGAGAGTGGTCTCGCTCAGGAAAGAGTAAAGTTTCCCGTCAGCGCGTCGTCGAAGACGCTCGGCTACAGTCCACTTTGGGTCGCGCAGAAACAAGGCTTTTTCGATCGCAACTCTCTCGATGTTCAGTTGGTGTTGGTTTCGGGCGCGGACAAAGCCATGATGGCTTTGGTCGGAGGGTCGGTTTACGTTTCAACTGGAGGCGCGGACACCGTGCTCGCGGCGGCGGAACAAGGCGTCGATGTCGCGACGATTGGCGGTATCATCAACGGCTTGACCCACTACATTATCGGCGGAAAAAAATTCCGAAACTACGAAGATCTGCGCGGCGCGACCATCGGCTCTTCGGGGCTGACCTCGGGAACGGCGTTTGTCCTTAGGCGCGTGCTGCAAGCGAAGGGACTGGAGTACCCGCGCGATTATCAGCTCATCAACGTCGGAGGATCGCCGCAAGCCTTTTTGTCGTTGACCTCGGGTAGAATCGACGCCGCGATCATCGCGGTGCCACTCAGCTTTGAGGCAGCGGAGATGGGTTATAACGTGATCGGGCGGGTGGTGGAGGTTATTCCGAATTATCAATTGACCGATATCACCGTGAAGAAATCTTGGGCGGAAAAGAACCGGCCTTTAGTCGTGAGATTCATGAAGGCGATGGTGCAATCGATGCGTTGGCTTTATGACAAAAAGGAACAGGCCATCGATTTTCTCTCCAAAGAAATGAAATTGAAGCCTGAGCATGCGCGCAAAGGCTGGGAGTACTATACGGAAAATCATATCTGGAACCCCAATGCTGAGGCCAATATTGAGGGGATGAAGACGGTAATTCAGATATATGCAGAGCGCACACAGCAAAAGGGGCCGCTGCCAAGTCCTACGAAATATGTGGATCACAGTTACGCTGAGGAAGCATTGAGGGATTTGGGCAAGCGGTAACTGAAGCCTGGAAAGGAGGTTTCATTATGAACTTCGCGTTACGGGAGTTTATCTTTGTATTCTGCAGTCTAATCTCTCTTATTACTCCGTCGCCCGCGGCGGAAAGGCCATTCTACCAGGGGAAAAATGTAAACTTCATCATCAATTTTGCTGCTGGCGGGCCGACGGATATCGAAGGAAGAATCGTCGCGCGCCATCTCGCCAAGCATATACCGGGACAGCCCACTTTGATTCCACAGAACATGGCGGGCGCAGGCGGGGTGACAGGAATGAATTTCCTCGGGGAGGTGGCCAAGCCCGACGGCCAAACCATGGGGTATTTTACCGGACCCTATAATCATCAAATGATGCGGACTCCGTCGCTGCGCATCGACCTCATGAAGCTGCCCTTTATCGCTTCGATTCAGGGAGTCACGGTGTGCTACATCCGTTCCGATGTTCCTCCGGGTATTAAGAAACCGTCGGACATCGCTAAGGCCGAGCGGTTCCGAGCCGGAGGGCTCTCCTATGACAGCAACAAAGATCTGCGCTTTCGTCTCGCGTTCGACATACTGGGACTAAAGTACGATTATGTGACTGGATACAACAGCAGTAATGACGCGAGGCTCGCCGTCCAGCGCAACGAAATTCAATACCACGATGAGAATATACCGGGTTACCGCGGTGTAGTGGAGCCGCAACTGGTCAAGACCGGCATCGTCACCCCGATTTATTATCACGATGTTTTCAGTCCCGAGGGAGTTCTAAAGAGCAGTCCGGATTTTCCCGAGCTTGCCTCTTTTACCCAGGTCTACACGCAAATTTTTGGTAAGCCTCCCTCGGGAATCAAGTATGACGCACTCAAAGCCGCGAACATTGCCAGCGGGAACATGGGCCGGGTGGCCATGATGCCACCGGGAACTCCACCGCAGGCAGTGGCGACCCTCAGACAAGCCTTCGCCGCACTGTCCAAGGACGAAGAATTTATCGCGGACGCGATGAAAGTGATGAAATTTCATCCAAGGTTCGAGGTCGGCGAGGATGGAGAGAGGCTCCGTCAAAAAGTTCTGCAGGCTTCTCCCGAGGCAATCGATTTCATGCGGCAATTTATCGAACAAGCGAGGAAGTAGCTGCTCAGAAAGCATTCGGGAATGACAGACTTTCACAGCCGAAATAATTACGTGTAATTGACTGAAAGATAACGAAAACGAAAGGTAGCGAAAACTGATTGACGAATTTGGAACCGAGAGAACATTACTTCATTCACGACGGTTTGAAACTTCATTACTGGGAGTGGGGCGATCCGAAAGAAGAGACCTTCGTTTTCGTCCATGGCATCCGCGATCAAGGGCGCAGCTGGGAATCCTTCATCACTGCAATCGTCAATCGAGGATTCCCGCTTAAACACGCTGTCGCCATTGATTTACGGGGCCACGGTGATAGCGACTGGCCGAACACGAGTCGAGGCTATCAGCATGAAGATTTTCTCGCGGACTTGGCCGGCTTGCTCAAGCACTTAGACAAGGAGTCATTGACCATCATCGGTCATTCGCTTGGCGGCAGTATGTGTTTGCTTTACGCCGCAGTGTTCCCTGAGAAAGTTAAACGCCTGGTTCTGCTCGAATCTCTGGGCCCCTTCGCTCGGGCCGACGATGATGTGCCCAACATCATCGCTGAAAGATTAAAAGGGCGAGATTACGTCGAGATTCCCTATCCCCATGAATCGTTGGAATCGGCGGCCAAGTCGCTGCAAAAAACCTTTCCTTTGATTCCCGACGAGGCGGCTCTCCACATGGCCCGTCACGGGACGAGCCTCAAGGGCGGGCGATATCGATGGAAGCACGATCCGATTCTGCGCTACCGCACTACTACCGCGATGTCAGAGGGTCAGATCAAAGCCTTCATCCGCCGCCTGAAATGTCCGATCCTGTTTGTGTACGGTACTGAGAGCGATTTCATGAAGTCCGTGCGCGGCCCGCGCGTGAAGCTTTTTTCGAACGCGCAAATCGTGCCCGTCGAAGGCGCGGGACACCATATCCTTCACGAAAAACCGGAAGGGTTGGCGGAAGTCGTCGTGCCGTTTTTGCTTGACGGGAACACGGGCGGGAGGATTGCTTAACAGACTCGTTCTTCAACGGATTGAACTGCTTGCACGGAATGAACGTTTTAAACAACAATTCACGAGGTGTATCCTATGTATCTAGCTGCCGAAAAGATAGCTGTCATGGAAGGTGTCCGGCGAGTTCATTCGTTGAACCCATCTGCTATTCGAACTAACAAGTCGCTCGGCGACGAAGTCGGTCTCAAAAATCTTGGGATTCATCTGATCTCCGTTGCGCCGGGTGACAAATCGACGGAGTTTCACGTTCACCGCTACGAAGAAGA
>VBKE01000211.1 GCA_005879605.1 Deltaproteobacteria bacterium
AGGGGCAGCACAGGCCTGATCGTGAGCAACAATCACCCATTAACGATCATCTATTTCCTGTGGTTCTAGATGACAGCAAGCGGACGGCATACGTGCCTCTTGATCTGTCCAAAGAAGATTTGGATTACCTGAAAGGTGTACTGGATTTATGGTTGGCGAGGAAAGAAGCGAAGGCGAAAACTTCCTAATAAGAACGAAGGGTGTCCCACTGCCAGATGGCGCTGAAGCATTCATGAAATGTTCCCCAAATCATATCCTCAAAGCTTCAAATTGCCGCCATCTTAGTTAGTGTCCTGTTTCCGAAGTCCGTTGAATAAGTCGGCCGTCATTCCGGGCAAGCTGGCGATTCCGCCGACGGACGGATCAGCCTCAGGCTGAAGCTAGCGCGACCCGGAATCCAGGAAATCAAAAAACTTCTGGATACCCGCTTTCGCGGGTATGACGCTGGGGAGGCCGCGCATTTATTTTACGCACTTTAGTTCCACCACACTAGACCAGTCCGGCTCGCTCTCAATTAATCAGCGGCCGCAGTCGAGATTCACCGGAGCGCTTGCGCCGATCGCGCGGATTCTTCCGGCACGACCTCAAGCGTCAGCTTTTCGCCGCTGCGGAGAAGCGTCAGTTCGATCTTTGTTCCCACCTGCTCTTCCGTTAACAGCCTGTGTAGCTCGTCGATACTCGCCACAGGATGGCTTCCGTAAGCCACAATCACATCGCCTTCTCTCAGCCCGGCGCGATGGGCCGGCCCTTTGGGTTCCAGCGAAATCACCAGGATGCCGCTCGTGACGGCAAGGCTGTGCTGATGCACGAGCCGGCGTTGGAGCGTGACGTTTTGTCCTGCAACGCCGATGTGACCCCGACGGATTTTGCCGTTTCGTATCAGCAGACCCGCGACGTGCTTTGCCGTGTTGATGGCGATGGCGAAGCAGAGCCCTTGCGCCGGCAGGATCACGGCGGTATTTACACCGATAACTTCTCCGCGCGAGGTGACGAGCGGACCACCGGAGTTGCCCGGGTTGAGCGCCGCATCGGTTTGGACCACGTCGTCGATAAGCCGCCCGGAGTGCGATCTCAGCGAGCGGCCGAGCGCGCTCACGACCCCGGCGGTTACCGTGCATTGGAAACCGTAGGGATTTCCGATCGCCACCACTAATTGGCCCACTCGAATCGATTTTGAATCGCCCAGCGTAGCCGGCACTAAGCCGTCTGCGTTGACGCGGATCACCGCTAGATCGGTGTCGGGATCCTCTCCTATCAGATGCGCCTCGAAGCTCCGTCCGTCCGGGAGCGTAACCCCAAGCCTGCTCGCCCGATGCACCACGTGGCTGTTCGTCAGAATAAAGCCGTCCGGCGTGAAGACGAAGCCGGAGCCGCTGCCGCGCAGCTCCATCGGACGGGATGGCGATGGCTGCCGATTATCCGGTCTTTGTCTGATTTCAACATTGACGACCGACGGGCTGACCCTCTCCGCCGCCGCGGTCACCGCAGCGGAATAGGCATCGAGGAGGTCGTCATCCGATTGAAGTATAGGTGGAGCCGCACCGGTGCTTTGGGAACTTTGATTGGATACGAGCCGAAGAACTCGCTGCATTTAAGTTTCCTCCATAGATGAAATAGGAAGAAAATTTAAGCATGGCGCGGATCATTGTAAAGTAGGTGGACCTTCCGCCCCTCCCGAGCGGGAGCGGTGATGGAATGCAGGAGCCAAAACCTGGATTTTTCTAAAGATCTATCCAGTACCGCTGGTTCAACCCTCTTGCCCGATATCTCCCATGGCTTTTTTTAAAATCCGAGTAGCTTTCCGAGGATTGTATCCGCGAGGAACATGAATGAAGCCATAACGGATAGGAAGCCGGCGCCGTTTCAAGAAATCGAGGATGACGTACATGGAATAGTTGCAAACATATTCCCCTGCGTCCTTCGAAGATCTCGCGTGCCGTCCCAGATTCAATTTGAGAGTGGTGGAGAGCCTTCGAGAACTATCCGCGGCAATCCGCCTTGCCTTCTCACTTTTGGAATTCCGCCGCTTGTTAATCGCCGTGGACTCAATCCTCAGGAGGCGGCCACGCGAGCACTGGCCCAAGCCCAAGATGACATCAGGGTCATACGCTTTGATGGCGTTGATGAACTGGCTCCGGTGAAATCTGACCGGGAAGATGACTTTCTTGAGCCAGCGTCGCTTCGGGAGCTTTCGGACAATCTTCTCGGTGACATTATCATGGAAGCCGAGGTAAGGGCCAAAGCCGTAAATGAGAAGATGCATGAAAATCTACAAGTAAGAATTAACTAACCTCATCCTTTAAGTTCCGCGTTCCGGGCAACCATCCTTTCCAGCTACCGGCGGCAGCCAGCGCGGCGGCAGTTAACGCAATAATGGGATTCCAACTATCCATCACCGGAGGCTCGACGATAGCACCGACCAGGACGTATCCAAGAACGTAAAACATCGCTCCCCATACGGCTCCGATTAGGAATCGTTTCATTGAGCCCGGCTCCTTACGAGAGGTGCTCACACCACGGAAGCGGTTCCGTCAGACCGGTTGCCGGCAAGACGAATTGCCGGGACTTCGACAACCCGGATTTGTCCTCCCAGCGGCGGGTGTTCTACGCCGTCAACGAGCGCATTCACCATTTGTCCGATGGTAATCAAGCCGAGCCGCTGCGCGCTGGCGCGCGTTGACGGAAAAAGCTCGGCGATCTTATACAGTGGCATAAGAACCATCGGCCACCAATGACCGGGACCGAGGACGTACCAGGGCCGCAGAATGGTCGCCGTCAATCCTGTTTGTTTAATGATCGCCTCCCCCATAGCGCGCACCGCCAGGTAGGCGCGCATCACTGGAGCGGGCTGCGCGATGCTCACATAAACTAAGTGAGAAATACCGACGCGCTTGGCAGCGATGACCGTGGCGCGAATCGAGGCCAAATCGACCTGTTGAAACTCCCTCACCTTCGCCGGATTCGGATGCGGCGTGCCGACCAGGTGAATCAGCGTATCATCCGGCTGCAGCGCCCCGGCTACCGATTCCTCATTCAGTGCATCGCCAATGACCGGCACTGCTCCCGCAGGCACATGACCAGCCGACGACTCACGCGCAACAACGCGAACTCGATGCCCCCGCGCTAATAAAAGTGGAATCAGCCGCTGACCCATGTAGCCCGTTCCACCGGTAATGCAGATATTGATTGGCTTTATCATATGGCTTCACTTCGACGAATCATCTTACATCGAACGCTCAATGTCCTGACATGATGAAGCAATCGCGGTGATAATCAAGTCCACGTCTGGTCAGTTAATGGCGTACTTTCCTACGCAAACCACTGCTTCTGGCTGAGAATATATTCCGCCGTCCGGTAGCTCAGAGCTGCAATCGTAGCCGTTGGCGGATAACCGGACATGCTGGGAAACACCGATGAGCCGACGATAAATAAATTTGGAACGTCGTGCGTTTGGCAGTGCTCATTGACGATGGAGCTTTTTGGATCTGCTCCCATGCGGGTTCCGCCGGCCCAACGATTGGGGCGTCCCTTGCCTTCGGTCCAAACTTTATCGGCGCCCGTCGCGCTCATGATCTTCTCCCCGACCCCGGCCATGAACTTTTGCAAGCGATGCTCGTTCTGATGGAAATCAAAGGTCACTCGCGGCAGAGGCAAACCCCAGCGGTCGCGATGGCGCGGGTCGAGATCGACTCGATTCGCTTTGTGCGGCAAAGTTTCCGGTTGCATGTTCAGGTCCATGGTCCTCGTATAGTAGCGGGTATAGTATTTCTTAAATTCCTGACCCCACGAACGAACGCCGGGCGGCAGTACGTCTATTCGCGTCACCGGCGTGCCGTCACCGCTCGTCCCTATGGTTCCGCCGCGAATAAATCCCAGCCCGGCGTGGTCGAAATTATTCCCGTTAAAGTCATCGATGCGCATGGCCGCGGAGCCGGGCCCGATAAAACCGTTGATGATGAAGGCGCCGAACAGCCCCATGGCGCGCACGTCCCCGTGAGCCAGAATGTTACGGCCCACGTAGCCGCTGGTGTTCGCCAGTCCCTTCGCAAATCGGCCGGTGTCCGTCTTCGAGAGGAGCAGCAGCCGGACGTGTTCAAACATAAAGGCGCACAGGATCACCACGCGGGCTCGCTGCTCGTGAACTTGTCCGTCGGGGTCGAAGTAACTCACACCGGTCACCTGTCCCGCACTGTCGCTATTGACGCGAAAAACTTTGCAGTTTGTCCTCAAGTCAAAGTTGCCGGTCTCGACAGCCACGGGAATCGTGGTGTAAAGCGTGGCGGCTTTGGCGTGCACATGGCAGCCGTAGAAATTGCAGTGACCGCAATACACGCACGCCGGACGTTCGCGGATGCGCGTGTCAAATGGCGGCGGCGGACGATACGGCTGCGACAGAATCCCCGCGGGGGTGTCGTAAGGATGGTAACCCAGCTGCTTGCAAGCTTCGGCGAATAATTCCATGCGCGCGCTGTGGCGCAACGGCGGTAAGGGATAACCGCGCTTTCGCGGGCCGGCGAAAGGATTCGTTCCGGCGTGTCCCGAGACGCCGAACTCCCATTCGAAGCGTTCATAGTAAGGCTCCAGATCGTCGTAACTGAGCGGCCAATCGATGATGTCGTAGCCCGTGAGATCGGCGCCGGCCCGCTCGGCATTGCCACTGAGAATTTCGTTGGTGTAAAGCTTAAAGTCGCCCGGCAAGTAGCGCGAAACCTGCCCGGTCCAATGGAGCAGCGCGCCGCCGAGAACGTTGAGCGGGCTCGTGCGATATTGCAAGCGCGCGGCTTCCCCGGCTTTCTTGCGTGTCGTCGTAGGTTCGTGGCGCACCCATTCCAGTTGTTCGGTGCGCACCAGGAACCGAATCGAGTCGCGCGGCGCGTAGTCGATCTTCTTTGGCGCCGGACCGCGCTCGAAGCCAACCACCTTTAGTCCGGAGGAACTCAACTCCTTTGCGAGAATACCGCCTGTGCATCCCACGCCGACGATGCATACGTCCGCGATTGATTGCGCCACTTCAATCCTCTTCAGCCGCCTCGTAATCGACCGCAATCGGAGGCAAATCCACGCGCTCGTTGATGTAAGGGTCTGGATAACCGAACTGCTGGCCCGGAAAATTGACCAGGCGCCAACCCATCATATCTTTATTGCCGCCATACTGCGGCTCGCAGAAGACTCCTTCGAGGACGTGGTAACGCACGGTTTTAAAGAACTCCGCCGCCGGCTTAAAATCGGATACTTCGCCCGCTTCGAAGTCAGCAAGGATCACATCCTTTTGTTCGGCGTCGAGATGCATAAACTTTGCGCCAAGCTTGCGGCGCGCATGCCGATCAACGGCGCGGAGTCCTCTTCGGTAGAGCGGCAGAAGTTTCGCATAGTCGCCAGCAAGAGCTAGATTGATGTAATCGAGCGCTCCGGCCTCGACGGCGCCCGGCGTGTCGGTTTTCGGAAAGATTCGCTCGGCGATTGCTTCCAGAGTTCGCGCTTCGGTTCGCGTCAGAGCTTTAGATGACTGACGCTTATTTTTGTTCGAGTTCATTGCTGAAGAATCTCCTTTTAGTGATGTTTCTCTTGATATCAGAAATTCAGGCGGAATAGGTAGCGAATCGGCATCGCAGTTTATTTCAAGTGATGACACCCCGATAAAAATCTTTCTGCCCATGAGCTGATCGCTTCCGACAATCGTCAACTTCTGCAATGGAACGTCCAGTGATTTCTGAACCCGCTCCGATCTCGACGCTAAACAGCATGGCTTGACGGCCGTGAATAGGCACAGGCGTCCCGTGGCGCAGCAGATTCACGAGTTTTGGAAAGGTGAGACCCCGAAGATCGGAGAAGCTGCGTGCCATCGCTAATGCTACAGGCGTCTTACAGGGGATGACGGGTGGTTAGCCGCTTCAATCCCCATTGCCACCGTAGACGGTCTCATCCGTCTGATAACGTTCGGTTGAGAGATTCGTCTCAAGTTTTGCTGCGGTCAAAACGCCGAGCGGCGTGGGTCGCGATAAATTCTTCGAAGCGGTCGAGCAATTTGCTCGGCTGTTGTTCAACCATGAGCAGGGCTCGATGTTTCGGCTTGAGAAAATCCTGTTCGACTACGTGATCGAGAAACTCGATGAGACGCTGGTAATAGCCGTCCACGTTCAAAAGACCGCAGGGTTTACCATGAAGACCCAGCTGCGCCCAACTTAGAACTTCGAAGAATTCCTCCATGGTCCCGATGCCGCCCGGCATCGCGATAAAACCATCGGCCAGATCCGCCATCACAGCTTTCCGCTCATGCATGGACTTTACGATCCGCAAATCCGACAGTCCTCGGTGCGCGACTTCTTTTTCAACGAAGGCTTCGGGAATGACGCCGATCACCTGCCCGCGATGCCCCAGCACGGTGTCCGCCACCACTCCCATAAGCCCGACGTTGCCGCCCCCATAGACGAGCCCGTAGCCGCGCTGGACAAGCACGCGCGCCAGCTCGCGCGCCGCGTCTGAATAGTCGGCTCGGGCTCCAACCCTTGATCCCGTGAAGACGCAGATTTGCCCTTTCAAATGGCTCATGCGGGCTCGACTCCTCGCCAATGTCCTCCAGCTATGGAGCGTGTTTTTTGAACAGGGAAAACATGCGGGCGCGTAGAATACGGCAAGCAGAAGCGGAAAATTGCGACGTGGAATGGAGACCTAAGCGTGCGACGCCTGTTCGCCTTTGCTTCTCTGATGCTCGACGACTTTTTCAACGAGAGCTCGAAAGGTCGTATCAGCGTCACATGTAATCCCGTATGCCAAGTTAAGAACTTTGACAATGTCCGTTACATAAATACGATTTTCCACCCAATCAGCGATCTGCGCGAGCGTGTGTTCCGGCCGGAGCCGCTTGATCTTTAAACCAACCATTTCTGCCAATCCCACAGCGATTTTCTGTGCGACCTCCCGTTGATCGGGCGGGAAGTCTAGACGAATGAACGCAACGAGAAGCTCCCGATCATCCGGTTGGGAACTTTTCCGCCAAACGATCCGAAATCCCGTCAACAACAGCGCGAGGAGGGCGCTGAGATATGCGTAAAACTGCGGGGCCATTGGAACTTCCACCGGGCTGAACGGTTGAGGATCAAGATTGCCGGATTAATTTACATCATGCCTATGGTCTCCTCTAACCGCAAGTCTTCTTTTTATCGTTCATGAATCTTTCTCCATGGAAGCATGCTTCTGATTGATCCGCCTTTCCACTTTGGACATCCATGATAACGTGATCCATGCCAATAAAGTGCTCGCTATCGCCAGCCCCAACCGTCCCAAACCTACGGTTACTCCAACCGCAGCTGTCAGCCATATACTTGCCGCCGTCGTCAGTCCTTCCACCTCTCTTCTTTCACGGAGCTTAAGGATTGCTCCAGCACCCAAAAATCCGATCCCTGTGACGAGCCCTTGAATGACACGCGATATCCCGTCGGAATTCATTCCGGACTGTGAGGACGCGACTATAAACAGTGCTCCGCCCAAGGACACCAGCATGTGGGTTCTCAAACCTGCCGGTTTACCCCAACGCTCTCGTTGAGCGCCTATCACCGCTCCTAGAAACATGGCAATCACTAACCGCAGGGTCAGTGCTACCATTTCTTTCATATCAGGCAATCCCGAGATGATTTCTTCCAAGATGAAATTCATGACAGTTAGCTCGTGGTCGATTTCAAAGCGTAATATTCATCGCTCCCGCTACATAATACCACT
>VBKE01000212.1 GCA_005879605.1 Deltaproteobacteria bacterium
TAAACCCACTCCCGAGTACGATGAACGTCCACCTGAATCACGCCTTCGCTGGAGCTGATATATCGATCTGCGCATTCAGAAGAAGGCCGCACCAACCGCCCCGATGGCGAGCCCCAATCCAGAGAGCGCCGCTCGCCGAATCGAGAGCTTCTCAGGATATGCGATACTGACGTATGCCAAAGTGATGCCTCCAAACAGCAACGCGTTACGAGGACTCCCCCAGATTCCCCATGCCACTGCGACGAGGAAGAGCAGAACCCCGCCAACCAAGAAAAACCCCCAAGCAGGGATTCCCTTCCCCACGCTGAGATGGGGGCGGGGATCTTCGACATCGAGCGCGTATCCTCTGACGGCAGCAAAGTAAGCGACGTAGCCCAGCACGACATACAGTACAACTAGTACTGACGCTCCCTGCCACCCTCTCGAAGGGTCCCGAACAAAGAGCAGGGTGAAAATTACTACCAACCCCACAATGAACATGAATGTGAGCCGCGACCTACGCGCATCGCTGACCAATCCGCGATTAGACTCGGCCCCTGGTTTCACGGCTACCAATACCCTGACAAATCTCCGAGAGTCGCGACATCGCCGATGAGCGATGCAACCGATGAAACCATCGCGACTATGTTAAGCGCCTCACTGACCGGAAACATCAATGGATACGCCCGAGTCAGAGGGCCTTTGGCCTTCCCGAGGCTCGGTGCTGCCGCGAAGAAAGCGAGATAGATCGCGGCTCCATCGAGCAAGATCATCCCGACTCGCGCGGTTACGGGATCGAACAGGCTCCCCATTGTCATGCTCGCAAGGAGGACAATAAATGCAGCGACGGCATGGAAGAACCCGGACTCTACCGCGGGCAGGCTCTTGAATTCTCGAGTGACTGCCGCGTATAGGAGCCCAAACTTTGCTAAGAACGCCGCGAAGCCGAAGGTCAGTTTTCCCGCGGTTTCAAATTGGGACGGAACTAGATTGGCGATTTGGTCGTCTCTTGGCAGAGCCGAATTGAGTACTTTCACAACCAGGATGCCGACGATCGCGGCGATCAAGAAGTCCCGGAAGATGGGAATCAACGTTCCGATAACAAGGGTGCCAATGCCGCCGGACGCCACCATTGTGATTTTTTCGGCAACGGAAAAGCCAACAGTCAGAAGAAGGAGGGCAAAGAACAGCTGGGACCCGAAGATTGCCGTGGTCAGAACGGTAGCGAACAGATCGGGCGTCACGGGAGTACGCAAAAGTCCCATTGCGGCCGCGACTCCATCGACGAAGGCAGCTATCATGTCGACTACGGGTTTTATTAGAATGTTTACTGCCGATACAACCATGTTCTTGATGAAGTCGACGGCCCAAGTCACGACCTGGGCTAGGACCTGCGTAGCCTTCTGAGCGACCGCCACGACCGTGTTCCAGAGCGCCCCGAGTTGCCTCATCCCCCAATCCACGATCGCCCGGGCCAGGTCCACGAGGAACGTGCCCAAGGCGACGAGGCCCCTGTAGATCATCTGCCCCAAGCAAGAGGGCTGGCTCGCGCACACGAGGACGTTGACCAAGGTCGATGCGGACGCGCCGATCTTCGTCCAGAAGTCCGCGGGCATCGCGCCGGTCGGGCCGATCGTAACGGACGCCCAAGGATGGATCTCTCTGGCGCACATCCTCTTAGGAGCCGCGAATGCGGATCGACAGCCCCTGGAAGAATTCCTCTTCGTCGGAGATTCCGATTTTTGAGAGGGGAAGTCGCTTTCCGTCTCGCAACGACAAACGGAACACAACGCTGCCAGGCTTTCGGTCGACTGAGAGAATGTCCGCGTAGGAGACAAGTCTACGTCCGGCCACGATTCCTCGTTCTGTTAGCCGCACGGGAGTCACGTCGCGACGAAAAGAGGTCAACAGACTCGCAACCCCGGCGCTCCATATAAGTAAGAGGATTCCGAGAACTCCTGACCGGTATGGCTCGCTAACGAACGGACTCACTCTACTCGTCAAAAGGAAGTAGCTCGGAATGGCAACAAAGAGGGTGATTCCGCTCACCGAGATAAGCAAGTTCTTCAAGGCAATTCGTCGACTAGCAAGGACTGTGGCCAAATCCCACCACACCCCGCTCAATCGACATTCGCCTACGGCCACGCCGGTCTGGGCAAGGTCGAAGCCAAGAGTAGCGGCCTCGAGAAACCCATCCACGTTTCCAAGCACTCCCGGCGCAATGTCTTCCCCGTGCAGAGCGAGGAACTAACGGCGACACGAACTCGGCGTTTGGCCGGCAATGCCACGGACCCCTTTTGAGCCCCAGAAGGCACGAGTCCATCAGGCAGATCTCCCCTTTCGACCGCGCATCCATGAGGGTAGGATGATGGTATTCGATGGAGGCGGCCTGTTGGAGCTTACTTCGATGTCGAGCAATCGGAGTTGATCGCAAAGCTGTGAGCGATTACCCGCGAGGCTCTCGTGTACGATGTAGACGCGACCATCTTTGGTTTTCAACCCGAGAAAAGGGACAGTTTCAGGCGGCACGTACCACCTTGCAATTTCGTTCCAATGTAGGAACGTGTTTGGCCGATTCCAAAAGGCATCCAATAAGCTACGCGTCGGCACATCGACGCCGGACTCATAAAGGATTAGCCTGTCCCGTGCACCCCTAAGGAGCAGCACCGGCACCACTGTTATGGCGATGAATGGAATCACGACAAATAGTAAAACGACTAGCACACCGGTGGGTTCGCCGGTCAGCAGCCGCCAAGTGTACGCCACCCCGACCACGATGCCCAGTCCGAGAGAGGCGAGAGCCCTCCTTCGCGCTCGAGTCTCACGACGCACGAAGCTCTCCGATTTGGCAGGGTCGAACAAGACGTTCTGCCTAGTTGTAGGAAATGAGCTGGTTGGGATCATGTTGACAACGACCTGGCGAGGTTTGCCCCCGCATACCCAATGCTGAGCAGTCCGACAGTTTCCTCGATTTTCCGAAGAGGGTTGATGGGAATTCGATCCAGGTTATCTGTGCCCAGCGTAAGCACGAAGCCCGTTGCGGCGAACGCTAGGCCGACGGCTGCTCCCAGGTCGTCAGTCCATATCAAAGAAACTAAGAGCCCTGCAATCGCGACCATCAGTCCCATCGAATCCGTCAGCCCAAGCGACTGCAACTGCCTGGGCAGAGAAGCCTTGATTAGAATCGGTGTTAGAGAGGTCATTACTCCTAGCAAAGAAATGCCTATTCCTTCCTTCCAAAACGAATCTGCGCGATCGTCCCCGCGACCGTCTCCGAGACCTTCGCCTGGCCGAGGTCCTCGCCGTACAGTGTGGCGTCCGTCAGGGGCGCAAACCTGCCGCCGCCGAAGTCTTTTCGGAGTTTCGAGTCGAGGAAGATCGAGCGTGGGGCGACGACCGGCTTCATGACGACGAATAAGCCGAATGCGGACGCGATGTCGAACCCGGAGTGAGTCAGTGCATCATCCTTGATTGGTAAGTGCTTCGATGGCTGCCTTGAATCGGTCGGGACTTGCGATGTCCCGAATCTCAACAGAAAGGATTGGTCTGTCAATGCGGTCCGTATGTATGATGACAAAACCAAGTTTCTCCTCCGATTTCGCGCCTTTGAGCGCGTGAGCCGGAATCCATGGGTGAGGCGGAACTAACACGCCGGTGCTAGTTATCTTAATCCCCAATCCACGGCGCACATCGACGAGGAGGCCGCCGACTAGCAGCAAGGCCATGAACGAAAGTGCTACTAACCAAAGGATGATGCTGCCCACATCGTGCGTGGATCCGGGGGAAAAGAGAATCGTAACTATGACGGTCCCTGCGATGATTGTCGAAATCGAAACGACCAGCCGGTATCGCCGCCGCCTTTTCAACCTTGGAAATCCCGGTTCGGACCGGTTGTCATAGAGAACGGCCCCATAGTCCCCCGACATTCCTCACCTCAGCTCGTGAATGCTTGGACGACTGAATACCCGAAACCTGCAGCGGCGATCCCCTCATCCAGGAAACCCCACGGTCCGTGTAGTTTGTCGTTCCGGAGTTGGCGCAGCCGGTCCTGTTTCGGTAGCCGGTCATGCGGAGTTGCCAGCCCATGACCCCCACGGCCGGATCAAATCCATTGTCGTCTATGACTCCAACCTAGGGCGATCTTCGCGCATTTTGATGATTCGCCGCATCCTATACCGTGCGCTCAGAATCCAACCAACCGCGAACGCGAATCCAGAGACGAACAAGGCTGCGAACGCTACCCGTCCTGCGATATTGTTGTTTCCCGCCAAGGCAATCAAGAGGGCGGCAACAACGAGAATCGCGAGCAACCCGAGCCCGATCGCCAGCTCTTCCCTCCATTCTCGCCCGACCCAGAGCGGCGGCGTCGATGGCGCGCTCGCCACAACGGACGGGGCCGGCAGGCGATTGTTCCATTCCGACCACGCACTGAGGAGTGCTCTAATGCCCGTGGTCCCGACGTCACTCTCGCGGACCAGGAGCCTCTCCCCACCTCGCAGTTCAACGGAAACACTGTAAGTGCGCTCCTTTCCGGCAACGACGCGGATCCCTGGAACGACACGTTGCGCCGTCTCGAAGGGAATCACGGCAGCGAGCCTTGGCGCGAAAAGTCGTGACCGGCGAAACGGTGGAGCGAAGGCGTTCGCCCATACAACGAACCTCGAGCGGGATAATTCAGCGCCCGACACCAGCAGGGCTTCCAAGAACGCACCCCAGACGATCACCGGCAGCAGAAAGTAGGCAAGAGGTGTAGAAGGGTCTCGCTGGAAGTCGAGGATCATGACTGCGGTAAAAGCCACGGTTCCGCCACCGATCAGCCCATATCCGAATATCAACGGGAGATTCCTCGCCACGAGGTTCCCTCTTCCTTGGCGGTACACCAGCGCTTCCCGTGCGTCCGGAGGAAGAGTCATTCCCACGTTTATTCACCTCTCGCCGCGCCGTCCATATGACCGACGACGCCGAGAGCTGATACCCCTACCTCAATTCCTGAGATTGCCGCGGTGAGTTTCGCGTATAGGACGCGTGCAGGATCCGTAACCGCTTCGTACAATGCCACGATGCCGAAACCCAGCGAGATGACGTCGAGGAATAACGCAGCTGTTTCCGGAAGGGCGACCAAGGCAGGGATCACAGCGAGCGTAAATCCAATAATTGCCATAATGAGTGCCCTCGAGGTCTTGACGGGATTGATTGTCTCTCCGTATGAGGTCTTGAATGCATCCGGCACGGTCGGATCCATCACCCGCTCCACATGTAACAGCCTTATCGGGCCTCCAAATTGAGCCAAAAAGGCGATCGCCAAGTCAAAGGCTGCAATCGCAACGCCCATGAATTTCCATTCTCGCGTGGCGACCAGGTTCGCGACCCACGACAGTGCAGAGGACGCGGCCGGCGCGACGGCTTGCACCACCACGGAAACGATGAGTGAGATAATCATCGGCACGACTTGGGAGACGATCAAGTAGCCGATTCCGGTCGCGATCGTCGCCGTGACCGCGGCGATCATAGCGAACGACATGACCGTCAAGAGGAGGATGATGTCGGGGCGGAACACGGCCGCGAGGAGCTCGCCGATGGCGGCCCCCAGCCGCACGGCGGACGCCGGCGAGCCGTCAAATGTCCGGGCGATCTGATCCAAGTTGCGCGCGGCCCGTACGATGTCCGCTTTCCATCCGTCGAGATAGGCGAGAACGGCCTTCACGGGCGCCGTGAACAAGGCGAAGAAGCTGTCCAGGAGCTGGCCCAATCCCTGCGCCGCTTTCTGAGCGACCGCCACAATCGTGTTCCAGAGCGCCCCGAGTTGCCTCATCCCCCAATCCACGATCGCCCGGGCCAGGTCCACGAGGAACGTGCCGAGCGCCACGAGGCCCTTGTAGATCATCTGCCCCAAGCAAGAGGGCTGGCTCGCGCACACGAGGACGTTGACCAAGGTCGATGCGGACGCGCCGATTTTCGTCCAGAAGTCCGCGGGCATCGCGCCCGTCGGGCCCTCGGCGATGCCGGTCACCGTAGCGGGCGACGACCATGGCAGGATCTTGAGGACGTCCGCGGGCAGGTTCATCCGGAGCACGTACGACGTGACGTCGACGTACGAATACACGGCGACGTTCGTCGCGTTCCGCAGGAGGCGGTCGAGGACGTTGTACGCGTCGACGCCGGACAGGGACTGAGCAATGGCTCCCGCGACGCTCTCCGATACGCCGGTCTGGCTGAGGTTCTCGCCATACAGGGTCGCGTAGGTGACCGGCGCGTACACGCCGGCGTCGAAGTCTTTCCGGAGCTTCGAGTCGAGGAAGATTGAGCGTGGGACGACTATTGCGTTGATCCCAACGACGAACGGACCATACGACGAAGTGACGTCGAACGTCAGAACGTAGTACCGGTCCTGCCCGACGAGCCGGTTCTGGCCGTTCGCGAGCGCGATCGTCGCGTTGCCGTCCGTGACGAAGAGCGTCTTGGCCTTCGGAAGGGCGACCGTCCAGATGTCGAAGGAGTAGTACGAGTTTCCGTTCCACAGCGTGTTGTAAGATGTGCCGGAGTTCAAGGCGTATCCGCCCTGGACGAACGCGTCGACGAGGATGTCGTCCCCGCGGCAGCAGTTGATTGACCAAGCCGTCGCCCGAATGGACACGGTCGAGACGTCGTCCGGGACGTCTGCATAGTACGTGTACCCGAAATACGAAGTCGTGTACTGGGGATTCGGCCAGCCGCACGCCTGGTCGAGCTTGTCGAGGGTGGCGACTCGATGTTGCGTCACCCACGTGTAGTCGTCGTTCACCCGGATGATGCCGACGAGCTCCGGCGAACACCATGGGCTCGCGCCGTGGTGGACGTAGTTGACCCGGACGGCTACAAGCAAGTTGTGCAGCGGATCCAAGTCGGACGAATCGCGTACGCCGTCTCCGTCTGTGTCCCAGGCGAGTGGGTTCGTCCCCTTGGTGAGCGTCTCGTAACCGTCCGACCAGCCGTCCGCGTCCGTGTCCACCTTCCATGGGTCGGTCGCGAAGCCGTCGGAGCCGAGATTGATCTCCTCACTATCGTTCAGGCCGTCCCCGTCCGTGTCAGCGCGGTTCGGGAGCGTGTGGACCGTTAGCTGAATCTGGAGGTACTCGATCACACCGGTATCGGCGCCGGCGTTGTCGGAGACGCGCAAGTACCACGGATCCGTGGAGACGAAGTCTTGTCGGCCGAAGTTGAGAGGACCGTTCAGCATGTCGTACGAAGTGAAGTTGTTGTCCACGCTCCCTCCAATCCGGCTTCGCAAGACGTAATTCAGGTCGGACGCGCCGACGACGTGGTGGAGCTCGACGATCAGGTCGCCCATGAACGTGTGGGTGATACCGACCATCGCGGTCGCGGAGGCGAGGAACGAGGCGGGGGCCGACAGCTGGGCCAACATCGACGCCGTCGACGCGATCCCCGGAACGCCCGAATAGTCGGGGATCGGGTAGCGCTTCGGCGTCTTCACGCTCTTCACGAACAACTCCTGGCCATCCGCGAGGCCATCTCCATCCGTGTCTGTGGCGTTCGGGTTCAGGAGAATCCCGCGTACTTCGAGGTCGCGGACAGTCCATGACGTCGCCTCCGTCCCGA
>VBKE01000213.1 GCA_005879605.1 Deltaproteobacteria bacterium
CATGGAGGGTTAGGCTAAACAATTCAAAAGCGCTTCGTCGCTTCGCTCCGCCCGAGTTCAGTGGTCCCCTTCCTTGAAATCGGGTGGGTTCCTAAAGTGAAATCGAACACAGTGCCACCGCGAAGCGGTTTAGTTCAACGTACAAAAAGACCTTTCAGAGGGAACTCAGCTGGGTCTCACTGGCACGCCCACATTCTTTATCAATGGGCGGGAAGTTTCCGGAAATCAGCCGCTTGACATATTTGGTGCAATGATCGATGAGGAATTGGGACGAGCAAAGTGAGCTTCGATGGAGTTCGCCGCTGAATGACAATGCAAAAGCTTCCTCGTGGAGCACCGTTTTGGCGATGCTCGCGTTCGAGCAGATTGGCGAGCACGGGGAGAAGTTTCAACAGGACTTTCGAGTGATTGAAAATTTTCAGGACCTAAAAAGCCTCATAGGGTAGAGGTTGCCAGTTCGCGAGCGCAAAAAAGCCGGGCGTTGAAGAAACGCCCGGCGTTTTCTTTTGGCTGTCCTTATGCTCGAAGATTTTAGCTCGCCTGGTCGTCTGCAGGGATGGTAAGTTTCATGCCGATATAAATGTAGTTCGGATTTTTTAGAATATCCTTGTTTGCGTCGTAGATTTTTTCCCATTTGCCTGGCGCGTTGTAGAACCGCTCGGCCAGCCTGCTCAGAGTATCACCTGATTTGACCGTGTATTGTTGTGCCGCCAGCGCCGGCACTTTGGCCATTTTGGCGAGAGCCTCAGTCGGTTGCGGTTTCTCTACGGACGCGGTCAGCTGTTTAGCCACGGGCTTGGCTTTTTCATCCGTTGCAACCGCCTTGGTTTTGGCTTCCACTGCAGGTGTTTTCTCTTTCGCTGCCACAGGAGCGGGAGCCGGTTCCGTGCGCGGCGCTACTTTGGCAACAGCCGTTGTCTTATACAGCCGATCAATGAATCCTGAGCTGTCTAGCTCTTTCATGAAACTGTTATCGACAAATTGCTCGGGGCGGGCTGAACGCGCATTCGCGTCCTTAGCGCCCATCTCGCGCAATATGGTTTGAATGCCCTTTAGGGTAGGGTAGGGCTTCTCGGGAATCAAAGCCTGCAATTCGGATTCGTAAGCTTCCTGAAGCGCGTCGGCATCGTCGGTCTTAAGATATTTTGCCAGAATCGCCAAGGCTTCTTTGCGGTGCGTCTTTGCGTAATGAATGCCTTCGACGAAGGATTTCAGCACATTGCGGACCAAATCAGGCTGCGTTTTGATCATGTTCTGACTCACAGCAAGGCTGGTATGTTGGTATTCCAATCCCAACATCTGTAAGTCCGCTAGGATGTTTAGTCCCAGTTTTGCTGCTCTGGCGGTCAGCGGAATCGCGATCATGACACCGTGGATGCGTCCGCTTTCGAGAGCGCTAAAGCGAGCTGGTTGGCTGCCAATCTGAAGGATGGCTACGTCCTTGTCCGGAACCAATCCGTATTTTTCCAGGGTGTAGCGCGTGGCAAAATCGGAAGAAGATCCGACGCGGCTGACGGCGACCGTCTTCCCTTTGAGTTGATCTGGACGGGTGATATCGCGCGACACGACGAACTTGTAGTCCATGGTATTGAGAAGTCCAGCAATTATCACGACCCCCGACCCCTGGAGGTTGCTCTGAACCACGGGAGCCCCACCTACCTGAGCCGCCACCACGTCTCCCGATATCAGGGTTTGAACCATCCGGCTTCCACTTTCAATAAATATAAGCTGCGCATCGAGTCCGTACTTGCGGAAGAATCCGCCTTCATAAGCGAACCACGCAGGCGAGCTTGCAGGAGAGATGGAGCTATACCCGATGGTGATCTTCTTGAGGGACTGCGGTGTTCCTCCCTCGGCAGCGATTGCCGGGCCAGGCGCGGTAACCGCAAAAGCCCACAACAAGAAAATGATACTGATAAGTTTTCTTGAAATTCCTTGAATTCCGATATTCATATTGGCTCTCCTGGTTGCGAACAACATTATTCTATTATTCACGATTGAGCCGGATCATCGCCGCTTTCAAGCTTGCTCTCATACGTTCGAGAGATCGAGCCAATTCGCCGACTTCATCATTGGATTGGATCGAGACAGAGGCATCCAAATGCCCCCGGCTGATATCGTCCGCTATGGATTTCAGCTCAAGGATAGGGCGAATCGCCTTGCTGCCGAGCCAAGTTGATAAACCGATTCCAATGAAGAGGCAAAGGGCGATTAGACCGACGATGGGCAGAACTGTGGCGCGAAGGTCTTGTTGGACGGTGTCAGCCCAGACGCCGACGTGAACGGTACCCAGTTGCCCGTCGAGCAGGGGAGCCTGAGTCTCGTAAACGGTCCTGCCGCGCAGCTCCGTTACTCGGGAGTTTGCGGATTGCTGTCTGTCGGCTCCACTTGAATCTTTTAGCTCCGTTGGAAAGGGCTGGAGGCTGGTGGCGAGGATTGCGCCCTTGCGGTCTTGAATGTAGGCGTAAGCAACTCCGTCCAGCCTCCCGTATTTAGCAATCAGCGCATCGAGTTCGAGGCTGCTTTTTCTCGAGACGTATCCAGCGGACGCATCGCTGAGGTTCGTGGCAATTGCAACGGAGCGTAAGTCGACCTGTTTCTGCAGTGCATTGCTCGTGAAGTAGTAGACGATCGCTATCACCAACACACCGAGCAGCAAAATAAGCCCGCTAAAGCTAGCAGTGATCTTCCATTTCAAGCTGCCGCCTTGCGAGCCTAAAGCCATGGGTTTCGCGATCTTAGAACCTTCAATGGACATGGATTCCTGAGGCATTTTTTCCTCCTAAGAAATGATAGAATGGATTCCCTAGAATCGCTTAAAATTCGCGATCTCTTGCAGGGTCGATTCTTCGAACTTGTTTCTCAGTTTTCCGTCGGAAATCTCCCGGCCGACTAAGGTGACGAGCTCATCGAGCTTGGCTTCAGGGAAACTATCCAGCGACTCACCGAGGCTTTCGATTTGATCGCGGAGCACCAGAGCGGCCATAGGACCTATGATTTCCGTTAAAATAGCCGTGATCCGATCCAAAAGGGTCGCCGGAACGATGTCGGCGGCGGGTTTAGATGATGGCGGGACGATTTCCACGAGATTGGACTTGTGGAGATTAAAAATAACCTTAGCCGTATACGCGTACGGAATGCGCAGAATCTCGGCGATCTCTTGAACGCTGCGCACGCCGTCAATCTTGCTTAGAACCCGCCAGCCAACGTGCGGCACCGTTACCGGACCACTGTGCTCTTCGCCCAGATCGGCGATGCAAAAAACCGTTTTTCCGGAGGGGATGACGTCAACGATGGTTTCCCATTCTCGGCTCATCACCTTAACTTCCTCGAGGATTTCCTCTGACGTTTTCTTGATCGTGGGAGCGGGCGGAGTCCCGTTTGGCAGCAGGGTAAACGTTCCTTCTCCCCACGTTACCGGATAGAGAATGGCCTTCTCGCCGTCACCGATGGGACAGGTCGCGTGGACAATGTTGCCTTCGTCGAAGTAAACTTCCACGTTTTCCTTCCCGCGCGAAAACTTTAATACGCCCGACTTTTTTGCGCCGGTGGCAAGAAGGAGAATATCGTTCAGGCTGATTTGCGAAAGATTCCCTTGCATAGCCTTGGCCTGTTATCAGTCTAAATAGACTAGCGGTCCTCCGACGCGCGCTTGGGATTATTCGACCCTTGAGCTTTTTTGAGTTGTTCGCTCAATTCGTCGTGGCCATTGAGCGTGACTTTCAAGGTCTTGATCACCGCCAGACTTTTGCTGATCCCGACCATCTGCTCCAAGGTCGACTTGATTTGGCTCTGCAACAATTCGACCTCTTCGACCGAAATGGTCTGCAGTTGGGTTTGCAGTTCATCGTAGAGCCGCGTGATGCTGTCGATCTGCCCGAGCGATTCGGTCTTCTGGGTAATATCCTCGTAGAGCCGGGATATGTCTTCCGTCAGGTTTTGTAGTTCATTCTTCATCATTGCCATCCTTTTCTTATTTTTTTCGTTTTACCGATGAGCTATCCGGGACATCTCGTGATTCACCTGCTTCGCCCGCCCGACGTAATTCGCCCGGCCTCTTGTCTTCATTCGACAACGACTTGCCTCCACTGCCATCGGCTTTCACCGGCGACGCGGTTCCATTGGATGAGTCCGAGGTCGACTGATTCGCGGCTGCATTGCGCGGAGGCGCCGTGGGGGCGGAAAAGAAGTAGAAGCCTGAAAAGACGAGTGCCAACAGCAAAACCGCCGCGATCACCCCGTTTTTCAGATTAACCGGGCTTTGCTGCGGATACAGGTCATATTCCCCATAATCTTTGATTAACTTCTTTAGTTGGCGATCCAGCTCGCCTTCTTTCTTCACGGCGGGGAGATTTTTTTTGGTGAACTCCCCGACTCGAGCTTTCGATTCAGCGTGCTCTGTCTCTCTTTTGCTTTTTGCTGCCGACTTTGCCGCCGGCTTTATTGACGCCGGAAGGTTAGGCGACGCCGCGAACTCTCCATAATTTTTAATGAGGTCATCTAAAAGGCGCTGATCGAAATCGGCGCTTGTCGAAACCGGTGCCTCGGTTTGCCTTTCGATGGCCGTCTCCAAGCTTTCGAACACCGGCTGCGGCACCGGGGTCGCCTTGGCCTCTGTCTGCAACGTCGGATTGTGAACTTTCACCGTATCACTTTGTGATACTTGCTCGGAACGCGCCGGGGGTTCCTCTTGCCAAGGTTGTGTTTCCTGAACCTGCGCCGAAGCCGTGTTTGTTGGCGACGCCGTCGCATCGAGACCTACAACGGCTGTTTCGTCGGGAGATGCGGATGTGGTTTCTATTTGAATCGTTTGTAAACTCTCGCTCGGAGTGTTGATCCGAGAATCTGTTGCTATGAAATTGACCGACGAAACCCGCGGACCGTCTTTCGCGGCTTTCATTACGCGAGGGAATCGGATCAGGTTGCTCGCTTGAGCGATCGCCTGAAGCTGCAAAGGCCTATCGAGCCCTTCTAGCTTCGTTAGTTCACGAGTTTCGTTTGCGGCGTGGTCGACAGCTGTTCGAACCGTGGCGATGGACTCGTTTATTTCCGTTAGAGTGGCGAGTTGGCGTTGCAACTCAGACAGACGAACGGCAAGAGTTCTGGCCTTTTCGGTGGCTTCGCTGATGTCGTCCACGGAAAAGTCGTCTAGCCGTTGCTGAAGACCCTGAATGGAGTTTAGGACCTTCCCGAAGCCTGCTAGATTTGGAGTGTTGGATGTGGAGGAGACCACTTTTAGTCTCTTTTCCTCTTTCGGCGCGGATAACATGAGAGTTTATGATCTCTAGCCCTGGATTGACGCTATTATAGCGAGCACGTGTTTTTTTAAAGCAAATTGGTTGCCATGAATTGCATGGGCAAAAGGTTCATATTTTCAGTAACGTAAAGACCGAGTTGGCCCAAAAATCCTAGATTATTCCCCCAATTCTGTTCAATTAGAACAAAATTGTACGTAAGCATTGCAGTATTTGTAACCGATATTCCTTGATTGTCCAGTATAAGGTAGAAATGGTCGCGCTTAGCGCGGCGCGAGAACGAGAAGTTGTCGTCGGGAGTCAATTGATGCGTGGTAACGACTCAGAAAATTCAATCCCAACAATCCGCCTAGTTTAGGGTGAATATCTTGAATCGCCACGGTCAGATTCAGCGCTTCGGCTTTCCCTACCCCTATTGAATCGAGCTGTGCCAAAGGCATGGAGATAACTCCATTCCCCGTCATGAATGAACCCTGCGATACCGCGTGCAGTCCTAGATTGGAAGCGATTTGCCGGGAGACTACTGTATACGAAGCGCCGGTGTCCAATACCATATACGTTTGCACGGTACGATTCAGTGTTACCGGTACAAGGACCATTGCCCCATTCATGTAAACCGGGATCACGATCGCGTTACGAGGCGCGGTGGTCGAAGATGCCTCTGGTATATCAGTCGGGATAGAAAAGGATTCTGCCGGTAGCGATTTGAAAAAACTCTCTAGCTTTTTTGACTCATCCGTATCACTCGCTTTGATCCAACCAACGAGGCCGCTCTTGGTCTTGACCAGATGCCATTTTGCGCCTCCGGTGCCCAGGCTTTCTGCCATCGGCGACAAAGTTTCTTCACGCCGAACGGTGCCGGCAAGCGCAGACGATTCATCCGGAGCAGTGAACAATAATATTTCTCCAGTTTCGCCAGATGTTCGCCGCGGATCTTCGACTTGGGCCTGAATGGGTTGGCTAACCGCGAGCAACCAAGCGATGCCTATCGTGGTGCGGCTCAGGAGGGTAAACAAAGTCGTCTCGTCAGAAGACCGGCATGAAAAAAGCCGGATCGATCAACTCTCGGCTGTCATTGTTAAGGCAAACTTCTCGATTTTTCGGTAAAGCGTTCGAGTTGAAATACCAAGGGCTTCGGCTGCTTTTGCTTTGTTACCGTTGGTTTGTCTGAGCGCGTCTTCGATCAGATGCCTTTCACCTTCTTCAATGTTGCGTATTGCTTTCGTTCCGATTTCTTCGCGATGTCCCGTCGCGTAATGCTGCAAATTCATTGGCAAGTCGCTAATCGTAACGTAGTCTCCGTCCGAGACCATCACCGCGCTTTCGATGACGCCCTTCAGCTCCCGAATGTTGCCCGGCCAGGGATAATCCAAAAACAACGCCTTTGCCGAGCTGCTAATTTTCTTCAGCGGCTTTTGAAATTGTTGGCAGGCTTGATAGACGAAGTTAGCGACGAGCAGTATGATATCTTCCCTTCGTTTCCTCAGGGGGGGGAGAATAACCCTTGCGCTGTTGAGGCGAAAGTAGAGATCTTTTCTGAAGCCCTGATCGTCAATGGCGCCTTCGAGTTCTTTGTTGGTGGCGGCGATGATGCGAACGTCGCTGGTTCGCGGCGAGGACTCGCCAACCTTGTAAAACTCCCGGGTCTCGAGAAAGCGCAAGAGCTTCAGCTGTATCACGGGGGCGAGATCGCCGATTTCGTCGAGAAACAGTGTCCCTCCTTCGGCGGCCTCGATCAGTCCCTTCTTGTTGCGATCGGCGCCGGTGAAGGCGCCTCGGACATAGCCGAAGAGTTCGCTTTCGACGAGGGTCTCGGGAATGGCCGTCATGTTACAACCGACGAACGGCTTTTTCGCTCGAAGACCCTGGGAGTGAATATATTGGGCCATGACTTCCTTGCCTGTTCCTGTCTCTCCGGTGATGAGAACAGTGATGTCGTGCATGCCATAGCGATTCGCCAATTTAAGACATTCGTGAAACTGCGGTGTTTCACCGATCATGAGGGGCAATCGGTTCGTGCTGCCCGGTTTGATTTCTTCTGCCGAACTCAAGGGGTGGCCGAGCAAACCGTAAAGATGCTGCGTATGCTGCGGGTGATAGCAGACCAGAGCGAGCTCCGCCGTATTGGCCCTTGCCCGTGCCAACAAATTGTTCCAGCTGCCGCCCTGACAGACCGTTACGTCGGCAAAGACATACTTGAACTGATCCATAGGAAAGGCTGAAAAGACTCGCTCCGCTTCCTCGAGGCTGCGGCTTACGTGCACGGAAAAATCTCTCGCCTCCAAAAGTTTGGACACGGAAGATAGGGATGAATCGACGGAATGGATAAGCAGTGCGAGCGGTTTGGGCATTGACGATTATTCTCCTGACAGCGCCGTCGGAAGAATGACCATATTTTCCAGGGAATCCGCCAACAATTGCCGAGTAATGCGCGGCGGCGTACCGAGGTAATTACAGGCCGCGATCACGTGTTCCGCGATGAACTTCGGGTGAAAACCCGCGAATGGCACTTTGTGCTTTATATAGTAATTATTGACTAGGTAGGCCATAATCTCTTCGGAAAATTCCAAGCCATAGGAATCACAGATGCGACGGAAGATCTCTTTGTATTCTTCAGCGGTTGGCGGATTAATCTTCAGCTTGTAGTGGACGCGGCGCAGTTGCGCGGGATCCATGATTTCTTCGGGCGGAAAGTTGGTCGCGAATATAACCAGCTGATCGAACAGGAGCGCGAACTTCTTGCCGGTGTGAAGGGTAAGATAGTCCAACTTGCGCTCGAGAGGAAAAATCCACCGGTTCAAGAGATCATGGGGGCGTACCCGCTGGCGGCCGAAGTCATCGATAACGAATATTCCGCCGATGGCCTTCATTTGCAGCGGGGCCTCGTAGTACTTGGAATGCGGATCAAAATCGAGATCCAGCATTTCCAACGTCAGCTCGCCGCCGGTAATGATATAAGGCCGCCTGCAGCGGACCCAGCGTGGATCGTATTCCAGCTGGGGCAGAAACATGGGATGCGAATCCCCATTGGATCCATTCGTATTGGTTGTAGAAGGAAAAGGCACATGAGTCGAGAGATCGAAAATCTTGATGATTTGTCCGTCCGCTTCGATGGCATAAGGGATATAAACCGGCTGCTCGAACGCGCTCACGAGAGCCTCGGCGATGGAGGTTTTTCCGTTTCCCGCGGCCCCGTAAATGAGCACAGCTCTTCCCGAGTTCGATGCCGGTCCGAGTCGTCTGACGACATCTTCCGAGAGCACCAGATGAGAAAGGGAGTTTTTGAGTTTTTCGATGCTGACTACTTCGTTAGTGATCGTCTGTTTTTGTACCTGTACTTGATAGGTTTCGAGCTGCACGGGTACCGGACCGATGTATTCGCAACGTCGCAAAGCTTCACTTGCTCTTTCTTTCCCCGCCTTGGTGAGGGCGTAGCGCATGATGTTGTAGTTTTTTTCGGATGGCCCGCGGATCTCGACCAGCGCTTCTTTCTTGGCAAAAGTGAGAAGCTCTTCAATAACTCCTCGGGTCAATTTGATCTGTTGGGAGAGCTCTGGAATCGTTTGCAGCGCGGATATGTACATTGTCCGCAGGAGACAGTTAAGCAGGAAGTTGTCGTCCAAGCCGGTTTGTTCAACGGTCTTGGCTAGCGGAGGCGGTTCTTGGAGAATAGATTCGAGGTCCCCCCGTGTGATGTAGCCAAGCGCAACCAGATTATCGCCGAGTCGGCCTCCCGCGATTTTCTGCTGCTGGAGAACTTTTTGGAGTTGCTCCTTGTCGATGACATTCTTTGCTAGTAGAAGTTCGCCTATCGCCATATGAATGAGGTGTTCACGTCAAAAAAAGATTGTGTTTCCTGCGCGCAACGATTATATTCTCGGTATAATTAGCAAAAAACTGTTTCATTATAGGTTATAATCGGCTGCTGTCAAGAAAAGTTGACGATGGTGCTGTGCAAAAAGGGAGGTAGGATGACCGCGAATCGGCTGCTCAAAGGATGGTTTATTTTGCTGTCAGTCGCGATGGGCTGCTCGTTAATGGAAGAGTCGCCTAAGAAAACTGCGCCTTTAGGTTTGATCGCCACGCCGGCATCATACTACAGCACTCAAAAGGCGAGGTACCTAGGCGGAAGATATAAGGAAAATTTAGACCGACTGGTCGATCGAATCGTCCGTAATCCGAAAACCGCCAATCTTCAATTTGCCAACAACATAGCATCGGTGGGAGGGATTGGGTTCTTTACTCACTCTACAACGAAGACTTCCGATGAGCGTTACTTGGAAGTTGTGCTCGGCGCACCCGAAACTTTCGAGACAAAAGGCGACTATAGCGCCAAGGTTTATCGGCTTTTTTTCATTTACGGAACAGAACTCCTGTCGATCTTATCGAGCGACTCTGACATTGCTCAAGAGAAAGAGGTCAATGGCTACGGCTTGAACTTCTCTTGGAGAAACATCGTCCCCCAGTCGTCAAGCAGCCACGTTGTTTTGGAGCGTGCGGTTGCCTATTTTGCCAAGGATAGAGTCAGAGCCTTCTTAAAGCACGAGATTGACCAGAATAGACTTCTTGGCGAAGCCGTAATATTCGCTGTTGAAGAGAACGGGCCGATGAACTTGGTTTCCTATCGACCGCAGGAAGGAAAGCCGGATGTTCGTCCGCCGATTCGCGAAGAAGACCTTGCGGTCGCTAAGCCGGAGGTGAACCCTAAACCAGAGCCTTCCTTGTCGAAACCTGTAGCGCCGGAAGTTAAGCAATCTTCAAAGAGCGACAAAACCGTTGACAACTCTGCGGAACAAGGGGCGCGAAAGGACAAAGTGTTGCCGAGTGCCAGCCAATCTCAGCCGGTGGAGAAAAAAGCCGAAGTCACTGCTTCGGCTCCCGGTGCTGACAAAACAAATCCGAGCGTGAGTAGCCCCGCGCCAGCTATTGTACCGGCGCAGCAAGATAAGTCTTCCGAACAGAAAGTCGCCGAACAAGTGAAGCTAGATAAAAGCACCGATACGAAAACTGAGTCGCCGAAACATTCCGAAAAGAAGCCTGAAGTCACACCGGTCGCTCCGGCGGTGACGGCCAAAGCGCAGGATAAAAACAAATCGACCTCGCAGAAGTCTGAATCTTCTACCATTGACATCTCGGCAGATCGCCGCGACATGAATTCGGGGCCGGATCAGGTTCCAACGAAATCGAATCAGCGAAAAGCGGCACCGGCTAAAGTCGCCGGCGTAGCTCCGGAGAAGCTTGCTTCATCGAAGACATCCGAGATTGCGCAGAAACCGGTAGAGAAGATGAGCGAGCCGGTAGAGCCATCGCAGAGGGCTTTGGAGCCCAAAGTTGCCGCAACCCCTAGCGAATCCGCTGCGAATCCGAAAACGGCGGAGGTCGAACCGGTGGCCAAGAAGAGCTCTGAGGTGAAACAACCAGAGAAACCAGTGGAGCACGACCCGACATCCCAGCCAGTAGGAAAAGTAGCGCCTTCCCAGATGACACAGAAATCGGCTGTTGAAGTGTCGAAGACGGAAGCGGCAACCGTGGCGCCTAGACCAGATGCCAATCCTCCGTTGGTTACGTCGGCTAAACCTCGTGTTACCGAGTCTTCCAAATCCGAAACCGCTAGCGTAATAAGGCCTCAAGAAACTGTCGTCTCTAAGACAGAGGGCGTTAAAGCTCCAGCTCGACCTGGCGAAGTCAAAAAAGTTGAACCGCCACCCGCCGCGCCTAAGTCCGAGGTCAAACGCGAAGAGACCAAGTCTCCCGAGCAAGTTGCTATGATACAGAAAGCACCCGAGTCTCGCGAACCATCCCTGCCCGTTGAGAAAAAGAAAGCCGAACCCGCATCGACACCGGTGAAGACAGAGGTCAAAATTCCGGAAGCAAAGGCCACGTCGGTGGCTCCGGTTGAAGCTAAACCCGTCACATCGCCTACGCCTCGTGCCATCGAGCCGGTAAAAGCCGAAAAGATTGGTGAGTTAAAGCCCCAGGATTTAGCCGTCTCTAAATCTGAGACGGCTAAAGCTCCAGCTCGACCTGCTGAAGGCAAAAAAGTTGAAACGCCACCTGCCGTGCCTAAGCCCGAGGCCAAAACCTTCGAAAAGAAGTCCTCTGAGCAAGTTGCCGCGGTACAGAAAGCGCCCGAGCCGCGCGAACGGCTTCCAACGGTTGAGAAAAAGCAAACTGAACCCGCATCAACGGAGGCAAAGTCAGAGGTCAAGATTCCGGAAGCGAAGTCCACGCCCGTGGTGCCGGCCCAATCTCAGCAAGATAAAGTTGCTGAAAAATCCACCGGGGACCGGGTTGCTCTTCTCAAGGATAAGCCGGGTGACAGCGTTCCTGATAAAAAAGACTTGGTGAAGCCGGTTCCAAAGGCGCTGGAAGGCTATATCATTCAGCTTGCGTTCAGCGAAAGGAAATCAGCGCAGCGCTGGGCGGAAACGCTGCAGCGGCGCGGCTATGCCGTCTCGGTGACTGAAGCGGGCGGCGGGGAATCACTGAGGGTGCGAATTGGCAACTTTGGTGTGCGCGACGAAGCGGAGCGCCAGCTTCGAACATTGCGAC
>VBKE01000214.1 GCA_005879605.1 Deltaproteobacteria bacterium
ACTCGTTCGATTGCCTTTCCGATGCTTGCCGAATCCGAAACCTGTTCGAGTCCTCTCTCTTTAACAATTTCCTGCGGCGGCCGCCCGCTCGCGAGCGTTTCTTCGAAGAGGGACTTGGCCATTTTTCCGCTGATAACTCCCTGGTCGATTAGCCGTACAAGAGCAGCGAGATTACCGGGTGATACTGGCCAATTGTTAATGTAAAGTTGTTCGTCGAGCTTCCGGTCTTTCAACGCCCGAAAGAGATCTCCCATAACCCAGTTGCCGATCGCCTTGGCGTTCGA
>VBKE01000215.1:0-468 GCA_005879605.1 Deltaproteobacteria bacterium
ATTCCCCCACGAGTTCGTTTCACTGGAGTGCTTCTCCCGATGAAAGACCAAAGTCGGAAGGGCTTGCTGGAAAATCTTGATGTCATTATTGGAAAAGAAAGGTTGACCTTCCTGCTTGACAAAATGGAGATTGTCGGAAACGTTGGCCTCAATAGAGCTACCCTTCAACGCATCTTTCCTCCTTTAGTACATTTCGTTGGTCCCGATGACCTGATTCGTCGTTTGAAGAGCCCAAAGGTCTTAGATAAGGTTCTCACAATTGAGGGTCTTCTTTACACGAGCTCGAGGACGATTTTTCTTATAGGAATGGAAGTGGATGAGGACGAAGAGGCTGACACAAACTAAAATGTCGAGCGGTCGTGCTGCTTTTCGCAACCTCAAATCACGCGACGTTAACCCGATAGCAAGAAGAATTTTTAGATCACTCCTTTGGAACATAGAGGATGCCAGGGTTGGACTGAATTCTCT
>VBKE01000215.1:539-8231 GCA_005879605.1 Deltaproteobacteria bacterium
TTCTGACGGAGTCCCGTGTAGCAACTTCGTAGCATGAATGAGCTGGAATGAAATGAAGTCGGGGGAGATGACAGCCATAAGCCCTGCGCCGGAGCGGGAGCGGAAAGTCCAAAATTAGGCACCGTAGGACAAATGTTGTCTAAGAATATGCTCTCCTTCTTTATGAAGTCGCTCGGGTTCCTCGCTCTAACAGCTTTCGTTGTCGCTCACAACTGTGTGATCGCTGGGGCCGCGGAAACTCTCAGGTTGGGATTTTCGGGAGCGAGCGCAACCCAGTTGGCGGGTTACCTGGCCGTGGAGCAGAAGTTGTTCGATATTTACGGTGTGAACGTGGAATTAACCCAATCGGCAGGAACAACCATGATTCGGGCTTTGGATTCGGGAAGCTTGCACGTGGCGATCGTGGGTGGCGGGCAGGCGCTGAGTGCATACCTGAAGGGCGTGGAGGTTCGGATCATTAGCGGGCTGGTCAATACCGTTCCTTTCCAACTTTGGGCCCGGCCGGAGCTTTCTCAGCTAAAGGATCTCAAAGGAAAGCTGATCGCAAACACTCCGGCAGGCACGTCTCTGAACTTAGCCACCAGCATTTTGCTCATGCGAGCCGGACTCGATCCGGTGAAGGACGTGAAGCTGATAGCGTTTGGTCGTATACAACTCGTTTCGCGGGCGCTGCTCGGCGGCGTGGTGGATGCCGCGCTCCTATCATCGCCCGATACCATCGAAGCAAGAAGATCCGGACTGCACATGTTAATGGACCTGGCCACTCAGCGCATCGCTTGCCCTTTCACTTCGGTGGTTACCACCAGGGCGGTGTTGGAAAAGTCCCCAGCATCACTGGATCGATTTCTAAGAGGGATTCTTCACGGGATCAAACTTGCTTTGACCAACCCAGATATGGCAAAAAAGACACTGGGCCGAAACATGCGACTGACCGACCCGGAAGCGCTCGAGGAAACCTATCAGCGGGCCGTCGCCGTCTACGAGCGTCTACCCATTGTCCCTAAAGACGCCATCGACACGGTGATCAAGCTTTCGACCGAACCCCCTGGTCGCAACCCGTTCGGTGTGTTGGATATGAGCATTGTCGAGCAGCTCGATAAGGAAGGGTTTGTTAGGGCTCTTTATTCGGCGAAGTAAGAAACCGTCAGGAGGTTGCCATGGCAGATATCAGAGGGGTTGGAAAAAAAATCACCTACAGCGAAGATAATCCTGTCACCGCATCGCTGGAGGAGTTCCGTAAGCAGCGCAATGCAGTGAAGCGCGAGCCCAAAGACGACGCGGAGAGGGAGCGTTTAGCCCGCTGGCTCGGTCATCGCGGCCGCGATGAACTGGAAAGCACCGTCGGGTCCGCTTGCTACGCCTGTTCTCACTTCGAAATGGATTCCGAGTGGCGTTATTTTCTTGCGGACCATATCGGCACCGAGGCTGGCCACGGCTGGGGCTATATCCGGCAGGCCAACGCCATCGATTCACGCCGCGACCATGCTCGACCCGACCCCGACTTCGAGCGCCAATATGGCCTCCTCCCACGTGTCGAGCACCACCAATTAATGCAGCGGGATTTTCTCAGCTATATTTTCTCCGGCAACCTGTGGCCGTACGGCCATTGCACGGCGGTTACCATCCAGAGCATTCAAATCACGACGCCGAAGGTGCTCGACTTCGAAGAGCGCGTGGTTCATGCGGAGGAGCGCAGCCATCACGATGCGATTTTACAGAAGATTCACGACCATGTCTGGGCGCTGATCGAGGAATACGGTGAAGGGCCTATCCGGCGCAAGATCGCCGAGATCGACGCCAAGGCTCTAAACAGCCGCCCCCGCACGATCTTCGATCCGCCGCGCAGAGAGTTCCTGCGTAAGTATTTTAACGTTCCCCTAGAGAATGTCCGGAAATTCCCCGAGTGGAGGGAATATCTCTATCTCAATGTGCTCGGCTTTCCTCCCGAGCCGGTTTACATCGAGAATTGGCCCGCAGAAATCCCCCAGCCAAAAGCGGGGCTGTAAGACGCATCGGAGGGTTGGGGGTTCAAATCCCTTCGGGAGCGCCAACAGCTATTTGGTGAATGCAGTTGGAGGGAATGATGGATAACTCAAATGCTGACATTGAGGGTAAGCTTGTGAGCGCTGAGTATCTAAATTCTTCTATGCTCTGCTATCCGTTGCAGCGGTGGATGAGTCTCGTCATCTAAGTGCGGTTGGCGTGGTTGCTCAGCGAGGCGTTCAAATAATTTACGGAAGGACGATACGTGGCGAAGAAAATTCTTGTAGTTGAAGACGAAAAGGACTCCCGTTTCGTTCTAGTTTGCCAGCTGCGGTTCATCGGTTATGAGGTAGTTGAGGCAGAGACAGCCGCCCAGTCGCTGGAACGAGCACTCGCAGAAAAGCCTGATCTTATTATGATGGACCTTGCCATGCCTGGAGTGACGGGGATTGACGCAGCGAGGATGCTCAAAGAGAACCCCGCCACTGCGCATATACCTGTCGTCGCTTATACGGCCTGGGACCATACCCGATGGAGGCAGCCAGCTCTCGAAGCAGGAATGGTAGAATATTTAGTTAAACCTGCTCTGCCCGAGGTGCTGAAAGCGACGATTGAAAAATATACCGCACGTTAAAAGCGGCAAGTCTTGGAGTAGCGGTTACGTCGGCGCCGGAATTCCCTCTTGACTCGGGGCAACCCCGCTATGGGACGCATTCACAGGATGCCTAACGGACGGGAAGCTCGTGTCCACGCGAGCACTGATCACGAAAGCTACGGCGTTTCATGAGTGAATCTAGCTTGAAATGCATTGACGTCGTGGCGGGACTCATATGGCAGCAGCAACGATTACTCGTGTGCCAGCGTCGTCCCAACCAGCCGTTTCCTTTGAAGTGGGAGTTCCCGGGCGGAAAAGTGGAGCAGGGCGAATCGAGCGTCGACGCCTTAAAAAGAGAATTAAGGGAAGAATTAGATATCGAAGTCCAGCAATCGAGCGAGATCTTCAATCATACTCATGTGTACTCAGGTGTTTCAGAGGTCAACCTGAGATTCTTTCAAATCCACGAATATGGCGGACAAATTAAAAATGTCGTCTTTTACCAAATATCCTGGGTTGGACTTAAGCAGCTCACCCAGCTTGATTTTCTGGAGGGAGATCTTCTTCTAATTCGGAGACTGCAGAATAGCGAAGGAATAGAACTCCTATCCTGAGAAGATCTCGGTGGAAGCTCCATGGTTTGTATAGAATTGGCTCGTTTGACATAAAATTGCCGTGAGGCTATTCTGTGGCGACTTTATTCACGCAAACATATGATAATACGCCGTTGGCTGTTTGTTTGCCTCCTCGTTATCGGAGTAGCTGCGCTTCCCTTCGGCGTCATGGCGGACGTTTACGTTTACAAAGATAGGCAGGGCGTGCTCAACTTCACTAACGTTCCGACTCACACGGGATATCGACGAGTCATCAAGGATAACAATGGACAAAGTCCGAGTTCGGTTGTCTCGGCGAATTCGTACGAGGGGCTGATTCAGTCCGCGTCCGACCGTTACCGCATCGATCCCGATCTGATTCGCGCCGTGATCAAGGCCGAGTCAAATTTCAATTCGATCGCGCGATCCAACAAAGGCGCGATGGGGTTAATGCAACTCATGCCCGAGACCGCACGGCTTCACAATGTCGGCGATGTCATGGATCCAAGCGATAATATCGATGGTGGAGTCCGCCATCTGAAATTGTTACTGGGCCGATACCAAGGTGATGTGGAACTGAGCCTTGCCGCTTACAACGCGGGCGTCAATGCCGTCGAAAAGTATGGAGGAATCCCGCCGTTTGGTGAGACAAAAGATTATATCCGGCGAGTGCTGCGTTACTACGATACGTATCGAGGAAACGGCTTCCAAGTCATTCAGCAAGTTCAGCGATACACCGATCGATAACCGACGCGTATCTATCCCTATTTTCCGTGGTTTGGACACTTCCAAATCTTTTAAGTTTAATTCGCATCCTGATCATTCCCGTCCTTGTCTATTTGCTTAGCTACCCGGATCGCCTGTCCGGCCTGCTGGCGGCTCTCTTGTTCCTATTGGCGTCGATAACGGATTATTTTGATGGATATTTAGCGCGGCGGAACCGGAGTGTTTCCGACGTCGGCAAGATCCTCGATCCACTGGCAGACAAGCTCATGATTGCGTCGGCGCTGATCATGTTGGCGGCTCTTGATCGACCGGATGAGCCGGGCGTGCCGGCATGGTTGGTTGTAGTGATCATCGCGCGCGAGATTGCGGTAACCGTCATACGCGGGATTGCTCTGACCGAAGGTATTGTCATGCAGGCCGAAACGCTCGGGAAGTATAAATTTATCCTTCAAGCATTTGCCGTGGTAGCGCTGCTGATTCACTATAACTACTGGGGCGTTGATTTCTTCGCGGCTGGAATGTACTTCCTGGCGTTGTCGACCATACTCGCGTTGTGGTCCGGGGTTAGTTACTATGGTCAGTTTTTTCGGCTTCGGCAGGCGAGAATCGGCGAGAGTTGATCCACTCGAAATTGACAAAGGCAATCGATTTATATAGTAATCGTAAACAAGCGGGTGTAGCTCAGTTGGCTAGAGCGTATGCTTGCCAAGCATAAGGTCGGGAGTTCGACCCTCCTCACCCGCTCCAACTTTTAAGCCTCCGATTTCTCGGGGGCTTTTTCTTTTCTGGTGGAGTAGGGGAGTTGCTGACATCGTCGGCAGGTTTCACTAAGGTTGCACTTTTTTGGATCTGAGACTCGACAAAATCGCGGTTGTCATCGGCCTCTTTAATGTACTTCGCGTAGTCTGTTTCTAGCGTCTTAATGCCGTCACCTGTCTGGCTCGAAATGAACCCTGACTTCGGACTGATCGAGTAAAGAAAGCTCACGTAGCTATGCCGCGTATTGTAAAACGGCCGCAGTCGGATCTTATTCGCCCTGAGAATTGGCACCCACTCGCGCTTATAAAAATTGCTCGATCGGTGTACCTTCCGGCGTGGTAAACAGAAAGTCATCCGGACTCACGTTCAGCGGCGCCAGGTTTTCCTCGCTTAGTACCCTTACCACGTTATCGCGGAGGTGGATCTCTCGATTGCTTCTGACGGTTTTCGTACCGCCCTGATGTCCCTGCACAGTGCTTTTGTGAATGCCCGCGGTGGCGTACCGAAGATCCACGTCCTCGCGCCTGAGTGCTATGGCTTTGCTTGGGCGGCTGCCCTGCCAAAACTGAAAGAAGACGCATCGGTAGTAGTGCCGGCGCCGTTTGCTCGGGCTGGTGCGAAAGGCTTCTAGGATTATTTTCCGCTCTTCTGGCTTATAGGGGTCAATGCTCGGCTTACTGTCCGTGATCGATAGCGGTTTGAAGAAGTCGCGGTCAAAGAGATCGAGCGTGATAAAGCCATCGATTCGGGCGTCCCGGAGCATAGCGCGCAAACAACTGTGGATGAGCCGTTGATGCTTCGGGCCTTGAATCCCTTAGCTTTTAGCTTGTTCTGCAGGGTCTGTAGGTGGGCACGTTGAGAAATCCCAACGCGATCTTGCCGAAGGCCTGCTGTTCGATCCTGGTCTTTAGGATGTGGCGCTTGATTGCCTCGTAATCTTTTACCCGGTGGGCTCTGTGGCGCCCTTCCTGTTTTTAATCCACCATTTGTAATACGTTTCGACCGTCACATGAGCAGGGGAGAGCTGTTCGACGGGCCGAAAGAGATGCGCTTTATTGCCCTTGGACATACCGTCGCTCGAAGACAGAGCATCGTTTGAAGCACTTAATTATTGGCTTCTCTGGAACGGGCTTAGGAGTGCGGAATTCTCAAGGCTCAGGAGATGCCCCCGGTGTCAGAAGTTTTACGACAATTCGTGTCGGGCTTTTCCAACCGCGCGCTCGGGATTGTCGGATTAAAAGTACGTTGACAGTTCCTTAAACGTTCCTGCCCTTGCGCTCTTTGTGGATCTCTCGCGCCGGAAATATGGACATCGAAGGCCAAAAGCAGATGATGGCTCTCGAAGTACGTCAGCGCGTCGCTGATTGTTGAGGAGGCACAACAATTGCACTTGCTCCGCCCTCGAGGGCCGTAGAACAGGAGGAATACGGACAGTCCAAATCGGTCATAAAAACTAATTTGTCCGGGAGCGATCATCAGAAAGGTTTCCGGGAGCTGACAATGGATTGGCGCAAAAGCATTGAGAGCTTACCGCGTGTTATCATACAGCCTTTGGGGAGGGTCGCTTTGGTGGCGTTGGATTGTTTAGTGATCATCCTCTGTGTTGTGCGGCTCTTTTTATGGGGTCGCGCCGCTCGTTTTGTCGATGAAGTGTTGGAAGGGGTGTTCATGGATTAAAGAAGTAATGGATTCATTAATTATGGCAATCAATTAATTAGGAGCTGCAGTGAGCTGTTAAATGATCATCGCCTGCGAGGTTTAAGGGCGGGTTTTCGGAAAAGGAATTCTCATGCCAGCCGGCAAGGGATCCCCACCCCCGGGCTAGGGGACCCACTGCAGAGCCCTGAAAACACTGCGTACCATGCTCTATGACACCCGTTTGCTTGTAAACTTCCCGGAAGAAAAACACGCCGGATCCAAAACCCCGCTCTGAACAAAGGTCCCGGTTAGACTCGTAATTGCGCCAGTGTTTCGATCGAACCGTGCGCTGCCTTGAATCGTAGCGAAGGAATCATCCACAAAGAGAACGCCGAGCTATGAAGGCGGCAGCCGTCGCGGTGGTTAGGTACGTTTTCCCGGTCATCGGAAAGCTGGTGCCCGCGGCGAAGTTGGGTGTGAGCGAAACCGTGAGCTCGCTAGCACTCACCACCCGGACCCAGAGATCCACATTGTTGTTGGGGTTGAACTTCGTAAAGTCGAAATCCCCGCAGTACTCCGTTCCCGTAGTCTCTATTTTGAAGATCTCGCCGAAACCGAAGGCTTGGAATGGTAAGAGGACAATCAGAGCAAGGCCGAAAAGAAACCGCTTCATGGTTTCATGCACCACGGAATTTGGCACGCCGGGCCTTCGTCGACCGCGGCGGGGTCGATCCCGTCTGGTTCGATCATCAAATGGCCGACATCGAGCGGGAGTGGCTTCTTATCAACTCAGTGTTTAGACCACGCATGGTCGAGGCGCTCCGGTCAGATGGCTCCCAGCGCACTCCGGAGGAAATCTGGCGTGAAATCTCAAAGAGTGGCTAACGTCCGAACCGAAATGATTTCGGTTTCGAACCGTTAAAGAGGGATATTAGGGGAAACTGCGGGAAAAAAACGCTTGAATTCATTACCTTCGCCTGGGCTTTCTATAGTTGCCAAGCATAAGGTCGGGAGTTCGACTCTCCTCACCCGCCCCACTTCTTGAGCCCCGGAAATTCCGGGGCTCTTTATTTTCCATTTGGCTCGTGTTTTTTTCTACCGAGAAAGGTCACGGGTTTTCGCCCTGGATTCTCTCGCTGCCTGCGTCGTTCCCTGCTAAGTAGTGTTGCGACAGCATGCCAGTCTTGAGCACTGGGGATGTATTTTTCAGCTGTCCCGCTTCGAATTTCCTTCGGGCGGTCAACCATCAACCAGAGATTATAAAGATCGCGCAGCCGAGGCCATTTTTACTGTTGCTGCAGCAATGCGTCGTAAATTTGCCAAGGTCTGAATAGCGCGGCGTCTCACAATGGAACTATCTGCTTTGGTCAGTAGCGTTCATCGAAAGTCAGATGAATC
>VBKE01000555.1 GCA_005879605.1 Deltaproteobacteria bacterium
AAGTGAGCCGTCGTTCCAGCTGGACGAAACCATTGCTCAAATGGTCGATCGCTGCAGCACTGGTGCTGGCGGCGATTGCGGGCCCGTTGGCGCTGCGTGAAGCGGCGAGGCCGCGCCTGGCCGGATGGCAGACGAACGCGCTCGGTCAGATTTCCGCACTTGTTGAGGGCCACGCGAAGTTCGATGCGCAATCGGATAACCCGGGCGAGCTGGTTGCCTGGTTGCACGCGAACCGGGCGTCGCTGATCCAAAAGTTGCCGGAAAAGCTGGAGAGATTGAAGAGCCTCGGCTGCAAAACATTTTTCTGGAAGAGGCAACCAGTCTCAGTGATTTGTTTTCAGCAAGAAAATGGCGGGCTCATCCATCTCGTGACGGTGGAGGCAGCCGCGCCGTTTAATCGCGTGAGCAAAAACAAACCAAAATTTGTGCAGCAGGGAAACTGGGCGACGGCAACATGGAGCGATGGCGCGACCGTTTACATGCTCGCTTTGGAAGGTCAGGGCAATCAAATACGGTCGTATCTGCTGTGACTAACGACGGCTGCGTCTGGACGCGCTCTATATCTCGCGAGCCCCCGATTCTAATCCTCGCATCTCTTTATGATCGGCTTTGCCTGCGGCGTGATAAGCGCACGCCCCTGCCAAATTGCAAAGTAATCAAACGGGAATAAAAAGAGTGGTTCGCGCGTCGAACACCCGAAACATCGAAACCTCAAACAATATCCTATGATCACACGAATTATTCTCGCAACAGCGGTTGCAGTGTTTTTCACACCAGCTTCGCTGGTCCTGGCCCAGGAGCACCCTGAGCATCCCAAGAAAGAAGGGACAAAAACAGGCGAACACCCGAAAAAAGGTGGCGAAAAGAAGGACGTCACAACGGCGGAGATTTCTGCCGGAATCAAGAAGCACATTCAAAGTGGGGCCAAAGAGTCCAGCGACAAGAAGTTTCACGTCAATTACGAGAGCAAAGATCTCGCCCTCGACCTGATCAAAGTGCATGACGATCGGCTCTCCAGTCTCGGCGAGGGAAAATATTTCGCGTGTGTCGATATACGACATCGACTTCTTCATGTCAGGAAAACCGGGCGATATGAACGTCACTGAAACTTTCGTTCACAAAGTCAACGGCAAGCCGCTATATAACTGGAAAGAAGAAGGCGGCGTCTGGAAAAAAGTCTCGGGTTAGCGAACCTCTCAACCTTCCATGCGTTCGCTGATTATCACAGCGCTCGTTCTCGGCGGGATTTTGACCGCATTAGCCGATCAACCCGGCATCATCAAAGGCTCCGACGAATTCGAGTTTGTTTACCGCGTCAAATTGCCGGAAATAAACGGCGACGCCCGTCTTTGGATACCGCTGGCGAAGACCGACGCATTTCAAACTGTCGCCAACGAAGAGATCAGCATCCCGATCAAATGGGAGAAAGTGCGCGACCGCGATTACGGCAATGATATTTGCGTGCTCCATCCCCAGTCAGCCGATAGTGGAAAAACAATCGAGTTGCGCTACCGCGTCGTGCGCAGAGAAAAATCTCCTTATCCAGCGAATGGCGAAGACCCGGCGCGTTATTTGCGTCCGGAAAAATTGGTGCCGATAAACGAGACGTTCAAAACGCTGGCGGAGCAGGCAATTGCAGGCAAAGGAAATGATCTGGAGCGCGCGAAAGCGCTCTACAATCACGTGCTCGGCCGGATGCGTTACGATAAATCGGGAGCGGGCTGGGGTCGGGGCGACGCGGTTTACGCCTGCGATGCGCGAACCGGGAACTGTTCCGACTTTCACGCTTATTTTATTGCATTGGCCCGGAGCATTGGTATTCCCGCGCGTTTCGCAATTGGCGCAACCATTCCCGCAGACAAAAACGAGGGCGCGATTGAGGGCTATCATTGTTGGGCCGAATTTTTCGCCGATGGACGCTGGGTGCCGGTGGACATCAGCGAAGGTTGGAAAAATCCGAAGCTGGCGGAGTACTATTTTGGGCATAACCTGGCGAATCGTTTCGAGCTGACAAAAGGCCGCGATCTGATTGTCGATCCTGCGCCAGCTACTGGCGCGATTAACTTTCTCGCTTATCCGCTGCTCGAGATCGACGGCAAGATCATGAAAACGGAAACGAGTTTTAGCTTTCGACGAACACGGACTTAAGGATTGACGAACTATTCGGCCAGGCGCGCAAGATTCGATTCCGCGGGCAGCTGGCTGCGTTCGACCAAAATTCCGTCGGGTTTGCGCCAGTAATCGCGCTGTCTCCGAAATTGCGACAACAGCGCGTTAGTGGTGCGGTTGTCCTCGGCCCGTGAATAACCGATTGAGCCGCCGGTTTCACCAGTGTGACCGCGGCGATGAAGCTCAAGGCGGAGATCACGAGGTTGACGAGGATTCGAGGGACCAGCAAGTGCGTGCTTTTTCGCAACGGGAAAAAACGCTCGATGACAAAGAGCAAGACCAGGAGAGCAGCAACGACAATTGATATGGGAAAGCTCTTCACTGCATCTTTTTTGCGAAAGCAAATGAACAGGCGTGCTAAATCAGATGCAAGTCAGTGTCATGTGATGATGAGATTTCGAATTCTGTTTTTAATAACGATGCTGCTCACGAATATCGCTGCCATCGTGGTGGCGCAGCAAAATGTACCCGGCGAGATCGTGCAGGTGCACACCGGGATCAGGCATGAAGCCTTCGATCGGCTCCTGAAAAAATACGTGAACGAGCGGGGGCTGGTAAACTACGGCGGCTGGAAACAGAATAGCGGCGACATTGCTGCGCTGGACGATTATCTTAAGCAATTCGCGCCCAAGGCCGAACCGGTGGCCAGCAGCAATGAATCCGTGGCTGCGTTAGTCAACGCTTACAACGCGTTTGTTCTCCAGTGGATTTTGGCGAATTATCCAACCGAGAGCATCTGGTCGCTAAAGGATTCCTTCAAGGCGAAACGACACCAGATGAACGGACGCAACATTTCACTGGACGAAATCGAGAACGGCGCGTTGCGACCTACGATTGGTTATCGCGCGCATGCTGTGCTGGTCTGTGCGGCGCGGAGTTAAAATGAGCGCGCCTTTCGCGCCTGGCTTGGGCGCGATGATTTGAATCGCTTTTTGCCGAACGAAAAGCGGGTGGAAATTTCGAGCATCTTCAAATGGTTCAAAGGCGACTTCGATAGAGCAAACGGCGGCCTTGCGAAAGTGCTCGGGCGTTTTGCTCCGGAGAACGTTCGTGCTTTCGCCGCCAGCGGCGCCTACGAAACGAAATATCTTTCCTATAACTGGGGACTAAACGATCAGGGTTCACACGGCCGGAATTACAGCCGCACCAATTTGATTTTTGACAACATCTTCAAGTGAACGAGATCGGGCCGGCTGAATCGCGCGGATCGATTTCAATCATCGTACCCACTTATAACGAAGTTGCACTGATCCAGGCGTTCCTGCTGCAATTGCGTGACCGTGCGCCCGACGCGGAAATCATTGTCGTCGATGGCGGCAGCAGCGATGGGACACGCGAACAAGCCCGCGAGCTGTGCGATCGACTGATTGTCGCGAATCGCGGGCGCGCCAAACAGATGAACGCCGGCGCCGCGGCCGCTTCAGGCAGGAC